>JAZLLK010000107.1:0-4966 GCA_045598105.1 Bacteroidales bacterium | reverse complement strand
CCGAGTGGGTGCGATTTGGAATTGAACTTTTTTCTTGGAAAAAATAAGGAAAATACGGCAAAAGTATTTACATCTATTATCAATGACGGACTGGAAGGCCAATTTGAAGCATATTACAAAAAGGGAAAAAAAGGAAATTATTCCTTACAATTAAAGGCAACTGAAAATGGCGGAGATTTATCCAAAATGTCAGCGGAAGCACAAGCTTTTTATGGGAATTTAGTTTCAATGATAGAAGACCATAATACAACAGCGGTTATAGATATCGTCTATGGCTCATCAGATGTTCATGTCGGAAATTACATTAAAAACAAAATTGACATAGCTGATGTGAATCAATTTGACGATATGGGTAAAGGTGAAGCTACAAAGCAAGGTAAGTTGATTCATGAGTTGGTTGAACAATTCGGAAAAGCAAAAGCTGGTTATAAGAAATTTGATGATGAAGGAGGAGATTATAATCACCGAAGGGCTATAAATGTTGAAAATAAAGTAAATGGGACAATACGCAAAGATTTGTCTTGGAATAGAGGATGGTATACCTCATTATATACAGATCAAAAAAGAGGAACAGTGACAAAATATTCGTATAATACAAAAGATCCAATACTTAAAGTACGTAAACAATGAAGCCTTTGATTACTTTTGCTGTGTTAACCTTTTTTTTATTCTCCTGCAGTATGGAACAAGGGGAAGATATTGCATTTAAAAGAATGTACTGTAGTATGTTAGATACTATGGCAACTTATTATGACTTCATCGAAATGAAAGAGGATATTCCTGTCCATACTTTGAGGAAACGTAGTAAAAATTTCGAAAAAAATGCAAAATATTTAGCCTATCTGACGAATATTGAATTTCACTGTACAGAAGTTGAACATATTCTTATTTACAGTACGAAATCAGATTATTTGTTAGATAAGAATGCATTGAAAAAATGGTATAGAAAAAACAAATACGGGATGACGATACATAAAGCAGACAGTATGGTCATGGAAAAAAGACGGAATTCAAACAATAAATACACAGGAAAATGAAAAGCCACTTCGCCTATTATGGCTACAACGCCTCCAACACCCGCACCTACAAGCTCTCCATGCTGAACCAGACCCAGTGGGCCAACGGTCAGCCCTTGCAACTGCAGTTGCAAAACGCCATGTTCTATCCGAATGCCTACCTCACTTTCAACAGCAGCGGAAACTACACCAAGCACTATTACGCCGGCACCGAGCGCATCTGTTCCCGCCTGGGCGACCGGACCTTCAGCCTTGATTGCAGCGCGTCCCTCACTCCGCAGACGCGGCAGCGTCTCGGCACCCGCATCATGCAGGTGGATCAGAACTTCCGCGCCGAGTTGTTGGAACTCGTTGAAGCCGGAGACGTTCCGGTAGAATTTCCCAATGTGCTGAACCTCATCACCCTGCTTCCCGCCAATCCCAACGCCAACTCGCACTCACACTCCAATACTTCCAACGACATCTTCTACTACCACACCAACCACCTCGGTTCCACCGCCTTCGTAACGGATAATTACGCCACCGTCACCCAAGGCTTCCTCTACGCACCGTTCGGTGAAATTACTACCGAATACGCCCCCCTGTGGCAGAACGGCGTATTGCCCAACTACACCTTCAACGCCAAAGAGTTGGACGAAGAAAGCGGAATGTATTATTATGAGGCAAGATATTATCAGCCGCCGGTGTTTGTGAGCCGGGACCCGCATTTCGAGCGGTATTTCTGGACAAGTCCTTACGGATATTGTAACAACAATCCCCTCAAATATGTTGACCCCACGGGGATGGATTGGTATGAAACTGAAGACGGAAATATAGAATGGACTGATTGTAAAAACCAGGAGGAAATGAGTGCTGCAGAGTTGTTAGGAAGATATTTGGGTGAAAGTGTCATTGTTTTTCATGGTTCTGAAAATGAAAAATTGGGTAAAAATGACAATCTCTTCGGAGAAGGAGCAAATTTAGCAACGGCAACTGTATATGGCAAAAAGGATAAAGATGATATACAGTCTTATGATGCATACACAATGGGAAGTGATCCTGTTAACCTTGGCGCCATAGCAGATGGAGAATATAGTTTTAATTATGATGTTCAAGGGAAAGGAGGAAAGCTTGCATCACATTGGACTATTAATGGAAGAGGTGCAGTTCCTGCATATGGAGGTAAAAATCCAAATAAAAATTCTTCATTATTTGGAAAATCATATAAAAACGGTATTTTTATACATTCCTCTAATAGAAATGGGTTTGCTGGAACTTATACTGATAGTAAAGGAAATGTACATGGAATATCAGAAGGTTGTTTACTGATTATACCTTCTATATATGATGCTAAAGGTAATCCAACCAATAATGGGTGGGATCAGTTCAATAGGCAATTATCTGGAGTAAATAAAGGAACTTTAATTTTGAAGAGAGATGCGCAATAATATTTTTTTAACATTTTGTTTTTTAGCAATATTGGTATCAAAATCATATTCTCAAACCAGTACTGTACAATCATTTATCAATGTGGAAAATGTTCCCGTTCACTTGTATTCCGACAGATTATCGGAACGAGTCATTCATACGATAATGAATGATTCAATATTTGAACATTGGTATGTTGTGGAAATATTTCAGGAATCATCATTACGTTATGAGGTTGACGTTCAATGTTTACAATATAATTCCCCAAAAATTCACGGTTGGATAGACAAAAAGTATTGTTCTGTTTATCTGGCAAAAATTCAAACACCACTTTTGCTGTATAGTTCTCCTGATGAAAAAAGTAAATATATTAGTATTTCTTTAACTCAAGAAATATGCGCTATGGTATGTCACGTAGAAAAAAATGGTTTTATATTTGTTGAATTTCAATATGGTAGTAACAATTATTATGGATGGATTAATGAATATTGTTCTTCTCCTATAAACAACTGTAATTAATACCTTCAAAGTAGTAAAGTGACTCGGACTGAGTGTCCCTGTCCTTCAATTCGCGACGTGTTGAATTTTTGACTACCTTTGTACCCTGAATTTCACACCATGACGACCTCACGCAAAAACACGGGAAATAACGGTTACACCGCCTTCACCACCGACGGCAACGCCACCGTTACCCAAGGCTTCCTCTACGCACCCTTCGGCGAGATAACCACCGAATACGCCCCCTTATGGCAAAACGGCGTAATGCCCAAATACACCTTCAACGCCAAGGAACTCGACGAAGAAACCGGAATGTACTACTACGAAGCGAGATACATGGCCCCGCCAACGTTTATAAGTCGGGATCCATTGTTTGAGAAATACTTTTGGCTCAGCCCGTACGCGTACTGCGCGAACAATCCGATGAAGTATGTGGACCCGAGTGGGGAAGAAATATGTGTGATGGATGAAAATGGTAATAAGTATCGATATTTTCAGAATGAAAATGGGAAATGGAATCTTTATAGTAATGTGGAAGGGGAATATAAAGGAGGTAGCAAGTTTTTAGACAATACATTAGCTGATTTGGATAATATTCGCGCGACATCCCAAAAAGATGCTGAACTCCAAGACAGATTTAATCACATGGTTGCTTCGGAAAGTAAGTATCTGATATCTGAAAGAAATGGCAAGATTTCTCACTTTGGTACACCTTTAGAAAAAGGATATTGCGGACAAATTTATTTTGCTACTGGGGAAAAAACGATTGACGAACGTCGCTCTTCATTGGTACATGAACTTTTAGGGCATGCGTATAGCAAAGATAAAGGTACGTTCGATGCCAATTTTATTGAAAAAATCACAGTAGGAAAATATGAAACCAATAGAGAACAATTGAATGCCATTGATGTTGAAAACAGGTATAGGTATGCATCCGGAATGAAAGAACCCCGTACTCAAGACCTTTCTAATAAAAATGGTGTTTATTATGATGTCAGTTATCATCTTGATCAAAAAATATTGGGTCAATGGAAAAAATAATGAATATGAAAAGAAATGTTATTATGTTTTGTCTTGTATTGTTTTTTCCCTCTTGCAAGTCATATTGTCAACATCATTTTTTTAAAGACATTCCATCGAAGTATTGTGAGTTTAACATTTTGTATGTACAGGTTACGTCTTCAGAACACCACGGACTCGCAATGATTCCAGATTTATATTTGATTTTTTATTACATTGATTATGATACAAATTGTGCAAATTTCAAGAAGAATCAAGATAGGGATAAACTTGATAAATACATACGTAATGATTTGAAACGAAATATAATATACCCAATATACGATGAACATAATAGTTTTATTTTTATGAATGATTTTGATAGTAGTCTGTATTCGGTTGCAAATCAAGGTATAGAAGCCTTTATTCAAACATACTTTATGTTTGATGACAAAAATGATATTTTTCCACATATAATGGACAGTTCTTCATATTGTTGGCAAATCGCAAAAATTATGTATGATGCTGGAATTCATATCAAAATGACAGAAGGAGGGGAAGAATTATTTATTGATGATGAACGATTTCGTGTCATTCCGAAGGAAGGAAAAGGTGCTCCGTATTTTGTCATACCTAAATCCTATGTACGAAAGGGCAAGAATTGGTATAAAAACACCTGGCAAAAACAACCCAAAGAACCGAGATACTTTCAAAGAAGTAAGTGATGTGTATGTTTACGGCCTTATCCTCACGTTCCCTTCCTCGGTACACGCGTGAAAAAAATAATTGTTAATTTTTCATTGTAAATTGTTAATTAGACTACCTTTGCACTTTCAATTCAACCACATGAGAAGTAACGAGTTCCACGGAAAAGGCAGCATCCGCTACAACGGCACCGAACGCATCTGTTCCCGCCTGGGCGACCGGACCTTCAGCCTTGATTGCAGCGCGTCCCTCACTCCGCAGACGCAGCAGCGCCTCGGCACCCGCATCATGAATGTGGACCAACGTGCCCGCGCCGAACTGCTGGAAGTGGTGGAAGCCGG
>JAZLLK010000106.1:0-8705 GCA_045598105.1 Bacteroidales bacterium | reverse complement strand
AGGACGGTCCAACACATCATACATCACCGTGGCGGGAGGAATGCTGCCCGTTACAAAGGCACATGCCGTATCGGAGAGGGCTGCCTCCGTGGGATAATAAGTTTTTACCGCTCTGCCCAAGGCATCGTATTGCTGCAAGCCGCTCACCACCTGTTTTTCCACGCCGTTCACGGCGGCCTCCTTGCGGGTCTGCACTATGCGTCCCAAACCGTCACAATAGGTGCGGACTTTTATGCTGTTGCCCGGGTGTTGCGGGTCGTAATGCTCTGTCAATGAGGAAGCATAGGCCTTTAGACTGTCCTTGCCGAAATAGCTGTGGCGGATGGTATAGGGTTGGTTGGTGGCTATCTCCTTAGGTCCTCTTATGGTGAGGGTTCTGCCCCAAGCGTCCAAGGTGTATTCCATGCGGTTGCCGGCACGGTCAACTATGGTACGCGGCACGCCGAAACGGTAGTCATAATCCTGCATATAAGAGGCTATGCCAAAAGTATCCCTTATTTCCACGGGATAAGTGTGAATTACGCTATCGTAGGCATAGTAAGTGGAAGTATTGGGACCGTGCACGGCGGTAATATTCCCGTAGGTATCGTATTCCATGCGGGTGCTCAGACAGTGCGTGCTATCAAAGTAGTCGTGTATGGCGGTAATATGTCCCATAGCGTCCAAGTCTGTGGTGCGGCGGCGTAGCAATCGGCCGGCCTCGTCCCGCACTTCCACATTGCTTACCTTATTAACGCAATGGTTATTATTATATTGCGGATGGTAGGAAATATTTGCCGTAATTTTTTCCATATCGGTGGAGGTCTCCGTATGCTGTACAAGGTTACCGTAGGTGTTTTCGTAGGTAAAAGTATGTGTTTGTGTTATTTGAGCATCAGGCTGCCCTTCATAGTAGCAGGTGCGGGTGGCACTCACGTGTGGAAATACCCTGGCGGCTCCGCCTATGGTATCTATGGTATCGGCTTGGAGAGTGTGTACTGTTTGTATATATTTATTACCGGCGGAGTCCCGTACCACCTCGGCTATGAGCCGGCCGGCGGTGTGTATGCTTCTGTTATTATAGCATACGGTATTGGTGCGTGCGGTATCGGTATCGGCGTAAGCATAAGCACCGCTCATGTTCCACAGACACAGCACTATCAGCACGGGCAGCAGCCTGCCGGTGAGGGAGTGTGAGTATAATATGCTACAAAGTGTGCGGTGCATTACGGGTTATGTATTTAGCATTATTAATTTAGTAATTAAATATGCAAAGATAGTAAAAAAATATAAATGATATAAGCAGATAATAAAAAAAATGTGGAAGTATTTATCTTTGGTTTTATGTATGGTAATTTTGTTTTGTGAAAATTGTTCTTAGCTATGTGGTAAAAGGTGTGATTTTTTTTATTTTTTCATTATAAAAAAAAGATAAATAAAAAAATGGTATCTTTGCATTTATAATGTAAAACGAAATAAATATGTCGGAAAATTCAATTGTAGTGGGTATTACTCATGGGGATGTGAATGGTATAGGTTATGAAATTATTACAAAGGTACTAATGGAGCCGGGATTTACGGATATGTGCACACCTATAGTGTACGGTTCATCTAAGGTAGCATCGTATCATCGTAAGTTGATGAAGCATAATCAGGAGTTTGCCTTTAATGTAATAAAGTCGCCTGTGCAGGCAGTAGCCCAAAAGCCGAATATGATAAATATTACCGATAAGGAAATAAAAATAGAAATGGGTAAATCCACTGCTATAGCAGGTGAAATGTCCATGTTGTCGTTAGATAAGGCCTTGGAGCATGTATTGAGTAATCAGGTACAGGTACTGGTAACGGCTCCTGTTAATAAGTATAATATGCAAGCGGACGGAGCTCCGTTTACCGGACATACCGAGTATTTGGCACATGCCTGCAAGGCAGAGGATTATTTAATGCTTATGGTGGCCAATACTTTGCGTGTAGGTACGGTTACTACTCATTGTGCGTTAAGCGAGGTGCCAAAAAAGCTCAGTAAAGAGCTTATAAAAAAGAAGTTGCGTGTACTGAATGAAAGCCTGAAGAAGGATTTTGCCTGTACCTCGCCTCGTATAGCGGTATTGTCATTGAATCCTCATGCGGGTGAAAACGGTATGTTTGGTATGGAAGAGCAGCAAATAATATTACCGGCAGTGCAGGAGGCTTTTGAGGAAGGAATATATGCCTTTGGTCCGTTTGCAGCTGACGCCTTGTTTGGTAGCGGAAGTTATGTAAAATATGACGCCGTTTTGGCCATGTATCATGATGAGGCTATGTTGCCGTTTAAGTTGTTGTCTAATGGTGCCGGCGTGAACTACACTGCGGGTTTGCCTATAGTGCGTACTTCACCTGCACACGGGGTGGCTTATGATATAGCGGGCAGTGACAGTGCATCGGAACAGTCTATGCGTGAGGCTATATATATGGCATGTGACATCTATCGTAATCGCGTGCGTTATCATGCAGCGGTAGAATAGTTGTAATGTTTAAAATATTAATATGTACACCATATCGCAAATAGCTCATATAGTAGCCGGAAGATTGGTAGCCGGCAGGGATGAACACAGCGTAATTCATGATTTATTATATGACAGTCGCAAAATTACGGGCAGTGCTCATGCTTTGTTTTTTGCTGTGAAAACAGCAAAAAATGACGGGCATAAGTACATACGTACGGCTTACGAAAAGGGGGTAATTAATTTTGTGGTAATGGAGCATTTTGAGAGTGAAATGCATAATTATCCTCATGCCAATTTTATAGTGGCGGCCGATACTTTGCAGGCTTTGCAGCAGTTGGCGGCCTACCATCGCAGGCAGTATAATATACCGGTAGTAGGTATTACCGGCAGCAATGGTAAAACCACGGTAAAAGAGTGGCTGTATCAGCTATTGTGTGAAGATAAGAAGGTGGTATATTCACCTAACAGTTTTAATTCCCAAATAGGGGTGCCCTTATCGGTGTGGAAAATGAAGGCCGATGACGAGCTGGGCATATTTGAAGCCGGCATATCACAGCCGTCGGAAATGGAGCGGCTGAAGAACATAATATCGCCTACCATAGGTGTGTTTACCAATATAGGCACGGCCCATGATGAAGGTTTTATGGGTGAAAGTCAAAAGGTGGGTGAAAAACTATTGCTGTTTCAAAATGCCGAAACGCTGGTATATTGTGCCGACCATAGTGCTATTACAGAGGTATTGGTTCGTACCGAAATAGCTAAAAAGGTGCGTATATTCCGCTGGAGTACCCGTAAGCAGGATGCGGATATGTATGTACAAAGTGTACACAAAAACGATAAACACACTCTTATTACCGCCATATATGAGCAAAAGCAACTGCAAATAAGTATACCGTTTGTAGATGATGCCTCGGTGGAGAATGTAATACATTGCTGGGCGGTAATGCTGCTATTAGGTTATGATAATGCCGTAATAGCCGAGCGGGTAACCAAATTGGCCTCCATAGCTATGCGGCTGGAAATGAAGCAGGGAATTAACCGTTGCCTTATTATTAACGATACCTATAATTCTGACATTAACTCATTGCAAATAGCCATAGATTTAATGAATAATCAAAGGCAGTTTTCACGTCGCACGGTTATATTGTCCGATATATTACAAAGTGGAAGTTCGGAAAAGGATTTGTATAAAGATATAGCCAATTTGCTGGAAACAAGGCATGTGAATAAAATAGTGGGTATAGGTGATGCTATTTGCCGTCAGGCTGACAGTTTTGGTATGGAAAAGGAATTTTACCGTACCACCGATGATTTTTTTGCCGAATTTGAGCCTGATAAATTAGAAAATGAGGTAGTATTGGTAAAGGGTGCCCGTAAATATGGGTTTGAGCGTATTTCCAAGTACTTGGAGTTGAAAACACATGAAACCGTATTGGAGGTGAACCTGAATAATTTAATAGCCAATATGAATTACTACCGTTCTCTGGTGCCTCCTGCTACCAAGGTAATGGCCATGGTGAAGGCATTTTCGTATGGTGCCGGTGATATAGATGTGGCCAATGCCCTGCAGTATCACGGGGCGGATTATTTTACCGTGGCCTACGCCGATGAAGGTGTTACTTTAAGAAAGAAGAATATTAAGGTGCCCATAATGGTAATGAATCCTGAGGAAAGAGCCATGGATTTAATATTCCGTTATAATTTGCAGCCTGAGATATATAGCTTTAAGGTGCTCCGTATGATATGCGAGGCCTTGAAGTTGAGTCGGCATGAAAGTGTACATGTGCATATAAAAATAGATACGGGTATGCACAGATTGGGTTTTATGCCCGAGGATTTGCCACAGGTGGCAGCTATACTTAAGGCTACGCCTCAAATAGTGGTGGAAAGTGTGTTTTCGCATTTTGCCGCTGCCGATGATGCTGCCGAAGATGCTTTTACACATACGCAGGCAGCGGTACTTACCCGTAGTCATGCTTACCTTACCGGGCAGTTAGGCTACAGGCCCATGAAGCATATATGCAATACTTGCGGTATATGCCGCTTTCCTGAATATCATTTTGATATGGTTCGCATGGGCATAGGCCTGTACGGAGTAAGTCCCCTACAGGATGGTGTACCCATGAATAACGTATCTACCCTTAAAACCGTTATTTCACAGCTGAGAGATGTGCCGCAAGGCGAAACGGTGGGTTATAATCGCACATTCAAGGCCGATAAGCCTACCCGCATAGCTACCCTACCCATAGGATATGCTGACGGATTTCCGCGTAGTGCGGGCTATGGTCGTACACAGGTGTATATTCACGGGCACTTGGCTCCCATAGTGGGCAGTGTGTGTATGGATATGTGCATGGCCGATGTAACGGGGCTACCCGTAAAAGAAGAAGACGAGGTTATTATATTCGGTAAAGAAAGACCTATAGGGTATTTGGCACAGGCGTCCGGATTGATAGAATACGAATTGCTTACCGGTATATCGCAAAGAGTAAAACGTGTATATATAGAAGATTAATATTAAAATATGCTTAAATAATTCAAATATATATAAAATGATTACATTTATATTATCATTATGCCTGTTGGTTGCAGGTTATTTTGTATATGGCAGAATAATAGAGCGGATATTTGGTGCCAATGGCAGCAGGAGTACGCCGGCTGTTACCATGGCCGACGGGGTGGATTACATTCCCATGAAGCCGTGGAGAATATTTATGATACAGTTTTTGAATATAGCCGGTTTGGGGCCTATATTCGGGGCCATTATGGGGGCCAAATTCGGGTCGGCATCGTATTTATGGATAGTGTTCGGTTGTATATTTGGCGGAGCCGTGCATGACTATATGTCCGGCATGATGTCTATGCGTAACGGAGGTACCAGTTTGCCCGAAATACACGGAAAATATTTGAATAAAGGTATAAAGCATATAATGCGTGTGTTTATGGTGGTACTTATGGTGCTGGTGGGAGTGGTGTTTGTGAATGGTCCTGCCAAATTGTTGGAGAGTCTCACGCCACAGGTATTGGATGCTACTTTTTGGATAGCGGTAATATTGCTATATTACATAGTGGCTACGCTTATGCCTATAGATAAAATAATAGGAAAAATATATCCTTTGTTTGGTTTTTGTTTGCTATTCATGGCGGTGGGAGTATTGGTAGCCTTATGTGTGCATCATCCTGATATACCTGAAATATGGCAGGGATTGCATAATACGCATCCTAATGCGGCTGCTACACCCGTGTTCCCCATGATGTTTATATCCATAGCGTGTGGAGCGGTATCGGGTTTTCATGCCACACAATCGCCGCTTATGGCCCGCTGTATGACCAATGAAAAGCAGGGCAGACCCATATTTTACGGAGCCATGATAGCCGAAGGTATAGTTGCCTTAATATGGGCTGCAGCGGCTACGTATTTTTTCCAAAAAAACGGTTATGGAGAAACCAATGCCGCCGTTATAGTAAATGATATTACCCGCAGCTGGCTGGGTAAGGTAGGAGCTATATTGGCTATATTGGGTGTGGTGGCAGCCCCCATTACTTCAGGGGATACTGCTTTCCGTTCAGCCAGGCTTATAGTGGCAGATATATTGCATACCGATCAAAAGCCCGTAATGAAGCGGCTGATGATAGCTATGCCTTTGTTTTTGGTGGGCTTTGGTATATTAATGTTCAGCATTAAAAATCCTAACGGATTTGATATTATATGGCGATATTTTTCCTGGGCCAATCAGGTGCTGGCCGCCGTTACCCTGTTGGCAATTACCCTGTATTTGGTGCGGGAGCACAAGCCTTATATTATTACCATGGTGCCGGCATTGTTCATGATAATGGTGTGTTCCACTTATATATTCATAGCACCGGAAGGTTTTAGTCTGCCTCATGCCATGTCTTATATATTAGGCGGTGCACTTACGGTAATATTTGCTGCCATATTCGTGTGGAGAATAGCGGAAGTGAAAAAAGCATTTAAATAATATGTGAAATTTGAATAAAATGAATCGTTTTATGAAAAAAAAATACGGCTTAATACTATTGTGCATGCTCTGTGTAGCTATAGGCATAAGTCAGGATATAATAGTGTTACAGTCCGGAGAAGAAATAGAAGCCAAAGTAATAAAGGTGGGTAGTAAGGAAGTGGAGTACCGCAAGTGGTCTAATCAGGACGGACCTGTATATACCCTTACACCTCAGGACATATTTAGGATAAAATACCAAAATGGTGAAAATGATGTGTTTACTCATACCAATGCACCTGTGCAGGCCAATCAGGCTGCCATGCCTGTGAATATGTTTATGTCCGGTAATGATTGTGTGTATCGCAGAGGAAATGCGTATGTTTTTAAGGGAATGGAAATGAGGGGAGCCGATTATGAGCAGTTTTTGTATAACAATTGTAATCCGGCATTTGCACAATATATGTCCGGTAAAAATATGTCCCGAGTAGGCTGGGGACTATTGGGTGCCGGATGTGCCTTGGAGATAGCGTATATAGCAATGGTATATGTGGAAGCCGTAAGAGCAGCGTCCTATTCTACCTTTACCATGCCGACCTATGCATTAGTAACAGGAGTTGTGGGTGAAGCCTTAGAAATAGCTTGTATTCCTACTCTTATAGTAGCTTACACCCGCATGCACCGCAGTGCCGATATATATAATATGCAATGTGCATCCCGCCCGCATGCTTATATAGGTGCGGGGCCAAGCCGTAATGGCGGATGGGGCTTGTCTTTTAATTTTTAGCGGAAAAATTTAATAGCGGCTGCTATATGGTTTGTATGGCAGACTTATATGTAATTATAGCGGGTATTGGTGGTGAGATTGTGCTCATACTCCCTGCCACAATATATTTTCTTTTCCTGCTCTGTGTTGTTAACGGTGTAGGTGGTCATAGCCCTGTTATTGAGAATTTCAATTATATAGCGAAGAAATCTATCTATTATTGTTTGATTATTAAAAAAAAATTTTTTAGAGGTGTGCTTAAATATTTAATATATAATAGTATAGAATGTTTTTTTTAGTACAATAAATGAAAAAGTAGTAACTTTCTTCTGTAATAATGTAGCAATAAAGATTATCACCATTATCCTGAGCTTTTCGAAAATCAACCAGCAGATTGCTTTCTAAAAAATGTGCCCTATAACCATACCCTTTTTTCAATCTATGCAAAAAAAGCATAGAGATGGTAGAATTGTCTAAAGGACATTTTTTCCAACCTGATACAATAGATTTCTCATCAATTAATTCATCGTTCCATTTTTTTAATGATATTGGAAAATTTGTATTCAACACTCCTTTTTTTACCTTATACTCATATATTTCGTCTTTATCACCATGTAAATCAAGTTTAATAAAATCTTTACTCCGTTTTGTCTTTATATTTTCGTATGAATAAAAAATACTGTTTAATTCGTCTTTATTTAGCGGACTATATGTTATTTCTGTATATACTAAATAGGATACGATTAGAAAAATGGCTATGATTACTAATTTTTTTTTTGAAAGTTTTTTATATAATAACTTCATGGCTATATTGTTTTGAAAAATTTGGGATTATTTTACAGGAACATATTTGGTTCCATACCCAATAATGTTGAAATCAACACCAGTACCGCCTGGACGACCCATAAATGTTGCAATATTTCTTAATGGTCTACCTTTCTGCATATCAAATTTATATCTATCAACTCTTTCATCATTTCCAATTTTAACTTCTCCGGTAATTGGATCTAAAAGAGTTAAAGTTAAAGATCCATATGTAGTACCTGTAATTCCTGTTAAATCATTCCATAAAAAGTTCTTACCGATTTGTTTTTCTTTTGAGAAATTTTTTGTTGTTACTCCAGGAAGATTAATCTTACTCAAATCTACATATAATGGTGCTCCAGTACCAGCATTCCACCATGCATCAGCTTCCTCTTTTGTGAGAACACCATCCCAATCAGGTCTATTAGGAAAAGTAGAGGTTTGTGCATCAATTTTATTCATAAGTTCAAACCAAAGAATTTTTAAGTCACTTCTTTTAGTTCCTTTTTTTAAAGCTTCGAAATGGTCCATGTTTTGAACAAAATCTGTAGCATTCATAATAATTGCTTCTCCTTGTATTCCTCTATCGTCAGTGCCGAGAAAATTGCCTTGCCAATCAAAAATAGGGTTATATACTTCCCCACTCGGGTCCACATACTGCAGCGGTGAGAACAGGCAATAGGAGTATCTATTATGGTTTAGTGGGTTTTC
>JAZLLK010000105.1:0-4436 GCA_045598105.1 Bacteroidales bacterium | reverse complement strand
ATGGGTTACATGCGGGTAAATATTTACACTATGCTACCGCATAGCCCGGTAACTTACCCTTAACCGCTCTATGCCGTATGGTTTCACGTGCAAAGTTAACACTTTTTTCTTTATATTCGGGCTGTTTATGTGATTTTTTTTGGTTAATATTCAATATTTTACACTTATTATTGAAAATAGCACGGCTGTACGCATCCGAAATGTAGAATAATATAGTGAAAAAGTACGCTTATACATCTATACAGCGTTTACTGCTTATTTTTTGCTATTTAGCAGATAGTCTTTGTATATTTTTACGGCAAAAGGCAGGGTAAACGCAAAGGATGCACTTTATCGGCTATGGCCTGTATAATTTCCACACCTTCCAAGCCAAAAGCGTACATCAAAATAAACAATATGGGCAAAAAAAACAATTCATACATGCACCGGGAAATACAACTTTCACATAAAATGAATATAAAAAAGCGATAATATATAAAAATTATCACTTTTTTATATTAAATTTCACTCTACATATTGGTCAATTAACTTTACCACTCTCTGCAATTCTGAAAAATTATTAAATAATACAGGCACATTCTGCACCGGCTCTGCTTTTAACGTTACTGCAGCCGCATTTCCTAATATTAAATTACCGTTCAACAGGTATTCACAACCAACAACACGGCTTGTTATGCTTTCACTTACGTATACGGGAAATACCTTACTGTCATATTGAACTTTCATTTCTTTGCAATTATGTCCTGCCATATTTTTTGTTTTTCCGGAGGGAGTAGCCGCACAGGCAACTTTATTTAAGGCTTCTTTACTTGAATGCCATATAGTATTCAATCCGTTTTTTTCGTCTGTTACAGTTATAATAAGCACACTATCATTTGCATAATACTTATAGGTTACTATATTTATACCTAATGTCTGCTGTCGGGTTAACACATAATTTTCTGTTACCAACAGATTCAATGTATCATTTTCTAACAATTGAACCACCTTATACGCTTTTTGCGAATATATACCGTTTAACAAAAATGGAATTAACAATAACAAAAACAATTTTTTCATATTTATCATATTTTTATTTTTATAATCTGTTCTTTGCTGCCAATCCGGAGCATCCTGCCCCATATCCTACAGCCTGGCTTACTGCTACGTTTCCATTCAAATTTCCGGGAACGGCAGCAGTTACCACTTCCACATATTTCAAAACAAATCCTGCCATATCATAACTGTATATTCTATTTGATTCCGATACATATATGCCACACAATGCCCTTTGCATATATGAAGCCAATGCAACTAATGATTCCCGTGAAATAGCAGTGTGTGTATTTGCTCCTTCCGGCTGCCCGTGATTATATCGCAATATATTTTCACCATTCCAATATTCACTGCTGTATTTTAAAATAGAGCACACTCCTCCTATTAATTCATATTCACACTCATTAGAACATGTTTGTGATGATATTGTATTGATAAACACATCTAACTCTTCTTCTGTAAAATCCGAATTGGCAAAAGCGAATATGCTGCCCAGCGTACTTATACACGACTGTGTAATAATTCCGTTGCTGGCGCAACATTGCAATATATTTTGAATATAGTCATACTTATTACTTATTGTATCAAAAGTTCTCATACTGCCTGCCAACTCATCCGAAGTGAGAGTTAAGTATTGCTCTATGAATGAAATAATTTCTATTGTAGAATCTTCTATATATGATAATAAATAATTTTCCAAAATCTCATTATGCAAATATCCGGCCGATGTATTTCCTGCAATTTGGTACAAATCATTGTTCACATATTCCGTATTCTTTTGTTTTTTTTCATACCGGAGCATTTCTTCCTTTTTGCACCCTGCTGCCATTACTGCTGCTATCAGCAATATGAGTGCTATTTTAATTTTTATATTCATATTGGTTTAATTTCAATATTACAGGCTGTTTTACTTAGCTCTCCGCATACATTACGGCCTTATAAAACGTACGCGGTGCCCTGCTTACGCAGGCATGGGTTAAATAGAACGTTAAAGACTGCTCCTTTCTATGGGTTACATGCGGGTAAATATTTACACTGTGCTACCGCATAGCCCGGTAACTTACCCTTAACCGCTCTATGCCGTATGTTTTCACGTGGCAAAGTTAACACTTTTTTCTTTATATTCGGGCTGTTTATGTGATTTTTTTTGGTTAATATTCAATATTTTACACTTATTATTGAAAATAGCACGACTGTACGCACCCGTAATATGGAATAATATAGTGAAAAAGTACGCTTATACATCTATACAGCGTTTACTGCTTATTTTTTGCTATTTAGCAGATAGTTCTTTGTATATTTTTACGGCAACACAAAGGTACACTTTACATACTGCGACGTGTTAATTTAAGGCCGGTTAAGATTATTACACACATCTATTTATGGCAATATACATGGCAACAATAGGAAAAACACTATTGTTGCCATGATATTTATATTTTATTTTTTCCACACGGGCAGGCCGTATACCAGTTCTAATCCTATATTATTTATTCCCATATCAATATTTCCTCTTTCATTAGCAATATTAGTTAGGACATATGTACCCGTAAACATTTTTTGCGGACTATAATTTGCCACTGCCGATAATGTAAACGTGTGTGCTCCCCGCGTAGAAAATATTACTCCCAACTTAATAAAACAGGACATTAATAATCTATTTTTACATGTTTGCAACTGCATTTCAAATTCCCGTATTCTTTCGCCGTTTTCACATTCCTTAGTATTACCTGCTGATACGAAAAGGTTCTCTATAAGAATATTAAATTTCACACCCAACCCTGCCACAAAATTCACCTTGGCATGATTCATGGTTTCATACTGCAATGAAACGGGTATAGTATATGCACCCTCAAGATATGACATATCATTGAACTTTTCTTTTCCGATAGTGTATCCGCATTGATAGCAAAACGTTTCAAAACCGAACGATACATTGGCACTCAAATTTTTCCATATTCTTTGCCGCAAACCTATATACAATTCCCCATTAACTGTTGGTTTACCTTTTAAATAAGGATGTGGTGATATACCGGAAACTTTCATGGATTCATTAAGCGTAGGTAACACGCCAAAAATTATTTGTGTATATGGTACGGATTTTTCTTGTGCTAAACCGATACAAACTTCTGCCACTAATAATATTATTATACTCAATTTTTTCATATTTGTTATTTTTAATTAGGAAAAACTAAAGTTGATGTATATGATAAGCCGTCTGCACCCTTATGATAACCATGTACCCACGCTGACTTAGTCATAGTTTGCACTCTCATTTTATGCTTTACACTTTTGCCTGCTAACTTATATTTACATGGTCCCTGAAATGTATTAAAAATATAATAATCGGAACAATTTCCGCTCATTCCGCTTATTTTACCATATACCTGACTTATGCAGGCAGTGGCATATTTTTTCCAATGCCCGTTTTTTTTATAATAATTTACTGTTTTTGCCTGCACATATCTGCCCGATGGGAAAGGGGTCCTATGTGAAACAACCCATTTTATTCTTCTGGTCTCTGATGAATTTGTTATATAATTGCTTCTACTTTTTCCGCTATTACATTCCAGACGATATAAGGTATCCGTAATAACGTATCCATTCATTTCATTGGTATACAATCCATTTCGTGTTAATATTAATGTATTTATATCTGTGGTTTCAAAATGTCCGTTTTCCAAGAATCTATAATACACATCACCTATTTTCACTTCCGCATATCTATTTAGTATTGTTCTCAATGCATCATCATCTATGTAATGGTTATCAGGATCATTATTAATATTTTCGCCGCTGGTTGTTGCCAGCCAGTCTTCTTCTTCACATAACAGAAACGACCTTAATGAAACATAATTGAACCTACCCTCAAATTCCGTAAACGGATAATAAAAATCCAAAGTCGTAGTATCACAAAACTGAACGCATTGCTCGTCAGTAAAATTCACCAAATATTCACTTGCAACATTATCACTATAAATATCCTGTAAACTGTCCAACTCATTAATTAACAACAATAATTGTTCGTGGGATTGCACACATAATATACCATATTCTTCCGTTACACCATCACATATATCTCTATATAAAGTTTTTACATGTTTATTTTTTTGTATATCATTAATTTCTTCCTTTTTACATCCTGCTGCCATTACCGCTGTTATCAGCAATATGAGTGCTATTTTAATTTTAATATTCATATTGGTTTAATTTTAATATTACAGGCTGATTTACTTAGCTCTCCGCATACGCTACAGCCATATAAAACGTACGCGATGCCCTGCTTACGCAGGCATGGGTTAAATAGAACGTTAAAGACTGCTCCTTTCTATGGGTTACATGCGGGTAAATATTTACACTATGCTACCGCATAGCCCGGTAACTTACCCTTAACCGCTCTA
>JAZLLK010000104.1:0-8810 GCA_045598105.1 Bacteroidales bacterium | reverse complement strand
GGATTGGCGGGTTGCAGGCTTGTAATATCCGCCGAAGGGGTTTCTATGGGAATGTCTCCGGCTTCCACCACTTCCAGCAGTTCGGCGCGGGCCCGTTGATCCACCTGCATGATGCGGGTACCGAGGCGCTGCTGCGTCTGCCGGCCGCTTGGCCTCCAATCCGTGTAACTTTTGATCCTCATTTTCATTTTACAAAGGTAGTATTTTTTTATTATGGCCAAAAGTAATATGCTGCTTTTTTTCTGATTATTTTATTAAAACAAAAGTACTTTTTTCCCCTTATTCTATTGGTCTGGATTTTTGGGGATATTATATTACCAATTGATCTTAAGTCATTTTATATCACAAGAATTGACAAATCCAGTACGTCGTTTAATTATGCCTCCGTTTTGGTTGAAATCCATTTCCATGTACCATAATTTTCGAGTTTTTGCATCAAAATAAATATCCACCTTGGAAAAGGTGGTAAAATCAGAAAAAAAACTGAACTTGTATACCTCCTTATGCTTGCCTAAACCACTATTGTAATGCCCTTCCGCTTGCTTTTGTACACAAGAATCGCATCCCTTGTATATTTGTAAAAAATCATCAATACTCAAATTTTTATCAAAACATATTTTATTCACATATAGTTTAGCATTAGTTTTCTTAAAATCTATAAATATCAATTGAACACTATCTTTATATTGAACATAATGCCATCCGGAATAATGGATGAACCGGATTGCAACAGTGGATGTATAACGATGAAAACCGCCGTCATCAGTGTTTACAAGCGAATCCGTAACGCTATATTGTAACCGTGGAAAAGTCTTCTTTGCTTTTCCATAATGCAAATATAGGGAATCCGCACTGGTCATCAACAAAATTTGATCGGAATGCCAATCGCTTATCTTGAACATTGCTTTGCTTTCTTGCGAGCAGACACTATTCGATTGTGCGAAAATTATGGATATTTCACACACTAAGTACAACATCAAAGAAAACCGTTTTAACATATTTTTTATTTTATCTTCTATAGTTAGTATCGAAAACATCTCCATATCTAAAAGGTATTGTAATTAGTAGCATCTGTAGATTCCCGTATCGCTGCTGCATATTTTTCCCATTTGGATTATAGACATTATAAAATTGATTCATATCTCCTCTATCATTTTGTTTAAAATTTCCATCCATATAAAGTATGGTTTTCCCAGAAGCGGACATATTTAAATTGTTTATAGGTATAGAACCACCTTTGATTGGGATTCTCAGATTTCCATGAAAATTTTTATTAGATTGATTACCTGTCGACTGAGACATATTCAGTATATATTTATTGAGAGTGAAATGACCATTACCATGTATATTTTCATACAAAAGAGCAAAACCAATATGATAAACCTTTCTTTGTGATGTTGCTTTTATAGAATTCCAATCTAATTTTAAAATTTCACTTCCTGTTACTTTTTTTACTTCACTGCCAGATATTTTTGTTCCATTAGAAATTATTCCTTGCTGTGGTAAATCTGCTTCTTTAAAAATATCAGATGCCTCCGATTCAGACAGACCATATTGACATTTAAAACTTTCTTTGCTGTCTCCTTTTTCTGCCACATAACTTACTTCGCCGCTTTCGGTAATTTCCGGTTGCCACGTCATACATCCCTTCGGGTCCACATACTTCACGGGATTATTCGCACAATACGTGTACGGGCTGAGCCAAAAGTACTTTTCGAACATGGGATCCCTGCTTGTGAACACCGGCGGGGCGTAGTAGCGGGCTTCGTAGTAGTACATGCCGGTTTCTTCGTCGAGTTCCTTGGCGTTAAAGGTGTACTTGGGCAATATATCATTGCCAAAGCTGACATTGAACTCCGTGGTGATCTCACCAAACGGAGCATAGAGGAAGCCTTGGGTGAGGGTGGCGTTGCCGTCGGTGACGAAGGCGGTGCTGCCGAGGTGGTTGGTATGGTAGTAGAAGATGTCGTTGGAGGTGTTTGCGTTAGTGTGAGGATTGGAATTAGGATTAGGATTAGGATTGGAATTGGCATTTGAACCGGAGGGAAGCAGGGTGATGAGGTTCAGCACATTGGGAAATTCTACCGGAACGTCTCCGGCTTCAACAAGTTCCAACAACTCGGCGCGGAAGTCCTGATCCACCTGCATGATGCGGGTAGCGAGACGCTGCTGCGTCTGCGGAGTGAATGCCACGTTGCCGGAGAGACTGAAGGTCTGGTCACCCAAGCGGGAGCAGATGCGCTCGGTGCCGTTGTAGCGGATGCTGTCTTTCCCGTAGAACTCGTTACTTCTCATGTGGTTGATTTGAAAGTGCAAAGGTAGTCAATTTTGATTTACGTTGCTGTCCAAATTTTGGGGAGGGCTACAGAGCACCTACAATATTTAATCATCAAATCTATAATAAAAAACACTATTGGGAAAACTTATGTACGCCACAGTCCCATCTTCATTCACTTTTTTGCTACTTACTAATTTCAAACGGTTCCTTTGATAAACATAAGTATAAATATGTGTATTTACAATCTTGTTTTCATTTGGTAAATCAGAGGCCAAATCATATTCGTACAAAATGATACTATCCTTTGATATTTCATAAGTCCCGTTAAAACCTAATCCCCATTCACAATTATCTTCTTCATAAGTGAAATTCTGTTGAAAAGTAATGTAGCTGACACATTCAGGTGCTACGACAAAGTACCACTTGTTTTGTATGAGTTTGTACACATCAATACTATCAAATGCTGCCGTTTTTGTATAATGCCGATTGTTTTGAAATATATTCGTATCAGAAAAACAGCACGATAAAAATAAAGTTAAGGCAACAAATATCACAATTAATTTATCCATGATTACCATTTTTTCAAAACATTTATTCCTTGAAGAGAACTGTCAATTGCAGGGAATTCAGGCGAAGCAGGGTGTGGTTGTCCTCTAAGGTACACATATCCATTAAATCCAATCAATTGCTGTCCGAAAGCATTCCATTCGGTGGAAGAATTGGGTCTGCAAGGTCCAGTCAGACAACCTTCTGAATAGGGGATATTATGTGAATCAAAAAGGGATGTCTGAAAAGGATTGCCAGCATGAAAAAATATTTCAGTCATTGAAGATTTGGGGCTTCCATCCGCTGTCGGGACACTGCGGCCCTCATTGATGATTAAGGCCAAATCGGTCTTGCCCCTTTGTACATACTTTGCCCTCCCCTGAAAACGAGCAGAATACAATCCTTCTGCTAAAGTACCAGATTTTGCTCCATTTGAAGGAACAGTATTCCCGTTTATTGTAGCCGTTGGTCCTGTTTTATCACTTTCAAGATACAAATCAAAAGAGGCACTATTAATAGGTTCATTCAAGTCGGCATCTCTATTATGTGTAGCAACTAAAACATTTTTGCCCAAATATTTTTCCCCTTCCTTTGTTGTCTCTTGAGAAGTTGCATTTTCATCCCAATAAATAGTTCCATCAACTTTTTCAACCCAATCGTCAAACATTCCACTCGGGTCTACCCTACCCACGGGGTTATTGGAACAATAATGATATGGGCTTAACCACGGCTTCTGTTCAAACATGGGATCCCTGCTCGTGAACACCGGCGGGGCGTAGTATCTTGCCTCATAATAGTACATTCCCGTTTCTTCGTCTAATTCTTTGGCGTTGAAGGAGTACTTGGGCAAGGTGCCGTTTTGCCATAAGGGGGCGTATTCGGTAGTAATTTCACCGAACGGTGCGTAGAGGAAGCCTTGGGTAACGGTGGCGTTATTATCCGTTACGAAGGCGGTGCTGCCGAGGTGGTTGGTGTGGTAGTAGAAGATGTCGTTGGAAGTATTGGAGTGTGAGTGCGAGTTGGCATTTGAACCGGCGGGAAGCAGGGTGATGAGGTTCAGCACATTGGGAAATTCTACCGGAACGTCTCCGGCTTCAACAAGTTCCAACAACTCGACGCGGAAGTTCTGATCCACCTGCATGATGCGGATGCCGAGGCGCTGCTGCGTCTGCCGGCCGCTTGGCCTCCAATCCGTGTAACTTTTGATCCTCATTTTCATTTTACAAAGGTAGTATTTTTTTTCTTATTCTATTGGTCTGGATTTTGGGGTATATTATAGTCAATTTTTGGTCACTTTGTTTTCCGAATTTTGAAGAGGAATCGAATTTATGTAGTCAAAAAAATCTTCTTCGTACACTTTGCTTAATTTATACTTATTCCCTTTTTTCTTTTCAAATACTATGATGTACCAATTGCATTTTAATACTACGATTTTTTCTTCTGCTTGAATCGGGATGAATTGGTTAAATACCTTTTTTAAAGGATGTAATCCTGGATTTCCAACAACTGCAAATGTTGATTCTGAATTTCTTTCAACAATTTTTCTATTATCAGGCAAAACAATAAATAATGTGTCTGTTTTATAGTAAATTGTATCAAAATCAACCATTCTCATATAATTGTTATTTCGAAAACATTCGGATGGAAAGACAAAAGGTTTCTCCATTTTCTTGCATTCTGTTTTTAACAATGAGTATTTCAAAAGAATTCCGTCATTATTTTGTCCTATACTGGACGCACTGTAGCAGTATATTAAAATAATGCAAATAATTATTTTATTGATGGTCTTCTCCATTTCTTTCTGATAATTTTAAAATTCGCAATGCAGTATTTTGATTTTCAACTTTTTTTATTCTAGAATCATTATCTTTTACTGTTTTTGCCGTATTATAATTCAGAAATTCATCAAGTACTTCATGCACAAAAGTTGCAGCGGGGGATCCCGTCAAAGTACCCTGCTTATCTGTCGTCAGATTATCTTTTACCGCATCGTCTACACCTATTAAATAGCATGAAAAGAAATCACTCCACATCGTTGCTCCACCTCCTAAATTTGAAAATTCTGAAGTATATGGTACAACTTTCTCATTTCCATATTTATACACTCCTGTTGTAATATCTATGTCGAATGTAAATGTAAATTTAGTTACGCTTTTATCTACTTGTATTACTGCTGTTTCAGTTCTATTTACTGCGTCTTTGAACCCATCCAAAAGTTTTTTCTGATCGGAAGTCGCAGATGCATAGGCTTTATCAAATTGTTTTGCATTAACTTTCATTTGATTGAAAGCACTAAATGAAAACATTTTGTCACTTCCAAATAACTGTTTGAAATATTTTTTCATTTGTCGCTTGGAATAATTGTCATATGCTTCCAATTTTTTCCCACTTGGGTCCACGTACTTCAACGGATTATTGGCACAATACGCGTACGGTGTCATCCAGAAGTATTTCTCAAACATCGGGTCCCGGCTCGTGAACACCGGCGGGGCGTAATAGCGGGCTTCATAATAGTACATGCCGGTTTCTTCGTCCAGTTCCTTGGCGTTGAAGGCGTATTTGGGGAGTGCGGAGCTGGGTGCGATGCCCTGCTCGCACCTGCCTTCCTTGAAGCTGCTTCCCGTGTGTACGTTTGCCGTGGTCATGGTTTCTGATTTGAAAGCGCAAAGATACGAAAAATTATTGTAAATTTTACCATACGTCAATTATAAATTCATCCCCACATTCGCTATCTTGGATAAAAAATGGAAATCTATAGCTTAAATATGATTTTCTTTCGAATAATTCTTTCTTGGTCAATCCTTTTTTCCATACGTAAGAATCACCATCATGAACGAAAATCATTATGGGTTGCATATTCTCTATTTTCCTAATGATTTCGTTTCTTTTGTCTTCAATATATTGTTTTTTTTTCGGACAATCGCCAAATGCTCTGATATTTTCAACATGAAATTTCCCCGATGAGTCCTGGTCTACACTGATCCATATTTTTATTTTTCCTTCTCCATGTTGAATGGAATCGCAAGCAACAGAATCTATTCCGGGAAAAATGACATTTCTGATCTTGAGACCGATGTGCTCACGTAGCATATCAAAATAATGCTCTTCACCTGTTATGATTTCTTGTCCGAATCCACACAAAGGTAGAACAAACAGCAATAATATTACGATTTTTTTCATGGGCGTACACTGTTTATCATGAGGATTAATGAATATGGATTTGCCGTTGTAGCAGTTTGGTAATTTCCATTTCCAACTCTATTTAACTTGTTATATTTTGCATAATCATTCGCAGCTTGCTTGTATGTAGAGAGAAAGGTCTCTTTTATGCTTTTACTTGTAAAGGCATCTCCCCAATCGTAATCCTTTTCAAACTGATTTATAAAGGATTCTGCACCTTCTATGGGGGAATAACCATATCCACTTTCCATTCCCATCAAAGTCTTTACGAATTTCGCTTCAAATTCGTAATTAAACTCCCCTGTGTCATAGTTACCTTTGTTTTCATTTAATTGGTAGGCATGAATCATTTCTTCTGCGTAAATTCTAAAACTCGTTAAGCTTCCTTCGTCGCTGAAAGTAATACTTTTATCCTTACTATTATATTGACCTTGAACATGTTCACCATTCCCGTCATCAACAGTTTTTCCAATTTTAACAGAATAGACCGTACTGCTCTCATCTAATTTGCTGTAAATAAACTTAAACAACTTGCTTCTGCTACACGCAGCCGTCATGTTTTTTTCCCATATTGCTTTTTGTTCATCAGTCAAAGATGATAAATCCCATTCCATCCCACTCGGATCCACATACTTAACAGGATTGTTCGCGCAATAGGCGTACGGGCTCATCCAGAAGTATTTCTCAAACATCGGATCCCTGCTTGTGAACACCGGCGGGTTGTAATATCTTGCTTCGTAGTAATACATTCCCGTTTCTTCGTCAAGTTCCTTGGCGTTGAAAGCGTATTTGGGAATGATGCCGTTGGCAAAAGAGGCGTTGTACTCGGTGGTTATTTCACCGAATGAGGCGTATAGGAAGCCTTGGGTGACATATCGGTTCTGGTCGGTGACGAAGGCGGTGCTGCCGAGGTGGTTACACGTACTCCCTCTTTTGAAAAGTGCCTGTACTTTTTGAAGTTTATTCTTATTCATCGTATTTCTCTTATGAACAATGAATTAACGCAGAATATTAACTTATATTGTTGATGTTTAATATTTTAAATTTTTAGTAGTTACCTAAAAAATTTAAAATAGTGGTATTAAATATTTTACATACATATTCGTTGTATCATGTTCTCTTGGCGGGTCATAGTATATCCAACGAGAAGTTTCTTCCCATGTTCGATTCATTAATAGCAAAAGAAATTTGTTTATTCCAATTATTTTGTAGATGTAACATTCTCCCTCATTTTTTGGTAAAATATATTTTTTTTGTTCATATTGAAGATTGGGATTCCAATCTAAGGAAATACCTGAAGGAACCATTTCGTACAATTGTTGTCTTAACGTATCTGAACATTGTGAAGCTACAGAATATTTAATAATCCATGGTTTGGTTTCTAATAGAAACACATCTTTCCGTTTAAGTAATTCATGCAATTTTTCCAGTGGGGTAGATTCTATCAACGGAATATTTCTTTCATAAGTAACGAACTCTCCCATAACTGGGGTTGCATGTTTTTTATAAAAACAACCTTTTTTAATTTTCTCATAGAAGTTATATTGGTAATAGACTCTAATAAGCGAATCCAACGCAACTTCTCCAATAATAAAAAAACTAATATTGCAATTTCCAATTTTATCTATATTTAGAAAATTGAGTTTTTTTTCTCCATATACAAAAAAGTTACGCTCACAAGTATCTTTAATAATAGAAGTATCCACAGATTGTGATTTAACTGATATGATGCAAAAAACAAAAATAATTACATTTAAAATATTTTTCATGCTAACTTCCTTTTTATCTTATTCTTCCTGACATTGTTTTTTTATCCAACCTGTTTTTCCAATTTGCTTCATGTTCTTGACGCTGAAAATCAGACTGTGAAATAGATTGCCAAGTGGAAAATGTTGATGGGCCGGTTGTAAACCTGCTAATCATTTCTTGTATATACTCGATAGCAATGATACTACTTGTTCCACCAGACTCCATCAATCCTTCTTCATAATGACCTATTCCTAAAGTATGACCTACTTCATGAGCTAACGTTCTTGTGATATTGGTCACAGTATTTGGATTAATTTTAATATAAGATGGTAAGGCTCCACCTTTCCCTTCTTTATCTGTATCAGTTTTACCAGCATAGAAATTGATTCCTTTATCTATAGAATACTGTTGACAGTAAGATCCATAGGATTCTTCTTGAGTATCAAAATGTCTTACGATAAGGTCAAAATTAATGGTATATGTTTGTTTGTTTTTACCTTTCCCGACAACGTAAGAATATTGTCCAGATTGATTATTCCATACATCTAATGCTTTTTGTAATTCTTCCTCATTTTCTTTGGAAGTATAGTATGTCGCTTTAATGGTAATCGTCTTGTTTTCTTCATCAATAACAGGATCAAAATCCATCCCCGTCGGGTCCACAAACTTCATCGGATTGTTCGCACAATACGCGTACGGAGACATCCAGAAGTATTTCTCAAACATCGGGTCCCTGCTTGTGAACACCGGCGGGGCGTAGTATCTTGCTTCGTAGTAGTACATCCCGGTCTCTTCGTCTAACTCTTTGGCGTTGAAGGAGTATTTGGGCAAGGTGCCGTTTTGCCATAAGGGGGCGTATTCGGTAGTAATTTCACCGAACGGTGCGTAGAGGAAGCCTTGGGTGATGGTGGCGTTGGCGTCGGTGACGAAGGCGGTGGAACCGAGGTGGTTGGTGTGGTAGTAGAAGATGTCGTTAGGTGTTCCCGTTGCCTGTAAAGTATTTACATCCATTAAGGGTGGCATGTCCACAGGGGCATCGGTGGATACTAACTGCTGC
>JAZLLK010000103.1:0-2490 GCA_045598105.1 Bacteroidales bacterium | reverse complement strand
GCATGGGATAGGAAGAATTTACCCTTATAATATTGCCTACGGAATCGTAATTATATTGCAAATAAGAAAGCGTGTTGCCGTTGCAGGTGGTCAGCATACTGTCCAAACGTTGTGTCAGCGGATAATAAGTATATTTTGTTTTTATGCCATTACCGTATAACTGGCTGGTCTTTGCCCCAAACTTATTATATTGTACGCTGTCTAAATAGGTATAGTTTTGGTTGTTATAGAATTTAAATAACTGCCCGCCGCAATCATAATCATAACTTACTATCTCATTATCAGGATAGGTGATATTAAGTATTCTTCCCCAACTGTCATATTCAAATTGCGTGCTCAGGGCTATGATATTTGACAAGAAGGGCACGGTGTAAATTCTTGTCTCTCGGGTGATTTCTCCCATGTTGCCATATTGGTAGCATACCAAACCGCTCTCATCATAAAGCGTGTCACGTTGGATTTCAATAACTAATATTTTAAGAATGTGCCTCATATTTACAACTGCTGTCCAAATTTCGGGGCCATTATATCTCTATGTATTTACCATTGCTTAGACATATTGTAAAACTAATGTCCGTTCTTGCAATAGAATCATAATAGCTGCTTAAGATGCTTTGGGGTGATTCATCATAGTTCAAATCACACAAAGAAAAAGATCCTGTATCTAATATGGCTTTGATAGTTTGTAATATTGGTCTATCTTTTCCCTTTTTCCAGTTCATTGAGGTTTCTGTACTCTCGTCTTCGTTAATAGTCAGGTAAAACCAACTAGTGTCTATTTCAATTATTTTGATCAAAAAGGGGTCGTCGTTTCTTGATGTTTCCCAAAAAGCAGTGCATTCTATTGTAATTTTCAATGTGTCTTCATGATAAAATGAACGATCATGAATAAAGGATGATATGCTTTGACCTATTGCTTTTTTAACATCATCGTTTGGCAATAAAACAATTGCTTGAAAAAGATCCTCAGTTTCAAGGGAATCCCACTCATTATGATTTCCTCTGCATAAACATAATAAAGATGATAATAGTATCGCTACCAATACAATTAGGATATGTTTCATTTCACTTATATAAATTTCTTAACAAACTTTGACTAATTGTGTATTTACCAGGGTTATACTCATAACTTTTATAAGTGCCCCGTAGGGTGTTGGCTTTTGAGTCTCTTCGGAAATGGCTGACTAGATAATTAAAACTACTATTAGAAAATCCTTTCTTCATATTGTTTGCATGTTTGGTATATTCTGGATTTTTATCACTCATCATACCCATAGTCGGTTTTCTTGACATCATGCCACTGAATATATATGCCTCAACTTCATTGTAGACTGTATGTGGTATTCGTCCATTATCGTCCTGATATGCGTGGAATAATTCATGGGATAAAGATTCCATATTATTCAACTTACCACTTACAAGAGACACCTTGTTGCTCGAGGCTCGGTAACTTCCATCGCCGGTTTTTGCATCGGCAGCAATGGTATAAGTTTCTTCGCTTTTAATTAAACGACCAACTACTTTTGCCCCCGCATTATCTTTTCGCATTTCATCTAAATTATTCTTTATTTTACTGGCTTCTTTCCCCAATGCGGAATCAAATATAAGTCCACGTCCTTTTTTATTAAGATATACATGTCCGTTAACATAGTAATAACTTTTATTACCATCCTTTATTATGATTTCCCTCCCATCCGGATCCACATACTTCACCGGGTTGTTGGCACAATAAGCGTAAGGAGACATCCAAAAATATTTTTCAAATAAAGGATCTCTGCTCGTAAATGTAGGCGGAGCATAATACCTCGCCTCATAGTAATAAAAGCCTGTCTCTTCATCTAATTCTTTGGCATTAAAAGAGTACTTAGGAATTGTATTATTTCCAAAGTTAATATTATATTCTGTTGTTATCTCACCAAAAGGAGCATAAAGGAATCCCTGTGTAATAGTTTGGTTCTGGTCGGTAACAAAGGAAGTAGAACCAAGGTGGTTAAGATGGTAATAATAAATATCGTTGGGAGTGCCTGTAGGTTGTAAAGCATTTACATCCATAAAAGGAGGCATGTCTATGGGTACCGTTTCATAGATTAACTTATGGATATCCACTCTAAATTGCTCTTCCAATTGCAATTTATGGTCTTCTAATATATTATTGTTTATGGCTATGGTTGTGGTATTGTCACCCAAGCGAGATGCAATTCTTTCCGTACCATTGTAATAATGTTTAGTGTATTCTCCGTTTTGGTTAAAGTTTAGATACGTGTTCGGATAAAACATGGCATTTTGCCATTGTAAATGCAAGGGCTGTTGTTGTCCGTTTATCCATAGGTTGGTATTGTATAAACTTAATTTATAAGTTCTTGTATTAGCGGCATTATAACCGTAATAGGTCAAACTCATTACATCATCACTGTAGGCCTTGAGGTTGCCTTGGCTGTTGTGCAGGTAATACTCCGTATGCGGCTCGGGCTGTAGTGTTTCACGTTTACG
>JAZLLK010000102.1:0-2545 GCA_045598105.1 Bacteroidales bacterium | reverse complement strand
ATATACCATACTTCATGTTGCAGGCGGAACAAATGTTCACTAATTGTATTTTGCTTTTTTACATGATGACAAGAGCGAAAAGCGATGGTATATTTGCGTTTTAAGCCTGTAAAAACAAGGCTGAACGGAATGCTTATATGCCACCATACCCGTTGAAAAACTCGTGTTATATGCTCTTTAATTGCGATATTCATGATGTATATATTTTTCAATGTGCAAATATACAAAAAAAAATAATATAAACCAATGTTTTTATTTTTTTCTTCTAAACATAACAAAATTCTGTTCAATTAATTTTTTTTTATTCTGCCTCATAAGGCGGAAAGGAGTGGCTAAGGGTAATAGGTATAAAGCAAAGTAGGGTAGCCTAAGGCTACCCTATATTCTATGATAAAAGTATTTGTTGAAGAAAGACTATTCTTTCTTATTTTCCCATTCTATTTGGTCTGTTATTAATTGCTTCCAAATTGTGTACAGCGTTTGAAATTCAGGAAATTCCAGTATGTATTTGCCATTATCTAAATATTGCACCAGAATATACGGATAATTGCCAAAACACCGGTATAATTCGTCGTATACACTGCCTAACATGGTGGTGTCTGTGAAAATATTTTTAGAATTTCCCAAATTATATTTTCCCAAATAAGTGTTCATGAGGTCAGTACCGTTTGGATCGTAGCAAATATAATAAATATGTTTGTTTTCAAAAGGTACACTGTTATACTTCATGGTGCCGAAAATAAAATCGTAACATGTACTGCACGGATACTTCATGTTTGATATCAACACTACTGACCTTTTGTCGGGAATGTTCAAACGGCGAAAATATTCTGCCACTCCTATGGAATCTTTTAGCGGAACAGGCTTTTTTATCATATTTTTCTCAAAATCTTTCATTTTAATTTTTTTTAGTTTTCTGTTGAAATGAATTTGATGACTTTGTTGGTCTTTATGACAATATACTACCGGTATTCCTACGGTAGAATAAGGGTTATAATTTGTTTTTTTATCAATGGCATATGCCAAATGATTAAAATTGGAATCCAATATTTCGGTAATAATAGTTCCTTGCTTATAATCCTTGTATTCATTAATTCCTATTGCTCTAAAATAACATTGTTCCCCATGACACCAGCGAGGTACATCATAATTTAATATCATTTTTCCGTATTTCATGGATGCGGAATCGGTAGTGGTAAATACGTTGTCATACTTACAATTCCATTTTGTCATAGTGTCCTTTTGAAAATCATAGTGATAGATGGTAGGGCTAAATTGAAAAAAGATATACAAATCATTTTCTTTGCCTGTTAATAACCAACAATTTTCGTAAATATTATTATTGCCATATGTTTTACCAAAATATTCAGATGGAAAATGAATATTCAGCATACGCCATTTGCCTGTTTTTAAATTGTACAAGGCAGCTATAGGAGGATCAAATGCTGCGTATTCTTTGCTAAAACAAGTAGGCGATGTCCAGAAATTAATCAATAAATCATCTCCATACAAGCGATTACCTATAATAAGATTACAATTAATTGTTAGAATATTATTTTTTTTACCATTAGTATTTTGTTTAAAAGGATGGTCTAGCATGTATGTTCCAATAATGTCCCCTTGTCCGTTGATAAGCATTAAGTCATATAATTTTATATTTCTTTCCTTAACCCATTGGGGAGGGTTTTGAATGTATGATGACTGGTAAAACACAAAAATAGAGTCATGATTATGATAATATATTGTATTAATTCCACCTATAGTCATGATATCACGTTTTATAGGTATAGTTCTTACCTGATACGATATCGTATTATAAACATATATAGTGTCTTCATCTGTAAGCGTATAAAACAATGTATCATTTATTATTTTCCCTTTAGGTTCTACATCTAAAAAAATTACACTTGGCAAATTGTGTTGGATTGCAGAAAAATACTTGAACATCATGGTTTGTTCATCAGGTAGGGAATCTATGGTATAATCCCATACACCAAAAGATTGGCTGTTTTGACAAGTTACCAAAGTAACACAAAAAATAAATAAAACAAAAAATATATACTTTTTCATAAATTGTATGTAATGATAGTTATCTACAATCAATTATATAAGAATCGTCTGCTAAAATTGCATAACGTCCATGTCGCTCTATATGTGTTATATCGTTATATACAGAAACTTCACCACAATTATTACCGGTACCATAGCAGTGTACGGAAGGTCTTCCTGTATCATGGTATGTACCTACCTCTGCTTTTTGATTTGCTTCGCCAAATGTAACATGGATTCCCGTTACTGCGGTTCCGTTTTCATTAAAAAAGTTGATTCCATCGGAAGAATATATTACATCCGGTATGTCAACTATTGGCACATCTTCCGCTTTTTGCTGTTTTACCACTTGTTTGGTTGCTACTTTATCTGTATTTATAATTTCTTTTTTGCAGGCAACAAAAACTATGGTTGCATTTGTCATTATTACTATTGCCATTATGGCTATTTTATTTATTTTACTCATGGTTCTTTCTTTATTAATATATACTTGCTG
>JAZLLK010000101.1:0-1738 GCA_045598105.1 Bacteroidales bacterium | reverse complement strand
ACAATATAATTTTACCCTTCCCCCGCCAACCGCCACCCGGTCCGCTGATATTATTTCACCGGTCATTCCAATGAGAATAGTAAGTGGCATTCATTATATTGTGTATTTTACTGTTAAATAAATTATAAAATTACTTTTTTTTGCCCCTGCTTTGGTACAAAATTTGTATGTATTTTTTTATAATCAATATAATAGTATATATATGAAACAGACAATATTATCTGCATGCTTATGCCTGTGCCTGTGTATCGGTTGTGCCGATAGTTTGCCTGTGTGCGATACTATAAGGCCTTTTATACAATATTATCCTAATAGTGATAGTAAAGGGTTATATAATGCTTCCATATTTCTTACTGCCGATAATAAAAAATACATAAGTGTAATATTGGTATATGAGAATACCGATACCACCCGTGAGCAAAATATGTACAGTATAGTGCGAGGCGGCACGCCCATATACACCATGAATAATAAGGCTCAAAGTGTGCTACACACCGGAATTTCCGCCCATGCGGTCCGCCGCCTGCAGGATACCGGGGGGTGCTATAGCCGCTATCCGCAAATATTAAGCACCATATACCGTATGCCGCAAGGTAAAGACAGTATATGGGTATGCTTAGGGCATGGCATCACCGACACGGCGGATATTTTCAGGGGACGCATACGGGAGGTGCTGTTGTATAACCATAAGCCGAACCGTATCAGCCGCATGTCGGCCGAAACCTATATGTCCCTTAAATACGGCATAAGCATGTACAATGTGGACTATGTATCACCGGAAGGTAAAATAATATGGGATGCCCGGGCTAACAGCCCCTATACCAATGCGGTAAGCGGCATGGGTGCCGACAGCATATATGGCCTGAGCCAAAAGGAAGGCGTGAGCATTGCCGATAGCTTTATGCACATATCGGTGAATATGCCTGACAGTGCCGTTATTACCCCGGGTACTTATTTGCTGTGGGGGCATAACGGAGCCGGTATTACGGCAGGCAATACCATTACGGAGCACATCCCCTTTGGCGGCAGTACCGCCGATACACTGGTACTCATGAGCAGGATATGGCTGATGCAGCATACTTGTTTTGATATGAGCGGGGTAAGCGTAAAGGTAAGAAAGGACGTTTTGGAGCAGGACACCCTGTATATGCTTCTCAGTGGCAGCAGCACTTTTACGGGTACCGATGTGCAGTGCTATAAGTCAGTAGGGCATGATAGTGAATATGTGTATTTTTCGGTGGCGGAATGGAATATGAACGACAGCGGCAGGCTGTATATGAGCTTTGCCTACAGCTTGCCCTCCTTGCTGCAAAGCAAGGCCGCAAGGCAATATGTGGCAGCGGAGTATGGTACAGCGGAACATGTGTCCGGTACCGGCATAAGCGTATTTCCCGTGCCGGCAAAAGATAAATTAACCGTGGAAGTGTCCGCCGACGGAGCAAAAAGCATAAACGTATATGATGCGGAAGGCAGGCTGTGTTATACAAAGCAGGGAATATGTGATACCCGCTTTAATATAGATGTGAGTCTGCTGAGTGCAGGTACTTATATTATGCACATTAGTACCGTAAACGGCACTTACATTAAAAAGTTTATAAAAGAAAACTGACTTACCCCGCATATATGATAAAAAAGGCAAGCATAACGGCACTGGTGATAATTATAAGCATAGCAGGTTACTGTATATGCGGCTATATGGGGCATGTTGCCGCCGGCCAAGCGGAGTTGGCGGTACAGG
>JAZLLK010000100.1:0-28172 GCA_045598105.1 Bacteroidales bacterium | reverse complement strand
AAACAGTTGAAGCCCTTGCAGGCAAAAACAGTATTGAATTCAATACCGAAAACCTTGCAGCCGGCGTTTACTTCTACACCATGGACTTCCAAGGCCAACGCCTTATGAAGAAAATGGTTATTAAGAAATAAACACTGTTTGTAACCAATTTAAAAGGGAACCTAAGGGTTCCCTTTTTTTATATCGCTATTGCAGCATAACTATCAACGGCATATTCATTCTTTTTTTCCGCATACGCCTTTTTGGACGTTTTATTACATTCTTTTGCATTGTAAATATTTACAATGCAATATGTTACAAAAAAATTTGTAAGGATTCGTCCATGGGGTGAAATTCGTATATATGGGGTAAAATTTTTTATTTTCCACACCTTCACACCTATATTATATATTTTTTTTAAAACAATGCTTCCTGCTTACACTTATATACGTACCTGCACTTTTTATACTAATTTTTGTTGCTCTTAAGAAAAAAAATGTTATCTTTGTCAATTATTTTATACGTAATATTGAATAATTTTACTCGCGTGGATAACTTATTGCAAGAACCTGATAGTCAGCAGAACAAGAATTCCGGTTGGAAGCGTACCATTCAATATTGGACATTGACATGGAGGCGTTTTATCAATTTGAGAATAGACCATGACCACCTTGAAACCGTTAATCGCATAGAGAAAGACGTAGAATTTAGCGGTGCCAATGTGTGGATATTGTTCTTTGCCATAATTATAGCCTCAGTAGGCCTTAATATTAATTCCACTGCTGTTATCATAGGCGCCATGCTTATATCTCCGCTTATGGGGCCTATTATGGGCATAGGTTTGGCCGTAGGCATTAATGACGGCTACCTGCTAAGAAAAAGTTTAAAAAACTTTTTCATTATGGTGCTCATCAGTATTATAGCTTCTACCCTATATTTCCTTATATCCCCGCTCTCCGATGCACAATCGGAATTGCTGGCCAGGGTTCGGCCTTCCATATTTGATGTTTTCATAGCATTTTTTGGAGGCATGGTAGGTATGATAGGCAACAGCCGTAAAGGAGAAAAAATAACTTTGGTATCGGGCGTAGCCATAGCTACCGCCCTTATGCCCCCTTTATGCACTGCAGGCTACGGGCTGGCATATGGTAATATGGCCTACTTCTTTGGTGCCTTCTACCTGTTTTTTATCAATTCATTCTTTATTGCGCTGGCTACCGCCCTCATTGCCATATACCTTAAAATACCCAAACGCTCATTCATGGATGCTCATACCACAAAAAAAGTAAAACGCTTTGTTACCATTTTTACCATTATTGTGTGCATACCCAGTATATTTATAGCCATATCCATGATACATGAATCACATTTTCATACCAATGCCATTAAATTCATACAAGGCATAGAAAAAAGCACGACTATGAATAATATTCAAATAATTAAAACCGACCACCAATACGGCCACCAAGGCTCCACCATTTCCCTTACTTTGGTAGGTGAAGCCCTTAGTGACAGCCAAAAAAAGCACATGGAACAGCAACTGGTAGAATACGGATTAAAAAATACCAAACTCATACTCCACCAGCCTTTTGAACATGATATTCAGCTATCGGGCGAATTCACCGAAGACCTCTACCACCATAATTTAGAGCTTTCCGCTCAAATAGATGAATATAAAGAAGAAATAGCCCGCCTGCAACAAAATATAATAAACAATGAACAACTGGCCAAAGAACTGGCTATACAATTTCCCGATATGGAAACCTTTGCTATAAGCAGAGCCATATACACAAATACCGCAACCCTGCAAACCGACACCATTCCCACCATATATGCCATATGGAACAAAATGCCAACAACCCACACCACCGAAAAATTACAACAAATACTCATGGTAAGGCTCAATTTGGACCAACTGAAAATAATCAATCAGAAAAAAGAAGTAATTACAAAAGATTAATATAAATATATATAATATGAATTTTTTAGAAGAACTCGAATGGAGAGGTCTCATACACAATATGATGCCTGGAACAGAAGAACAACTCAAAAAAGAGATGACTACTGCTTACTTAGGCATAGACCCCACAGCTGATTCCTTACACATAGGCCACTTGTGCGGTGTAATGATGCTATTGCATTTTCAACGTTCGGGGCACAAGCCCATGGCCCTTGTTGGAGGCGCCACCGGCATGATAGGTGACCCTTCGGGCAAATCAGCCGAACGTAACCTTTTAGACGAACTTACCCTGCAGCACAATCAGGAATGTATAAAAAAACAGCTGTCGAAATTCCTTGATTTTGACAGCAACGCTGCCAACAAAGCCGAATTGGTAAACAATTACGAATGGATGAAGAACTTCAGTTTTCTCCATTTTATACGTGATATAGGCAAGCATATTACCGTAAACTACATGATGGCCAAAGATAGCGTAAAAAAACGTTTTTCCGGCGAAGGCGAAGGCATGTCCTTCACCGAATTCAGCTACCAGCTGGTACAGGGATACGACTTTTTGTACCTATATGAACATCATAACTGCAAGCTCCAATTAGGCGGCAGCGACCAATGGGGCAATATTACCACCGGCACCGAACTTATACGCCGTAAACTGGGCGCCGACAAAGAAGCCTTTGCCCTTACCTTCCCCCTCATTACTAAATCAGATGGCGGAAAATTCGGCAAAACCGAAAAAGGCAATATATGGCTTGACCCAAAAAAAACTTCACCCTACACCTTCTACCAGTTTTGGCTCAATTGCTCCGATGATGACGCTAAAAAATATATACGCGTATTCACCCTGTTTTCTAAAGAAGAAGTAATGACCATGGAAAAAGAACACAACGAAGCTCCACACCTGCGCATATTGCAAAAGGCCCTGGCCAAAGACCTCACCTGCCGCGTACACTCACAAGCAGACTATGAAGCAGCCGTATCAGCAAGCGAAATACTCTTTGGTAAAGGCACTTCCGAACAATTATCCGCCCTGTCACCCGATATGTTTTTTTCCATATTTGAAGGCGTTCCTCAATACGAAATAGAAACCGAAATAGTGGAACAAGGCATTAATATAGTGGAACTGCTGGCCGAAAAAACCAACATATTCGCCTCCAAAGGCGAAGCCCGTCGTATGCTCAAAGATAACGGCGTATCCGTAAACAAAAATAAAGTACAGGATACCAAAATCATTGACCATACCTGCCTTATCAATAATAAATACCTTCTGGTACAAAAAGGCAAAAAAAATTATTATGTAATCACCGTTAAATAGTAAAACATATACCTTAATAATATGAAAAAATTATCAATAATTATTGCCGGCTTACTGCTATTGAGCCTGCAAGTACAAGCAGATGACGAATACGAAATAAGAGGAAAAAAAGGCGGTATTAAAGCCAAAGTGTCAGAAGTACCTGCCCACGGCGGATGGCAAAATAGAGCTAACGGCATAGAAGGTAAAAAAGTATTCTTCGGCTTTCAGGCAGGCGGAGCCCTGGCCCACCTGGATGCCGGCAAAAAAGAATTTTGCCCCTTTGGAGCCAAAGGCGACCTGTTCGTATATGGCATATTCTCCAAAACCAATACCTTCGCTATGGGTGCCGACTTGGGCGCTTTTTATCTTATTACCTCTAAAGATAAATATACCAAACAACTTACCTCCTCCAATAGAGACGGATCCCCCGGTACAGCTCCCGAAATATCGGTAAACAACTGGCTTATACCTACTGCCCAAATGAGCTTTGTAGGCAACTTTCACCCGCTGCAACGATTCAATATTCAATTAAAACTTAATTTGGGCGCAGCTATAGCCATGGTGCCCGGTAACACCGCCAGCTACTTCCAAAAAGAAGTACAACCCGATGGTTCCTATTTGGAAGCACAATACAAATATGCCGATAAAAAAGGCATAAGCATAGGCTTTGCCGGTAGCGTGGGCACCGATATGCTCTACGCCATAGGCTGCCACTCCGAATTTAAAGTGGGCGTAGACTGGTCATACCTGCGATTCACTTACGAACGCGAATGGGAAATACCTGTAGCCAAAACCACTAAAGAACTTACCCAATTCGGCGTATTTGACATTCACTTGGGCTTTGCCTTCAATTTTTAACAAAAAAAAGAAATACCTATTTATTAACCATATAAATTTTGTGTCATGAATAACACCATTTTTAGTTTCCCTAAGCCGGCTAACGAACCTGTAAAAGGATATAACCCCGGCAGCGTTGAAAGAAAAAAAATAAGAGAAGCATTAAACCAATTGCTTAATGAAGTAACCGAAATACCTGTTATAATAGGCGGTAAAGAAATACGCACCGGCAACATGGGCAATGTGGTAATGCCTACCGACCACCAACATATACTGGCCCGCTATCATAAAGTAAGTGAAAAAGAAGTAAACATGGCCATAGAAGCCGCCATGGAAACCCACAGGGAATGGGCCAATACACCGTGGATAGACCGCGCCTCCGTAATGCAAAAAATAGCCACCCTCATAGCCGGCAAATACCGCTACCTGCTCAATGCCGCCACTATGCTGGGTCAGGGAAAAACTACCATGCAGGCCGAAATAGACTCCGCATGCGAACTTATAGACTTTCTTCGCTATAACACCTTCTACGCTTCGCAAATATACAGCGACCAGCCTGTATCGGACCAGGGCACCCTCAATTACGTAACCTACCGCCCGCTGGAAGGCTTTGTGTTCGCCATTACCCCGTTCAATTTTACTTCCATAGCCTCCAATTTGTGCATGTCACCCGTACTTATGGGCAACACCTGCATATGGAAACCTTCTACCACCGCCCTGCTTTCTAACTATATATTAATGAAAATATATAAAGAAGCCGGCCTGCCCGACGGCGTAGTGAACTTCCTCCCCGGTAGCGGTGCTACCATAGGCAAAGTAGCCTTTGCCAATAAACATTTGGCCGGCGTACACTTCACCGGCTCCACCGCCACATTCAACAGCTTTTGGAAGTCTATAGGTGACAATATAGCCAACTATGTTACTTATCCCAAAATAGTAGGTGAAACAGGCGGAAAAGACTTTATATTCGCTCACCACTCAGCCAATGCCAAACAAGTGGCTACAGCCATAGTACGCGGCGCCTTTGAATTCCAAGGTCAAAAATGCTCCGCAGCCTCACGAGCCTATGTTCCCCAAAGCATGTGGAACGAAGTGAAAAACCTTATAGGAGACATGATTAAAGAAATAAAAGTAGGTGACGTTCGCGACTTTTCAGCTTTTGTTAACGCCGTAATAGATGAAACTTCTTTCGACAACTGCATGAAATACATTAACCACGCCAAAGAAAGTAACGACGCCGAAATAGTATTTGGCGGCACCGGCGACAAATCTACAGGCTACTTTATACAACCTACCGTTATTTTGGCCAAAACCCCTGACTATAAATCCATGAAAGAAGAAATATTCGGACCTATCATTACCATATACGTATATGATGATGACAAATACGAAGAAACTCTTCACCTGTGCGACACCACCTCCCCGTATGCACTTACAGGCGCTATATTTGCCGACTGCCGCAAGGCCCTACGCAAAGGTGCCGAAATACTGCAATACGCAGCCGGTAACATATACTACAATGACAAACCTACCGGTGCCGTAGTAGGCCAACAACCCTTTGGCGGAGCACGTGCTTCAGGTACCAATGATAAGGCAGGCTCCTACCTCAATCTTATCCGCTGGACCAGTCCTCAGGCTATTAAAGAAACCTTTGCCCCGGCAGAAGACTATAAATATCCGTTTATTTCTGACGCAGAATAACCCCCTGTTTATATTATATACTATAAACGCCGCTATGTATAGCGGCGTTTTTTTTAAACTTTCTCCATTTACTAAAAAAAAAGCACGCCCTAAAAGCGTGCCACTGTACCGCATAAGGGATTCGAACCCTTGATCCTCAGACTGAGAATCTGATGTCCTGGACCACTAGACGAATGCGGCATCGGTATTCTTTTTTAACCGATGCAAAGGTAACATTTTTTTACATGCCATAGCCCGCTATGAGTATGTTTTTTTGTTTTTTATTTCATTTTACCACTTGCTGCCTGCATTTAGTACTCTCTATGTGGAAAAAAAATAGTAACTTTGCCTTTTTACATTATTACACATGCAGAATTTATCACAAAAACTAAAACATCCTATATTTCAGCTTGTATCACAAGTAAGCGGACGCCTGGGCATAGATGCCTATGTGGTGGGAGGATTTGTGCGTGACATATTTCTTATGCGTAATAATCATGACATAGACATAGTAGTATTGGGTAATGGCATTGACTTTGCCATGTCCGTAGCCGAAACTATAGGCATACCCAAACAACATGTAGCCTATTTTAAACATTTTGGCACCGCCATGTTCCACTATCAGGGCGTAGAAGTAGAATTTGTAGGAGCCCGCAAAGAATCCTACTCACACAATAGCCGTAACCCTCACGTGGAAGCAGGCTCCCTACAAGATGACCAAAACCGCCGCGACTTCACCATCAATGCCATGGCCATAGCCCTTATGCCGGCAGCCTATGGCACCCTTATTGACCCCTTCAATGGTATGCAGGACATAGCTACCAAAACCATACGTACCCCCCTTAACCCCCAAATTACCTTCTCCGACGACCCTCTGCGTATTATGCGAGCTATTCGCTTTGCCACTCAACTACACTTTACCATAGACCCTCTCACCTTAGAAGGTATACAAAATACCGCCTTCCGCATAGATATTATATCTAAAGAACGTATATCGGAAGAATTGCATAAAATACTGCTTTCCTCCAAGCCATCCATAGGATTCCTCCTTATGGATAAATGCGATATACTTCCCCGTATTATGCCCTGGATAACCCAACTGAAAGGCATGGAAATAATAAACGGACACGGACATAAAGAAATATTCTATCACACCATGGAAGTAGTAGATAAAGTAGCCATGAATACCAATAACCCATGGCTTATATGGGCTGCTCTGCTACACGATGTGGGTAAACCCGCTACAAAAAAATACATTAAAGATATAGGATGGACATTTCACCAACATGAATATGTGGGTTCTAAAATGGTAACCAGAATATTCCGCACCCTTAAACTGCCCCTTAACGAAAAAATGGAATACGTAAAAAAATTGGTAGCTCTACACCTCCGCCCCATAGCCCTAGTAGAAGACGAAGTTACCGACTCGGCCGTGCGACGCCTTCTATTTGACGCCGGCAACGATATTGACGACCTTATGCTCCTGTGCGAAGCTGATATTACTTCCAAACAGCAAACTAAAGTACTACGCTACCTGCATAATTTTGAAATAGTACGCCAAAAACTGAAAGAAATAGAAGAAAAAGACCGCATTCGTAACTTCCAACCCCCTATAAGCGGTGAACTCATTATGAGCACCTTTCACCTGCCGCCCTGCCGTGAAGTAGGCATTATTAAAAATGCCATTAGAGAAGCTATATTGGATGGTATTATAGAAAATCAATACGAATGCTCCTACCAATTCATGCTGCAGGAAGCAGCCAAAATGGGACTTTTTCCTCATAACCCATAACACCTACGGCCATAGTGCAATTTGCCGCTGTGATAAGGCTATTACCTTATGATCGGCATTGGTTTCTATCCATAATACCCAATTCCCGCGAACATCATAATACCAATATTTGGCATACTTCGCCTTTTTATCAGTACCATAATATACCTTCATGCTTTTTACACTGTGGTCCTTATTATAAGCATATACCATTCTTATACGCGACTTACTCAACACATCATTTATTTGATGCGTGAGCATGTTGCCTCGCTTATCGTATGACTTATACTCGGCCTTCACCGCCGTACCTTCATCATCATACTGCTTTTCACTCAGTAACCTGCCTGCATTATCATACCTGTATTCCCACCATGTAGTCATAGTATCACCGGCATTGTAATATTCCTTTTTTACCAATCGGTTTTGCTCATACTCCTGCTTATAGCTGTACTTGTCATTATCTTTTACCAAGCCGGTACTATTATTAACAAAATATATCATATTACCGTCAGCATTATAATCACTTTGCCTGTGATATATTACCATATTGGCCGCATTAAATGTTTTTTCATCACATATTCTGCCCTCCTTATACTTATAGGTAATAGTACGGTACAAACTATTATTCCCGTCATATATGGTAGTGCGTATTTTTCGGCCTTCTCTATCATAATCGTATGTATGCCTGCCGCCAAATACCTGCTGCTGCATGGTACGTACCCGCTCCACACATAAACCCTTCTTATTGTACACATAGGTATAGTAATCATTGGCTATGCCCTCCTTAGTGCATTGAGCCATGGTAATTATACGCCCTGCCGTGTCATAATCATATTTTTTGTAATCTTTTAGCATCGGCTGCTCCATATAAGCCACCCGACCTTTTTTTATAGTAGCATCATCCACTTTATAAGTCTGCACCATTATATGTTTTACTCCCGTAGCATCCACCAGCGAATCAGGCTCCTGAGCCTGCACCGTTACCCACATACATAGGCAACACACAATGATACCCCACTGTCTATAACACATTGGCTAACTGCTCTTTTACTTTTTCCAGCTCATCTTTCATTTGCACCACTATCTTCTGTACATCAGCATCAGAAGCCTTAGACCCCAAGGTATTAATTTCCCTGCCTATTTCCTGTGATATAAAAGTAAGCTTTTTACCACTTTGCTCCTCATGAGCCATGGTATCCATAAAATAATTGCAATGCTTACGTAAACGGACTTTTTCTTCAGTGAAATCGTATTTTTCCAAATAAAATATCAATTCCTGCTCAAATCGGTTCTCATCATAACTTTGCTCTAAAGTGGACAATTGCTTAAGTAAACGATTTTTAACCACATCCACCCTGTTCATTTCTATGGCTTCTACCTCCTCTACATACGAACTTATCAGGTGTATTCTCTTAGCAAAATCAGCCTCCAAGGCCTCGCCTTCCCCCTGACGGGTAACATCTAATGCCACACAAGCTTCACGCACAGATGAAGCTATCATCTGCCACATCTCATCATCTGTTACGTTTTTTTTGGCTACTAACACATCACTCATTCGTAATACCTCTGCCATAATATCCGCATCACTCAGGCTTATACGCATATCGGCTGTCATACGCTTTATTTCCTCATAATGTGTAGCCACCACTGCCGTATCCAATTCATATAAAGGAGCACTTCCCTGATCAGGCACTATGGTGAAATCTATTTTTCCTCTCTCTAAAATAGAAGATATTATGGAGCGTATTTCCAACTCCCTATTTCTGAGCTCATTGGGCAACTTTATATTAATATCCAATGTTTTGGAATTAACCGACTTCACATCTATAGAATACGACCTGCCCTGCCCTGTACATACACTACTGCCGTAACCTGTCATTGACTTTACCATATTCTTCTCCTTTATTTTTTATAAGTTTTCTGCAAATATTGAAAAATTCACCTTCCCGTACGCCCGCTGCTGATAAAATTTAGGATACTGCTCAAACGATACCGTTATTGGATGCTCTATCACCAAAAATCCGTCAGGCAATAACAAATGATGGTCCAATACCAAATGAGACAACGTATCATACCCGCCCCAATCGTATGGTGGGTCAGCAAATATAATATTATATTGTGATTTACAATTAGTTAAAAAAAGCGGTGCGTCCAAATTTACTACCGCCATATTGGAAAACCCCAATTGCTGAGCCGTTCTACGTATAAAATTAGCACAATGCACATTGGAATCTACTGATACCACCGACAATGCCCCCCGGGCTGCAAATTCATAACTCATATTGCCGGTGCCGGCAAATAAATCCAACACATGTACGGCATCAAAATTAAAATAATTATTCAACACATTGAATAAGCCTTCTTTGGCAAAATCAGTAGTAGGCCTTACCGGCAAATTGTCGGGCGCCACTATACGCTTCCCTTTATGACTTCCACTTATGATTCTCATATACTAATAGGCTGTAATATCATAATAACGATACGAATGTTCTATATTACCATTTACCTCACCATCAGTAAGGTTAGGCAAATATCGCTTAAGCAAATCATACACCGGAGAAGTAAGCACATAATTACCGCATAATACCGGCTCCACCTGCAACATATCCCCGTACATTTTCCTCAAAAATGCCATACAATAGTAACAACAATCTTCCACCTGCGTAAAAGCAAAAGTATTCATACCCAAAAACTGATACCTGCTTTTAGCCAATATACTCACATTGCTATTGGTAATATATATAAGCACATTCTGCTGCTGCTCGTATAATTTGCGTATTAATGCCCCGGCCTGTGACTGCTTACCCGCTTCAGGAAAATATTCATTCACCGCCTTACACAGCTCCTTAGGCCACGCTGACATATTGGTAATGTTATATTCCATTACATTCTGATGCACCATGACATAGTTCTCCGCCTGAGGTACTAACATACGCATACCGGCCTCCTCCACCTTAGCTGAATATAGGTGCATGGGCACTTGCGCATTCGCAAAAACCTGATAAGCAAACACTTCTTCGTCAGCCCGAAACTCGGCATTATCCCATACATTCTTTATGACCTGCACTTTCTCATGCATACTTAAGGACTTACTGCCAAAATCATAATGACGTAAATATACTATCTCACGGTTCCTGCTCAAGCCGGCCAAACAAAAATCATCTGAAACCAATCGCACAATTTTCTTATAACAAGAAGATTGTGCGACTGATTCAGTATACGAATATACTAAATTTACATGATGACCTGTCATGCTATTCCCAGTTACCATCAGTGGAAGGCTCAGTAAGTGATCCTAACACTATGTCCTTAATGTTTTCCCTATAGTCGAAATTAGGGCCTAAAAACTGCTCCTGCAAGCCACTATATAATATAGAACCCAAAAATGCATTCTTCACTCTGGGGTCATTATCCATATTTTTCAAATACTGATTCCTGTTAGCTCGTACTTCATACACAAATACAGGTATATTGGCACGGGTAATGGTATCAGCATCTATTATGAAATGCTCTCCTCCGGAAAAAGGAATAATATCAAATTTATCTATGTCTAATTCCGGCAGACTCTTAATCATTTCCTCTTTTGCATTCACTATTACGGTATCACGCTTAATTATACCCATTTTCAAAGCCTGAGCTTCCGTTAAGGTATCAGGCACATTACCTTCTTTTACCACTACTGTCATGGTTCCGTTATTCCAAAAATCTTTCAATTGATCAAATGTTTTAGCATAAGAGCCTTTTTCTGACTTGTAAAACTGTTGCAAAGTTCTAATATCTTTCAACTTAGCTACAACTTCTGCTTTTCTTCCTTCATATACTACATTGAACTTTTGAGGACGCATAATGGAACGATATATTAATAATACCAATACCACAATAGCAGTAATAAGACATGCCTGAAGAATAATGTTTTTTGTGTTTTTCATCTTTATATTTTTTATAATATTTATTTACAAGTATTTAACAATTATCTTTGCACAGATTCCTCCATGCATTGCAATTTGCAAATATACCATTTTTTTTTATACATCCCTATTGGTACACCTAAAAACTGCAAAACACCTGTTTAACTCGTTTATATGCTATAATAATTATTACCTTTACCGTCATTTGAAAAAAAATGATTACCACTCTTTTTCACTTTTACATAGTTTGCATAATAACCCTACACATGCTACTGTTTTACATCTTTACACACCTTACTTATAAACTTTATTATAATGTCACTACCTATGTGTTACATAATTATATACATTTTGTATTATTTAGCGTAATATTAGTACTATTTTTATATAAATACATGATATTACACTATATATAATAGTAAAACAAGGAGTGTGGCTATTTTAGCTACTAAGCAAAAAAAACGAGTGCTGATATAAAATAGAAAAACGCTGCCGCAGCAGTAAAAAAAAGTCTGCGGCATTATGCTCACATATATTTTATGCACATGTATAAGCAAATCAACTATATATAAAACATAAACTTACTGCGGCTACTTTAACAGTTTTTTTATTTCATTCAGTTTCATCAATGCCTCTACCGGCGTAAGCGTGTCTATATCGGTATTAAGTATATCATCTTTTATTTGCAATAAAAGCGGGTCGTCTAACTGTATAAAACTCAGCTGATATGCGTTATCATATTTCATATCCTTGAGTCCTCGGCTTAACTCTTCATGATGCGAACTTTCCAATTTTTTTAATATTTGCTCCGCCTTGTGCAACACTTCATGAGGCATACCTGCCATACGGGCCACATGTATACCAAAACTATGCTCCGTTCCGCCTTGTACCAGCTTACGCAAAAACAATACTTTATTGTTTATTTCCTTTACCGTTACATGAAAATTCTTTATTCTTTCAAACATATCAGCCATTTGGTTCAACTCATGGTAATGGGTTGCAAACAGCACTTTAGGACGATACCTTTTATGGTCATGCAAATACTCGGCTATAGCCCATGCTATAGATACCCCGTCATAAGTACTGGTACCGCGACCTATTTCGTCTAATAATACCAAACTCCTGTTAGATATATTATTCAATATATTAGCCGTTTCATTCATTTCTACCATAAAGGTACTTTCACCCGATGATATATTATCGGAGGCACCCACACGGGTAAATATACGATCCACTATGCCTATTTCCGCTTTTTCGGCCGGCACATACGAACCTATTTGTGCCAATAACACTATAAGAGCCGTTTGCCGTAACAAGGCCGACTTTCCGGACATATTAGGACCGGTAATCATCAATATCTGCTGCTTCTCGTTATCCAAATACACATTGTTGGCTATGTATTTTTCACCTGTCGGTAATTGGGTTTCTATTACCGGATGACGGCCATTTGTTATATTTATGGCATAGCCTTCATTTACGGATGGACACACATAATGATTATTTTGTGCCAATCGGGCAAAATTAAGCAACACATCTATTTGAGCTATCAAATGTGCATCGGTTTGCACCGGCTGTATATAATCCATGGCTTGCACCAGCAATTCATTATACAAATTTTGCTCTATGCCTATTATTTTTTCTTCGGCACCCAGTATTTTGTTTTCATATTCCTTTAACTCCTCGGTAATATACCGCTCGGCATTGGTAAGCGTTTGTTTACGTATCCATTCTGCAGGTACTTTATCTTTATGAGCATTGGTTACCTCCAAATAGTAGCCGAATACATTATTATATCCTATTTTAAGCGATGTTATACCTGTACGCTCGGTTTCCTGCCGCTGCATATTCAACAAATAATCCTTACCGCTGGTTGCTATATAGCGTAACTCGTCTAATTCGGTACTTACACCCGCCTTTATAACCCCTCCCTTGAGCACATTCATGGGTGCATCATCAGCTATGGTATCCTCTATGCTGTTACGCAAGGCTTCCACTGTGGTAAGCTGACCATTTATGCTTTGCAAAAATCCGTCATCCTCCTTGTCTAACAAATGCTTTATTTCTTCTATGGCATATAAAGCCCGCTTTACCTGCAATAAATCCTTAGGATTAGCCCTACATACGGATATTTTGGATATTAAACGCTCCAAATCACCTACCTTCTCTATTTGCTCACACAATATGGAGGCCTTGTCAGTATGCTGTATAAAAAAACTTACTATATGATGCCTTCGCTCTATATCAGCCTTACTCTTAAGCGGCAACAGCAACCACTTTTTAAGCATACGTGCACCCATAGGTGATATGGTATTATCTATTACCTGTAATAGGGTAACAGCCTGTTCATTAGGAGAATCAGTAAGTTCCAGGCTCCTTATTGTAAACTTATCCAACCACACATACCTGTTTTCTTCCAAACGGGACAACTTGGTAATGTGCGACACACTTGTATGCTGTGTTTCAAACAAATAATGCATACACGCACCGGCTGCTATAAGTCCAAGCGGCTGATTATCCACCCCAAATCCCTTAAAGGATTTTACCTGAAAATGCTTCAACAATAAGTCACAGGCAAAATCAGCGGTAAACACCCAATCTTCAAAAGTGGAACAATAAAACTTATCACCAAAAGTACTTTTGAACAGCATGAGTTTGGATTTTTCCACCACCACCTCGTTAGGGCCAAAACTTTGCAACAGCTTTTCTATGTAATTCAACTTACCCTGAGCCACATAGAATTCACCCGTGGACACATCCAAAAATGCCACCCCCGCCTCCTCATTGGAAAAATGCACGGCTGCCAAAAAATTATTTTGACGTGTATCTAATATTTGGTCGTTATAGGACACCCCCGGTGTAACCAACTCGGTAACGCCTCGCTTTACCAGCGTTTTAGTCAGCTTAGGATCCTCCAGCTGATCACATATAGCCACCTTTAACCCTGCCCGTACTAACTTAGGCAAATAGGTATCTATGGCATGATGCGGGAAACCGGCCAAATCCATATCAGCCGCTCCTCCGTTACTCCGCTTGGTGAGCACTATGCCCAATATTTTTGATGCCTTTACGGCATCTTCACCAAAGGTTTCATAAAAATCACCTACCCTAAACAATAACAATGCATCCGGATACTGTGCTTTAAAGGCATTGTATTGCTTCATTAAAGGGGTATCTTGGGGGTCCTTCTCTTTTTGTGCCAACGGATATACTATTTTAAATTATAATTTGCAAAGATACCATTTTTCTTCATTGCTTCTTCCAAAAAAAAATACGCCTTACTGAAGGTATATATGTACCCGTACATACTTCAGCTATTTCTCAGGTTTAAACAACTGTATTTCCTGCACCTTAAAATCAGTAGTAATGGGAAATCCCACTTCAAAAGTTTGAGAGGTTTCACCTATTTTACCATATATACGTGATGCTACAAAATAGTATTGGAGCTTTACCGTATCTATGGCATCATCAAGCATTATACTATCCCAATAGCATATTCGGGCCTTTACCCATTCCAATCGCTCATTCAACTCATATTGATCCACCCTTTCTTCCGGCGTTTCAGGCTCTATATACAGCAAATAATTGCCTTCTATTTCCTGCTCCGCATTTTGAAGCATTACCTTATTCATATAGGCAAAGTCCATATCGTTAAGCGAATCGGTTCCCAATATGTGTACACTATCTACCCGTAACCCTTCCACATTGGCCTGCATATATTCCACTATGGTATTTTTCAGTTTTTGCTCGGTACGCTTTTGCCTTATTCCGCATGAACATAATACGATACCTGCTATGACACTCAGCACGGCTATTCTTTTCATTTTATACTTGTTTTATAGTTAATTACAATATTTTTTTACCCTGTTTATAGCATCCTGATGATACAATGAGGCTGCTTTTTGTAAATCCTGACAGGCTCCGTCATAATCTTTGAGTGCATCTTTACACGAGCCTCTTAAATAATAAGCCTGAGCATGCTTATTATTTCGCTTAAGCACCACATTCAGGTCGGCTATGGCAAGGTCGTATTTTTTCATTTGCATATACACCTGTGCACGGGAATAATATATATCCCATGCCTTGCTGTTAAGTTCTATAGCTCTTTTATAATCAGCTATGGCTGACGTCAGCCTGTTACGCTTTACATAATTTTCGGCCCTATACAAATATATGCTGTAATTATTATGATCCAGAGCTATGGCCTTAGTAAATTCTTTTTGAGCCGTGAGCGAATCACCCGTAGCTGTACAGCACACTCCTCTTTTAGCATATATTTCGGGAGTTTTCATTCTAAAGGTATCGGTAAGTACTTTATAATCGGCCAATGCCTCTTTATATTGCATGGTGGTATAATACAGGTTGGCTCTGGCCTTGAGCACTTCTCCGGTATTATTACCATACTGCATGGTGCTGTTATAATCCTTTAACGCATTGGCATATTGCCCTATGTCTTCATGCAGTTTGCCCCTTTGCCAATATGCGTCTGCCATGGTATTGTGTATGCGTATCACCATATCCAGGTCATCTAAGGCTTCCTTTTTTGCCTCATACTTTACCTCCAATAAAGCCCGTTCATAATAGGCTTCCCATTTATTGGCATTTATACCTGTAGCCGTAGTATAATCGGCTATGGCATCGTTATCCTTACCCTGTTTGGTATATTGCTGTGCCCTTAATATATAAGCATCATACATGGCAGGCTTTATACTAATGGCTTTTGTGGCATCCTCTATGGCCTTTATATTATCTTTTTTTATATTGGCATATAATAATGCTCTCCTATAATAAGCCTCATAAAACTTAGGATTTTTGGCTATGGCACTACTATAGTCCTTAAGTGCCATATCGTATTTTTTTTGTTCCTCATAGCATATTCCCCTTTGCAAATAGGCATCAAAATAATAACTGCTTTGATCTAAAATGCGTGTAAACATGGCTACGGCCGCTACATAATCCTTGTTTTTCATATACTGCAGGCCACTGTCATACCATTCCGACAGCCTTTGTGTCTGTGCACTGTAACACAGGCATAGTATTGCTATAATTATCCCTGTTTTTTTCATTTTTTTATATTCTTATTGGCCAGCTGTCCGCAAGCCGCATCTATATCTAATCCTTTACTATGCCGTACCTGTACCAGCATGTTTTTTTGTTCCAAACAGGCTATAAAGGCATCACGCCGCTGCTGCGTACTGCGAGCAAAAGTAGTGTGCTCATTGGCATTGTATTCTATTACATTTATTTTTACCGGAAAACTTCTGCAATACATAGCCAACTGCCCGGCATCTTCTTCACTGTCATTAATGCCCCCCAGCAGCAAATACTCAAAAGTGATTCTTTGGCGTGTTTTTTGATAATAATATTTAAGAGCATCGGTCAGCCCTGCAAGCGACTGTGTTTTGGCTATGGGCATTATTTGCTCCCTTTTAGCCTGTGTAGCACAATGCAACGATACAGCCAACCCTATTTTTGGCTGTAACACAGCTAATTGTTTTATACCTTCACACACCCCGGCAGTAGATAGCGTAATTCTGGCAGGAGACATGACCAGGCCCTCACTGCCCGTTATTATATTAATGGCCGCACTTACATTTTCTATATTGAGTAGGGGCTCACCCATTCCCATTATTACCACATTACTTAAATTTACGCCGTAATGCTTTTGTGCCAATTCGTGAGCCATGTACACCTGATCATATATTTCCCCCACGGTTAAATTCCGCTTAAAGCCCATATTGCCCGTAGCACAAAACACACACCCCATGGCACAGCCCACCTGGCTGGATATACACACCGTTACCCTATCGGCCGATGGTATAAGCACCATTTCTATGCAATACTCATCATGTAACTGCAGCAAATACTTTCTGCTTTTATCCCTACTTTCCTGCTCCAACACTATATGTGCCTGCTCTATACTATAATGAGCCTGCAACAACTGCCTCAGCGGTAAGGATATATTAGTCATTACCTCCCATGAGGAGGCGTGCTTCTTCCACACCCACTCATATACCTGCCTGGCTCTAAAAGCCTTTTCTCCATTTTGCTGAAAAAAATCAGTCAGCTGAGCCAATGTTACACTTCGTATGTCCTGCATGTATTTACTATTTTAGCCATAAAAATGCAAAGTTATCATTTTTACCTGATATACCTCGGCTTTGTAAGTTTTTATTTCTCCTCGACCTACATATATCACTATATATCATCATTTTATATTTATCACACTTTATTCTGCATATATAACCTTCGCTACCATACAAGGTGTGCTTAGTCCGTTTTTCCGTACGTGATTATTAACCGCCACATGCTCATATATTATTATTTTTAACTTAATATAATACAAAATAAAATGTTACCTTTGCCCGTATTAATATATAATAGTATGACTAACAGCAAGCATTCCTTCACATTCAGCCTTATCATTATAGCGCTGTTATATTTCATTTTCGGTTTTGTCACATGGCTCAACGGCACGCTCATTCCTTTTTTAAAAACAGCCTGCCAGCTGAATAATTTTTTAGCCTACTTTGTTACCTTTGCCTTCTACATAGCCTATTTGGTTACGGCCCTGCCGGCAGCCTCACTTTTGAAGAAAACAGGGTTCAAGAATGGCATAGCCATAGGATTGTTCACCATGACCATAGGTTCGGCCCTATTCATTCCGGCTGCCTGCAATCGCTCGTATATCATGTTTTTAACCGGCCTGTTTATTATGGGTACCGGCTTATCGGTAATGCAAACAGCCGTAAACCCCTATGTTACCATACTGGGCCCCATAGAAAGTGCTGCCCGCCGCATAAGCATTATGGGTATATGCAATAAATTAGCCGGTGTTATAGCGCCGCTGGTATTGTCGGCATTTTTGGTATCCGGTACCAATGCCCTATCGGGCCAAATAGCTGCCTGCACCTGCACGGAAGAAACAAATGCCCTGCTCAATACGCTGGCACTCCGCCTTATTAAGCCCTACAGCGTTATGACAGGCATACTACTGTTATTGGGTATAGTTATGACCTTTATACACCTTCCTGAAATAGCCGAAGAAAAAGAACACACCTCCCGACAAGAAAAAAGCATATTCCGCTACCCCTACCTGTGGTGCGGTGTAATAGCCCTATTCTTCTACGTAGGCGTAGAGGTAATAGCCGGTGACACCATTATACGCTATGGTGAATCACTGGGCGTAGCCATGGAATCGGCCAAATACTACACCAGCCTTACACTGCTGGCTATGATGATAGGTTATTTTATTGGCGTAGCCCTTATTCCCAAGGTGCTGTCACAACGCACCGCCCTCACCTTTTGCGCCCTGCTGGGCATAATATTCACTACGGCCGCCATATTTGTGCCGGCACAGCTAAGTTTTAGCTTCCCGTTCATTGACCTTAATACCTTCCACCCCATTACCATGACCATACCCTACACCGTATTCTTTGTAGCCATGCTGGGCCTTGCCAACTCCCTAATATGGCCTGCCATATGGCCGCTTAGCCTGGAAGGAGTGGGCAACCACACCAAAACAGCCTCGGCCATGCTTATTATGACCATAGCCGGCGGCGCCATACTGCCACTGGTATATGGTAAAATGTCAGACGCCATGGGTACACAAAACGCATATCAAATAGCTATATGGTGCTATGTAATCATACTGCTGTTTGCCCTTTTCGGCTGCCAATGGGGAAAACAAAACACTCATACCGAACAATAAAATAATATTCTTATGCATAAATATATTACATTCACTATAATAGCACTGCTACTCACCGGTGCCGCCATGGCTCAGGATACAACTTATGTACGACACACTATACAAACTTTATCCTCCCCCACCTTCAAAGGCAGAGGCTACGCCTTTCATGGTGACAGCATTGCCGCCCAATACCTCAGCAAACAAATGTACAATATGGGATTGGAAACATGGTATCCTAATTACCAACAACCCTACACCATTAATGTGAACAAAATAGGTAACCGCGCCACCGTTAACTTCGGCAAAAGCTATAAAGCCACCTGCCAAAGCGACCTGCTGAAAATAGACCCCTGCTCCGCCACCACCAAAGGCAAATTTGCCATAGTAAACTATACCGATATTCAACCCGGACAGGACTATAGCCATAACTTTATATGTATAGATATGACCTTATATAAAGGCGACACCGCCGCCACCCGCGCCCAATACCGCACCATATACCACAATTCCCTACAGGCCAAAGGTTATGTGGTGCTGGAAGACCGCACACGCACCGCCACACCGGGCACCGCCCTGCATAAAGCCAATCACTGCATAGTATACCTTATTAAAGACAGCCTGCTTGCCCCCCTCACCACGGTAAAAGTAAACTTAGATGCCCAATGGGAAAACAATTATACCTGCCGGAACATAGTAGGATATGTGCGGGGAACCCATGCCGAAGAAGATATATGGATAGTAATAGGTGCACACTATGACCACTTGGGCATGATGGGCAAAAACGTAATATACCCCGGAGCACAGGATAACGCCTCAGGTACCGCCACCGTATTGGATATGGCCCGCTACCTCAGCATGGATATACATCGCCCGTTTTATAATACCGCCTTTGTATTATTTGACGGTGAAGAATCGGGTCTGCTGGGCTCATCACACTTTGTAAAAAACTGTCCCATAGCCACCGGCAATATTAAAATGATGATTAATTTGGACCTTACCGGCAACGGTGAAGAAGGTATATGTATATGTGGCGGTGAAGATTTTCCCGAAGAATATGATAAAATGCTCCGTATTAATGAAGAAAATCAATACCTGCCCGATATACAAAAACGCAATGTTACCCCCAATAGCGACCACTACCCGTTCTTTAAAGCCGGCTACCCCGCCATATTCATATACACCCGCGGTGCCTCCGGCCCTTATCATCACCCTCACGACTTGCCTCAATACCTCAGCCTGGCCGGATATAACGGCCTGTTTAAATTACTTATTGACTACATGAATTTATAATTTGCCATGGCTAAACTCATACTGGTACCCACCCCTATAGGCAATATGGAAGATATTACCCTGCGGGCACTAAAAGTGCTGCAGGAAGCCGATATAGTGCTGGCCGAAGATACCCGAAACAGCAAAAAGCTGCTGCTTCACTTTGATATAAACAAACCCATAATAGCCTACCACCAATACAACGAACACCAACACCTCCACTCCTTCATACAACAAATACAGCGTTATGAGCAGGTAGCCCTGGTTACCGACGCCGGCACCCCCGGCATATCCGACCCCGGATTTCTGCTGGTACGGGCATGCATAGAAAACAATATACAGGTAGAAACCCTCCCCGGCGCCACCGCCTTTGTACCGGCATTGGTCAATTCGGGCATGCCATGCGACCGTTTTTACTTCTACGGCTTTTTGCCACACAAAAAAGGCCGCAAAACAACCATAGAACGCCTGTGCCAACTGGAAGAAACCTTCATAATATATGAATCTCCGTTTCGCCTGGTAAAAACATTGGAACAGTTTGCCACCACCATACCCCTCCGACAGGTATGCGTGTGCCGCGAACTCACCAAAATATATGAAGAAACCTATAGAGGTACCTTAACCGATGCCATCACACACTTTAATGCCAAAGAAGTAAAAGGCGAAATAGTAATAGTGATACAAGGCAAAAATCAGTATGATAAACTATCCGACAAACAAGACGACGAAGAAGAATAATGGCCTCCATATACCTGCACATTCCGTTTTGCGTACAGAGATGTAAATACTGCAACTTTTTTTCATCCACACTGCTTGCTCATATACAGGACTACGTACATGCCCTCCAACGGGAAATTACACTACGCCATCAGTACCTTACCTCTACCCGTCTGAGTAGCATATATTTTGGCGGAGGTACCCCCTCTTTGCTTTCCGCAAACCATATCAATGCTATATTTCACACTATATGCCAATATTTTCACATAGACAGCAGCACTGAAATTACCATGGAAGCTAACCCCAATAACCTTACCCCCGCATATATAAGCAGCCTCACCTCTACCCCTATCAACAGGCTGAGTATAGGCATACAGTCATTTTGTGATGACAACTTACGCACCCTTGGCCGCATTCACACCGCCTCACAGGCGGCAAATAGCATTAATGTAGCCCTGCAGCATGGTTATAATCAGCTTTCTATTGACCTTATGTACGGCTATCCCATACTCACCATGGACCAATGGCAATATAATTTGGAACAGGCCAGCGGCATACCTCACCTGTCATGCTATGCCCTCACCCTGGAACCTCACTCCATGCTATATAAGCAAATAACTCAACATGAGTACACCTTGCCTTCCGATGATGAAGTATTACAACAATACCACCTCCTTACCCAATATGCCCAAAAACAAGGACTTGAACATTACGAAACTTCCAATTTTTGCATACCGGGCCGATATTCGGTACATAATACCGCCTATTGGCAAAATCAACCCTACCTTGGCATAGGCTGTGGCGCCCACTCCTTCAATGGTACATCACGCCAATGGAATGTAGGCAATATACCACTCTATATACAACTTATGAATAGCATTGACTCTCCTTTCGCGCTTCCCCACTATGAAAACACCCTATACGAAAAGGAAGACCTGTCGCTTACTACCCGTGTAAATGAGTATATTATGACCTCACTTCGCACCATGTGGGGATGCAGTATGGATTATATTTCCACACATTTTTCACCCTTATACGCTCAAAAACTGCTAAAAAAGATATCTTTATTGCCGGCTGAACAATATATATTGGAATCTTCCGTTCTCTATCTTTCACGCCATGGTGCCCTTTTTGCCGATGCCATAGCATCGGAACTTTTTTTTGATGAAGATGAAAACATTAATATATAATAGTAATAATAAATATACTACACAAAATATCATGAGCATAGACGTATCTAAAGAAAATATAGCCGTATTCAGCCATACCTGGCAAATTATAGCTAACCCTACAGCCATGTCAAGCATAGGCTACAAACATTGGAACACTATAGCCGATATTTTAAATAAACTTAAACTTGACTATCGCTTTTACCTGTCTAATGACATTACCACCTCTGATATTCTTATAAGAGAACTCTGCAAAGAAGGACACCGCCATTTTATAGCCATAGGCGGTGACGGCACCATTAATAGTGTTATCAACGGATTTTTCCTTTCAGGCGTAAATACCCGCGAAATATACTTGGGTATTATCCCGCTGGGTACCGGCAATGACTGGTGCCGCACACATAACTACCCCCGCTCCTATGTGGATACTATGAATATATTCCTCCGCGGACAGTTTCTACGCCACGATATAGGCATAATAGACTGTATTCAAAATGGTAATATCTTACAATCACGCCATTTTATCAATATTGCCGGCTTTGGATTTGATGCCCGCGTGGTACATAAAATAGCCTCCAACAATAGACATACCTCGTATGTGTATATACATAATGTGCTCAAAATGCTCTTTACTCACAAGGCTCAGCCTGTACACATTCAGGCCGACAACATGGATATAGAACGCAATATTTATTCCATTGCCGTAGGTATATGCCGCTATAACGGCAACGGCATGCTTCAGGTTCCTATGGCCGACCCTACCGACGGAATATTTAACGTAATGACACTAAACAAAATATCTCCGCTTAAAATTATACGTAACATTAAAAAACTATATAGCGGTAATATTGAACATTTCCCTGAAGTACAATACATAAACACCTCCCACCTGCACCTGTCTTCACCTGTTCCCTTGGCAGGCGAAATAGAAGGCGAAGTAATTCCGCTTTGCCATGAATACGACGTACGCATGCTGCCTCAAGCCATTAACATACTTACCGGATTATAATACCTGTTTATAACAAATACAAAAGCATGTAATAAAACATATTATATACTATAGTGTATAATAAAATGATATTATATACAAAAAGTATCGTTTTTTTATTCCATTTATAAATACCTTATTATTTTGGACTTACAATGTCCCTATATAGAACATACGCCTGCTCATAGTCATCATCATATACCCATATTTCAGGGTATACAAAACCTATGCCGAGCATTAATGTGGAATTTACCTCATTGGTAATCATGCAATTTATGCCCGCATGCTGTAACATGTCATACACATAATGTGCCTGTTGCAAGGTTTCACACTGCGTCAGTCTCACTGTTTTCATAAGTCACACGTATTAAAATTTACTTTCCTTCGGCTTAGCACCCATGGGTATGTGTATAATGTACTTTTCGGCAAAATACGGCTCACTAAACCATTGGCTTATTTCATATTTATACGTTTTACGCGGCACCTGCTGCAATTCCTGCGCTATATCACCACCCTTAAGATACAATATGCCATTGGCAAGGCTATTGAACGAATCCTTTGCCACTCTGCGTTGCACCCATTTGAAAAAATCAGGCAAAGCCGTTACAGCCCTGCTTACTATAAAATCATACTCACAGTCCAGCTGCTCGGCCCTTATTTGCGTACATTCCACATTATTCAGCCCCAAAGCATCGGCTACGGCCTGCGCCACCTTGATTTTTTTACCTACCGAATCCACCAGATGAAACTGCACATACGGGAACATAATAGCCAAAGGTATGCCGGGAAAACCGCCACCGGTGCCCACATCCAATATGGTAGTTTGATTCTTAAACTGTATCAGCTTGGCTATACTCAACGAATGTAATACATGATTGGTATACAAGTTATCCGTATCCTTACGTGATATTACGTTTATTTGAGCATTCCAATAGTTATACAACTCCTGCATGGCAGCATATTTTTCTGCCTGCCACGGCTGCAACTGAGGAAAATATTTTTCTATTACCTGCATACTCCGCTATATGTTTATTCATGTGCAAAGATAATAAAAATAGCACTACCCCGGCCATTTTTCTTTCTTTTTTTTGCCCTGCACACAAAAAAAAAGAGTTGCTCACGTTGTCACGAAAGCAACTCTTTTTACTTACATATTGCCCTTAAACGGTTATTTTCTTATGTCCATTTCCTGTATCAGATTGGTAGCACCGGCATATTTGTCTATTACAAACAGCATATAACGAACGTCCAAATTGATACAACGTTGTAAGTTCTCTTCAAAATCTATATCACCTGACATGGCTTCACTGTTACCGTCAAAAGCCAAACCTATTAATTCACCGTTAGCATTTATTACAGGTGAACCCGAGTTACCGCCGGTAATATCATTATTGGTAATAAAGCAGGTAACCAATTCACCGTCTTTATTGGCATATTGACCGTAATCCTTGGCAGCATACAGGTCTTTCAAGCGTTGAGGTACTACAAATTCGGCATTGTTGGGATCCTCTTTTTGCATTACACCCTTCAATGTGGTATAGTAGCTGTAGCTTACACCATCTCTGGGTTCGTATGAACCTACATTACCATAGGTTAAACGTATAGTAGAGTTGGCATCGGGAGCTATGGCCTTATTACCGTTTATTTGCAACAATCCGTTTACAAACAAACGTTTGCCCTTGTTCAAGTCAGGAGAAGCGGCATTCATGGCCTTGCTTACTTCCACATATTTTTTATAGGCACTCAAGCCTGCTGTTAAAGCTATATCGTTTTCCAATACTTTTGCATTGGGCTTAGCCAAAAATGCATTTAATTTTTCGGCTGTGGCAAATATGGATTTTGCAAATACGTCGCTGACGAATTTTTCTACATTACCTTTGTACTTCTTTTCTATGGTAACAAAGAAGTCAGGATAATAAGCTTTGTCCATGTTATCATAGGTATAGCGTAACAAGGCAGCCATTACCTTTTGCTCGGTAACAGGATTATAATCCTTATAAAAAGCATCAGCGGCTTCTTTCATGGCCGTTACGGCGGCATTTATTCTGCCTTCATCAGCCGACTGCAGTGCCTGAACATAAGCCATATTTTGTACAGCCTGCCATAACAACTCAGGTCCGCTTATTATACCTTCCAATATATAAGTACGGGCTGCTATATAAGGCTTTCTTCCTTCATAGCCTTCCTGTATGTACTTCAATGCCTCGGCATATTGAGCATTACTCTGCTTATTGGCCCATTGCATATAGTTGTTTTCTATATTCTTCTTCACACCCATGGTGTTCAGGTTCTTTAAGGCCTTATTTTGCTCATTGCTGTATTTCCAATAGTTGGAACAGCTGGCATATTTAGAGGCATATTGTATTCTGGTCTTTTGGCTGGCTGCCATTTCCTCACGCAATACGTTGATTTTTACGGTACGTATTTCGTAACGTAATTTATTGGTAATATTCATGGTTTCATCCAGTCCGTATGAAGTAAGGAATCGGTCGGTAGTGCCGGGGAAACCCATAATCATGGCATAGTCTCCGTCTTCCACACCTTTTATGCTTACCGGCAAATGATGTTTGGGCTTTAAAGGTATGTTCTCCTTAGCATAACTTGCAGGCTTGCCGTCAGGACCGGTATATATACGGAACATGGAAAAGTCACAAGTGTGACGAGGCCACATCCAGTTATCGGTATCACCGCCAAATTTACCCATAGATGATGGGGGTGCTCCTACCAAACGAACGTCTTTGTATATGATATATACAAAAAGGAAATATTGATTGTTATTGAACATGCTGGCTACATAAGCATTGTAATCAGTACCTTCTGTAGCTTTTTTAGCCAATTCCTTGCCTTTTTTGTCTATTGCGGCATTTCTTTCGGCTTCGGTCATATCATTGTTTACGCCATCGGTTACCTGTGCGGTTACATCTTCCACACGTACCAATATAGACACGGTAAGACCCGGATTAGGCAACTCCTGATCCTTACTATATGCCCAAAAACCATCTCTTAAATAGTCATGCTCTACAGTAGAATGCTCCTGCAGTTTACCATATCCGCAGTGATGATTGGTAGTCATCAAACCCTGATCGGAAATGATTTCTCCTGTGCAAAAATGCCAAAAAGGATTGCCGTCTTCACCTAATCCTACTATGGCATCTTTCAAACAGCCCTGATTTACATTGTAGATGTCCTCAGCGGTAAGCTTTAAGCCCTGCTGTTTCATCTGCTCATAATTTTTCCCTAACAATGACAATATCCACATGCCTTCATCGGCCTGTATCGCCATTGTATTCAAAAGGAAAAATCCGCTTAATAATAAAACTAATTTTTTCATCTTTTGTTGTTATTTATTTATTATTTTAAATATTTATTTAATTTTCTACTCATTTATCACCATGTTCTGCGGCTTTTTAGGAAATATAACCGAAAGCAATATACACCCCACTAATATACCCAATATTACAAGTAAGGATACTAAAGTACTTATATGTACTATATGAAATACTTCCAACACCATTTTTACGCCTATAAAACCTAAAAGCACACTTAATCCCGGACGTAAATAATGGAACAAATGAACTATACTGCTTAACAGGAAAAACAATGAACGCAAACCTATAATGGCAAATATATTGGAGAAAAATACTATGTACTGGTCCTTAGTAACCGAAAATATAGCCGGCACCGAATCTACGGCAAATATCACATCCGAAAACTCTATGACCAACAATACCAAAAACAACGGCGTTATTAAATTTCTGCCATTCTCCTTTATAAAAAAATGCTGCTCATGAAAACGGGGCGACACCGCAAAATGCCTGCTCACAAACTTCACCACCCTGTGGTTCTCCACATCTACCCGCTCCTCTTTATTACGATTCATAAACATTTTTATGGCCACATATATCAATATTACCCCAAATACGGCCATTATCCACGCAAACTTATGTACTAACTCCGATAAGGCAAATATGAATATAAACCTCATAACTATGGCACCCAATATACCCCAAAAAAGCACCCGATGATAGTACTTTTCTTCTACACCAAACCCTGTGAATATCAATAGCATTACAAATACATTGTCTATTGACATGGCGTATTCTATAAGGTAACCCGTAATAAATTCTAACGATAGCTGATTTCTGTATAATTGTAAATTGGTGGCAAAATCCACACCATCCTTAAAAGCTATATTATGTCCGTTTTTCACGTTTACAGCTTGCAAACTTGCCATATCGTTTACCCCGTGTATTACATCACCAAAGAATCGTAACAGCACAAAAAACACCAATGCCAAACCTATCCATATAAGCGTAAACATAACTGATTCTTTAACACTTACAGTGTGCGCATTCTTATTAAACACACCTAAATCCAATGCCATAGCCACAGCTATGAACACCAAAAAAACTATCAATATTAATACCTCGTGCATAATATTCTTACCTTAATATTTTAAGATGCAAATATACCATTTTTCTCTGAATTATATAACACCATCATTTTTTGTACCACCTCCCCCCCCCAAAAAAAACCGAAACAATTTTTCACCTTAATGGGGAATGCCTTCATAAATATATTGCTGCCCACTAAAATGCAAACGTTAACCCATCACCATTCCGGCTTGTAAAAAAAATAACAAAAAAAGCAAAAGCATCTTTTTAATACGTGTTTCACGATATTATTTTTTATCGGCAAAAATATACCTGATTGTAATCATATTGGCAGGAGGCATATCCGCGGGGGCATCTGCAGCTATGAGCTGCCGTACATTGGCCCTAAAGTGCTCTTCTACTATGGCGTTATAGAATTGTACACTATTTGTATTGTTTAGGCATATATCTACACTGTTTTCACCTATACGGCTGGCTATGCGCTCGTTACCATTATAATAGTGCTTGGTGTAGTTTCCG
>JAZLLK010000099.1:0-29692 GCA_045598105.1 Bacteroidales bacterium | reverse complement strand
CCGTGCACGGCGGTAATATTCCCGTAGGTATCGTATTCCATGCGGGTGCTCAGACAGTGCGTGCTGTCAAAGTAGTCGTGTATGGCGGTAATATGTCCCATTGCGTCCAAGTCCGTGGTGCGGCGGCGCAGCAAAGTGTTTGCCCCGTCCCGCAAGTCCACACGGCTTACCTTATTAACGCAATAATTTCCGTTATATTGTGCATGATAGGAGATATTTGCCGTAATTTTTTCCATGTCGGTAGAAGTCTCCGTTTGCTGCACAAGGTTGCCGTAAGTATTTTCGTAGGTGAAGGTAAGAGTTTGTGTTATTTGAGCTTCCGGCTGCCCTTCATAGTAGCAGGTGCGGGTGGCACTCACGTGTGGGAATACCCTTGCGGCTCCGCCTATGGTATCTATGGTATCGGCTTGGAGAGTGTGTACTGTTTGCACATATTTATTGCCGGCGGAGTCCCGTACCACCTCGGCTATGAGCCGGCCGGCGGTGTGTATGCTTCTGTTATTATAGCATACGGTATTGGTGCGTACAGTATCGGTATCGGCGTAAGCATAAGCACCGCTCATGTTCCACAGACACAGCACTATCAGCACGGGCAGCAGCTTGCCGGTGAGGGAGTGTGAGTATAATATGCTACAAAGTGTGCGGTGCATTACGGGTTATGTATTTAGCATTATTAATTTAGTTTTATGCTGCAAAGATACTAAAAATAATTGATACAAATGAAAAAAATATTTTTGAAACAGGGAAAGATGCCGATGAAATAGGTTTTAATACCTACCTGCCTGTATTGTCAAAAAAAAGTGCTACCTTTGCTTTTTATATAATATGAAGTATTATGTCAGCAAGTATATCACAAACGGCAGGAAAAATTACGGTGCATGTATTGCAGCGTATGAAGAATAATCATGAAAAAATAGCCATGCTTACAGCGTATGACTATTCTACGGCCAAGTTATTGGAAATGGCCGGCATAGAGGTTATATTGGTGGGTGATTCCGCTGCCAATGTTATAGGCGGGTATAAAACCACCCTTCCTATGACGCTTGACAATATGATATATCATGCCACTTCGGTGGTAAGAGCCGTGGAGAAGGCTTTGGTGGTGGTAGATATGCCATTTGGTACTTATCAGGGAAATTCTAAGGATGCCTTGCATTCGGCGGTGCGTATTATGAAAGAATCAGGAGCTGATGCCGTAAAATTAGAGGGCGGTAAGGAAATATTGGAATCGGTAGATCGTATTCTTACTGCAGGTATCCCGGTAATGGGTCATTTAGGGCTTACGCCGCAAAGTATCAATAAATTTGGTACATATACCGTGCGGGCACAGGAGGATGCGGAGGCGGACTGCCTGCTCAGTGATGCACTTTTGCTTGAAAAAGCCGGCTGTTTTGCCATAGTGCTTGAAAAGATACCTGCAAAATTGGCCCGTAAGGTAGCCGAAACGGTGCGTATACCTGTAATAGGTATAGGTGCAGGCAGCGGTGTGGATGGGCAGGTGCTGGTATTTCATGATATGATGGGCATTACCCAGCAGTTTTCACCCCGATTCCTTCGCCGGTATTTGGATTTGAGTACGGAAATAACCTGTGCTTTAAAGCATTATATCACTGATGTAAAATCAGGGGATTTTCCTAACGAAAAAGAGCAATATTAATCTTATTAAACATAAAAACAAATAAATATGAAAAAAGTAATTATGGCTGTAGTGTTGCTGTGTGGCATGGTGTGGGCACAGGCCCAGGAAGTTGCAGAGGCACCGCAAGACGGACTTAAGAACAATGAATTTGTAGTGCATCTCAATACCCAGGTGGGCGCACATAATTTTCACGGATGGAAAAGCCCCATTACCGGCCTGGGTATATATGTGGGATATTCCCATTTTTGGGATGCTCATCGGCTTTCGGGCGGTGTAGAGGTTACTTATCGTAATGGTATTCAGGGCTTGCTGGTACCTGATTATCATTATGAATGGATAGTAGGCCGTTTCCGTACCGCTGTAGGCTTAAAGGTGTTAGGCGGATATTGTGCAGGTATGGGCTGGGTAGGCGGTTGTCAGCCTACATGGGAGGCAGGATGCTTTGTTACCAATGATTTTTCCATTATATTGGGCATAGGTTACAGGGTATTGGCCTATAGCAAAGTGCCGGAGCCGGCCAAATCAGAGGTGGGCAGTACCATATTTGAAATACCTATAGAACTGAGCTTTAGATTTTAAATGCGTACTAACGAAAAATATATGCGGCGTGCCTTGCAGTTGGCAGGCATGGGAGAAGGCTATACGGCACCTAACCCCATGGTAGGTTGCGTAATAGTGCATAATGATACCATTATAGGTGAAGGCTGGCACAGAGTGTATGGCGGTCCGCATGCCGAGGTGAATGCCGTGAACAGCGTGCAGGATAAATCACTGCTGAGTAGCAGCACTATGTATGTAACCTTGGAGCCCTGCTCACATTACGGTAAAACACCTCCTTGTGCCCTTCTTATTACCTCCATGCGTATACCCAGAGTGGTGGTGAGTACCATAGATATTAATACTAAGGTATCGGGCAAGGGCATAGATATACTCAGGCAAGCCGGTGTAGAAGTGGAAATAGGAATGCTGGAAGAGCAGTCCCGTCATCTTAATCGTCGTTTTTTTACTTTCCATGCTCATCATAGGCCGTATATCATACTCAAGTGGGCCCAAACACAGGACGGCTACATGGATATAAACGCAAAAAATGCAAACAGCAGAGTTCCTTATTGGATTACCAATGATAGGTTGCGTTATAAGGTACATGAGTGGCGAGCTCAGGAAGCAGCCATATTTTGTGGCGCCAATACCATAATAAATGATAACCCTCAAATGAATGTGCGTTATGTGCATGGTAGGCAGCCTGTACGGCTTACCTATGTAAGGCAGGCTATTCATGAAGACCGGCATTTTTTTGACGGCAGTATGCCGTCGTGGGTGTTTGCGTCACAGCCATGCGTAAGCAGCCGTAATGTGAATACCTATATGGTGAATGATTCCACATGGATACAGGATATGTTACGTTGCCTGTATGAGCAGCATATACAATCGGTATTAGTGGAAGGCGGAGCCGATACCCTGCATGCTTTTCTGCAAGCCGATATGTGGGATGAAGTTCGTGTATTGGAAGGCGATGTGCAATACGGTAAGGGACTTTCCGCCCCTAAAATGAATAGTGTGCCGCATCATACGGAGCAGGCGGACAATAATAAAATATTGTATTATTATCATGGCTAAAACGGCAAAAAAATATTATGTGGTGTGGAAAGGTGTATGCCCCGGCATATATGACAACTGGGCAGCATGCAAAGAAAATGTGGAGGGCTATGCAGGCCCGCTATATAAGTCGTTTTCTACCAGGCAGGAAGCCGAGCAAGCCTATGCGGAAGGCCCCTCGCAATATATAGGGCGGCGTGAATCGGCTATGCAACCTATATTTAACAGCTTGTATGGTACACCCGTTATGCCCAGCATAGCTGTAGATGGTGCTTATAGCAGTGCCACCCGTAAGGCAGAATATAGGGGAGTAGATACCGAAAGCCACTGTGTAATATTTCAACAGGGCCCTTTTATAGACGGTACCAATAACGTAATGGAATTTTTGGCCCTGGTGCATGCTTTGGCCATGTGCAAGCAGCAGCATAATACCATTCCCATATATTCCGATAGCATGAATGCCATAAAATGGGTAAAAAATAAAAAATGCGGTACTAAAATGAAACCTACCGCTCATAATGCTAACCTGTTTCAGTTGATCAAAAGAGCCGAAGCTTGGTTGCAAAACAATACTTATGATAATCAAATATTAAAATGGGAAACGCAGGCGTGGGGGGAAATACCTGCTGATTACGGAAGAAAATAATGAAACAGTTCAATATAAAAACAGGCGTATATCTATTGCTTACATGTTCCATGCTGTTTTGGGGAACATCCTATGTGTTTACTAAAATAGTTTTGCCCTATACTAATCCTATTACGCTTATATTCATACGTTTACTTATATCTTCAGCCATGCTGTGGATAGTAATACTGCTTACCCGTCAAAGGCAAAAAATAGAAAAAGGCTGGTGGAAATACCTGTTCTTTTTGGCCTTTTTTGAACCATTCCTATATTTTTTAGGCGAAACCTATGCTTTAGAGCGAGTAAGCCCTATTATAGTATCACCTATGATATCTACTATACCAGTATTTACAGCTCTTACTATGATTATATTTTTCAATGTAAAATTATCAAAACTGAATATTTTTGGTATCATAATTTCATTTTTAGGTGTGGTAGTTATGATTATGAATAAAGATATGCAGGCCGATGTAGATGCATTTGGTATGTTATTATTGCTCATGGCCATAATTTCATCGGTAGGGTATGGACTTATGGTAACCAAATTATCGGGCAAAATGAATCCTGTATGGCTTATAGCCATACAAAATTCTATAGGTATGTTATTGTTTTTGCCCTTGTGGCTGGCATGGGGCAACCCTATAACGTATGGGGCCGCAACCGGTGCGCAGGCTTTTGCGGGCATGTCGCCGCAAATGGTGTTTTGGGCATGTGTGTGCATGTTGGCAGTATTTTCTTCCACATTTGCTTTCATGTTTTATTCCATAGCTATAAGCAAAATAGGGGTTTCGCGTGCTGCTGTGTTTACCAATTTAATACCTATATTCACAGCCATTACAGCCTACGTGCTCACCGGTGAAGTGTTATCTGCCATGAAAATGACCGGCATCATCATTATTATTGCCGGAGTTATGCTTACACAATTGGAAAAAAATAGTAATATTCTTTGAAGAAGGTGTACAAGTGTTATAAAAACAGCTTCTGATATTACATTTATTGATTATTAGTTACAGTTACGGAGCCGTTGAGTATTACGGGCTGTTCTCCTGACATAGGCACAGCGTTTACCACCCAATAATATACTCCGTCGCTTACTTTATGTCCCATGCGGTCGCATCCGTTCCACCAAAAGCTGTTGTCATAGTCGGGGCAGTTAGGAGCGGAACATTGTTGTTCCCACACTATGTTTCCCCATCGGTTGTATATGGTAATGCTGAATTGTTCAAAGTATCCGTTATCGGCTAAGGGCTTGAACACGCAGGGAGCACCTTCATAGTATCCGTTAGGGGTGAAAATATTAGGAAAGTCCATTCCTTCCAGTACTTTTACCTCATGTATTACGGTGTCTTCGCATCCGTAGGAGTCGGTAATTTTAAGCATTACCTTAAATATGCCCGATGCGCCTGTATAGGTGTGAGAGGGATTAGGTACGGAGTCGTAGGAGTTATCGTCAAAGTCCCAAAACCATGATATTATGTGTCCTACTACGGTGGTAGATTTATCGGTAAAGGCTATGCTGTCGCCATATTTGCATGTCCACGGGTCGGCTTCATATTCGGCAGTGGGTAGCGGGCTGTTTATCACCTCTATGGTGTCGTAGTAGGTGGCATTGCATCCGCTTTGTTTAAATATTACCTCTACCTTATAGGGGTAAGAGCCACCGGAGCTAAAGGATCGTTCGTAAGGATAATCGGAGGATTGCTCTCCATCACACCATAGCCATGTGTATTGCATGATGGAATCACGGTAGATGCTGTCCTGTAAGGTAAAAATGGCATTGCTTTCACCGCAGTCAGTCACGGTATCGGGTACAAAAGCAAGCTGTGGCAACTCTATTACGCTTATGGGTTTGGTAATTATGGTGTCGCATTGTTTGGCATATACGTGCATATTCACATTGTAGGTGCCCCATAGGGAATATAGGGTGTTACCGTCATAGTCGTGTGAGGTGTTGCCGTTGCCAAAGTCCCATAGTACGGAGTCTATTCCCGCGGAGCGGGGATTGGTGAAGGTGGTATTGTTGAACGTAACAGGCGTATTGGGGCAATATATGCTGTCGGTGGTGAATCCGGGTTCCATTTGAATGGCCCATATAGTATCTTCTCCTCTCCATTCGGTAATGCATTGTTCCATTTTACCATTGTGGTTGGTCCATTTTATAAGGTAAAAATAGGGCACATAGGGTTTAGGTCGTGTATAGGTAAACAGGCAGGTATCGTTAATAAGTGTGCCGCCGCGGGTAATGGTGTTGGCACCATTGGGGTTAACTATAAAGGTATCGGCATTCACTATGTGAGGGGTAAAGCACACTTCAAGGTCGGTACAACCTGCAATTGGTGTATAGCTAAAATCCCCTACAGGACCGTCTATATACACGTATTGAGGCATAATAAGGGTGTCATAGCAGCCTATGTCATCAAGCACTATAAGGCTTATGTCATAGTAGCCGGGCATATTGTAATTATGTATTACCGTATCGGCTTCACCGCCTACGGCTTCATTGGCGGAGCCGCTGGCGGTATCGCCAAAATTCCATTTCCACCATGTAATATTGCCTGTGGAACTGTTTTGATAGGTAATGGTGCGGCCTACAGGTCCCGGGCATGGGAACACGTGTCCCGTATCGGTAAACATGGCTTTAATATTTGACATATATATGGTGTCATAGAAGGTTTCTATGCAGTCCACATCTTCGCATTGAATGGTGAGGCTTACTATTATGGTATCCAATCCGGGTTGGTATTCATAATGGTGCTTCATGGTAGCATTGCCTATAGAGGTGGAAGTGGTGCTGTCGCCCCAATTCCATGTGCATATAAAAGTGGTGTCGCTAGTAGGGGCAATGGAAGAGGTATTGGTAAATACCACATCATCGGTATTGCATATAATGTGTTTATTGGGGGAGAAAAAAGCGTTTATTTTTTTTACCAGCAGGTATCCTGCGGCGTTGGTAATGGTTTTGCAGTCATATTCATTGGTAATGGCAAGTAGCACATTGTAGAATCCTGCAGCGGTATCTGATACATAGGTAGGGTTAGTCATATAGGAGGAGTCACCGTTCACCACCCATAGCCTTTGGGTAATAATAGTGTTTTCGTATGGAGCTTCGGTATAGGATTGGTCCTGCAGGTAGAAGGTATCGGGCCTATTGGCACAAAATATTTCGTTTTTCATGTGCCAGTTAGTACTGTCTCTGCCGGAAACGAAGGCTGCCTTGCTGGAAGGATTAACGTATAAATTGGCGTTTTGTTCCCTATAACAGCCCAGACTGTCATCATTATATATAATACCCGAATACACCGTACCGCTCTGCAGGTAATTGGAATTTAAGGTATGAAAATTCTTGTATTTAAATGATATGGATTCATATGCAATGGAGTCAGAATAATTATTTCTATTATGTAAACTAAATCCCCAATTGAATAATGGTATATTACATATAGAGGAATCGTACAAAGTGAAACTGGTGCCTTTGCATATATTTACCGAGTCGGTCATATTGGTATCTATTACCGATATGAGTAAAGTTTTAAAGGAGGTATCTTCGCAATATTTGCACCTGTTATAGGTGGGGCTGTATATGTTGTTGGAGTCATCGTTAATGGCAATAATTGTATTGTAAAAGTATCCTTTTTGGGTAAAAAGGGCATTATTTTTGCTTTGCCAAAAGTCAAATATTACCGCACTGTCGGGGGGAATGAGCCCTGTGGTGGTTTGGCTGTCTAAGTCAGGGGCATCACCAAAATACCATTGTGCCATAGTGGCATCACCATAAAGCTGATAGGCCGGCTGAAACAATACTTTAGTGGTGTCGCAATATAAATGGCTATCTTCAGGCAGGGTAGAATAGCTATTGATGGCGGGTGGGCATATGTAGGCCACCGAGTCGGCGTAAACAATATCAGAGAGGCATAAGTGGTGTGCTGTTACAAGGGCAAGCCGCTGTAAACCCAAATGCGGCACTTGCACCCTGGGCCCGTCCACAATTATTGGTATGGAAGGATCGTCAGGGTTATACCAGTGGTAGGTATCGTGTTTTACTCCGGCAACGGGATTCCCGTTGGCATCAGTGGAATCATATATTTCCACATCAAAGGAGAACGTGGAGTAGCAATCCTGTACAAACGAGTATCGAAAATTAGTAATGGGTTTAAGTCCGTATTCAAAATGCTCTATGTGGTACAACAAACAGGTATCGTCAAATATTACGCACATGGTGTATAGTCCTGTATCATAATGATGACAAATGGTATCATAGTAGCTTATATGTGTGTATATAGAGCTGTCATTCAAGTCTCCATCATAGTCCCAATATATGGTGAGGTTCATATCAAAGGAGTCCTTTTTGGAGCAGTAAAAGTTGGTAAAGCATACATCATGCGCACCGCAGTGGGATGAGTCTGTAATAGTTTTCCACGTTATATCAGGTGGGGTTAACTGGTAGAAAAATGTGGTGGGTGGTAATTCGCAGCCATAGGGTGTGGTAACGTATATCTTGCCTGCGTATGCAGGTATTATATATTGTTTATAATCCCTGTAGCATGTATTCCCGTACATGGTATCGTTTTCATTTAGGAAAACGTATTTTACACTTTCCAGCCCCAGGTTATCATTGTACATATAGTCGGTGGTATTGCTGAATACAAGTCTGAAATCAGGGTAGCAGCCCATGGAATCTATGTGTATGGATGCAGTATCCTGCCTGTATATGCGTATATGCAGGGTATCATAGCCTATGCAGCCTTCTGCAGAGGTGGCTTTTACGTATATGGTTTTTTCACCCGGCGTAAAATAGTCATACATAATGCTTCTATAGGTAGAGGTGTAGGTATTGGTGTCTATGGTCCATTCATAGGTGGCTCCATTGTCGGTACCGGTAAGCACTATGGTGGCGGGCGTATAGCAGAATATGCTGTCAGATATGGATATATGTGGCTCAAACTGACCTACGTGTATCAGGTTCTTATGGGTAATGGTATCGGCGCAGCCGAAAGGTGAGGTTGCTATAAGGGTAACATCGTAGCCGGTAGATTGGTTATTAAAGGTATAGGTGTGTGAAGGTGATTTTAAGTAGGAGTTGGAGTTATCACCGAACAGCCATACGTATCTGTTACTGTCGGAGTCGGTAGTATTGGTAAATCGAACAGTTGCCGAAGCGGCTCCGCCGCAAAAAAAGGTATCATTGGTGGTAAAATCAGCTTGAGGAACGTGGCCAACGGTTATATAATTATTAAAACTTATAATGCTGTCACACCCGTTGGTATCGGTGAGGGTGAGTGATACATTGTAATTTCGGTCTGCATTATTGGTGTAGCAGTGCACTGGCGAGGCGGCATTGGAGGACATTCCGTCACCAAAATCCCAAAAATAGGAGCGTACGCCATTGGACTGAGATATCACGGAGGAAAACCATACGCATTCACCTGCGCATATACTGTCCATATTGGCAAAAAAAGTAAATGCCGGACGGGGATAAACATTTATTACCCGGGTGGCAGTATCTTTTATATTACCCGAAAAGGTAACAATAAGGGTAATAATATAGGTGCCGGCATTGTCGTATGGGTGCTGAATATTAGGAGTGAGGCTGGTATAGTGGGTGCTGTTGTCACCAAAATTCCAATCCACGGCTATAATATTGCCCTGGCTGGTATTCACCAGTGTGGCGGTAGAAGGTACACAATGGGTATTCAGGTTTACGGTGAATGAGGCCGTTTGTGCCTGCAAGGTAGTATTTATGCATAGCATGCCCAAGCACAATATTGTATATTTTAACCATGTGTAGAAGTGCTGATTCATTACCAAATATATAATATGCAAAGTTATTACATTTTCTTTAATATAGACGCATAAAAAATAATAAATGTTGCTTTGTTTTTTTTTAGGAGAATATAAGTGAAAAAATGAGTGGAGGTATATGTATATATACAAAAAAAGCCGAAAGTTTAGGCCTTCGGCTTTAAATGTGTGTGCAATGTATTATTTTGTACCACCTACTACGGTAACAGATCCGTTAAGTATAATGGTATTGGTTTCGGACAGTGGCATACCATATATTACCCAATAGTACACGCCATCGGATACACGGCTGCCTTGTTTGTTACGGCCGTCCCACCAGAAATCGGTGCCCGGGCTGGGGCAGTTAGGATCGGTACAGCTGTTTCTCCATACCAATACACCCCAACGGTCATATATTTCCATCTTGAATTCTTTGAAGAAGCCTTTGTCTTCAATAGGACGGAATACGCAAGGTTCACCGCCTACGGTAGCGTCAGGTGTAAGAATATTGGGGAATGCCATACTTTCGGTTACCAATACCTGTTTTTGAACGGTGCTCTTACATCCGTATTCATCGGTAATAACCAGGGTAACGGTAATATAGCCGGAAGTATTTTCATATATGTGGCTTACGTTCTGATTAGAAGAGTCTTTTACATCATCACCAAAATCCCATGACCAATTGGTGATTTTACCGTCACCTTTAGTAGAAGCATCTATAAAGTTGAAGGTTTCACCGGCATTGGCTTCGGTAGGATTAGGATTGAAGTCGGCCACAGGTGATACGTATGCAAATATTACTACCGTGTCGGTGTAACGTTTTACGCAATTTTTAGGCACGTAGGTAATATCCACATCATAGGTGTAGGTACCTGATTGTGAAAATTCACGGCTGGCCGGATGTCCTTCCAATGTCTCGCCATCGCTGAAAGTCCAGTCATATTTGGTTATTCTGGACATTTGTTGTTGGGTAATGGTAGAGGAATCTACGGTGAATACCACTTCCAATCCGTCGCAGGCTTTAGCTGTGTCAGGAATAAAGCGTACATCGGGTATTTCTATTACCTCTATGTATTTGCTGGTGGACTTGGCACACAATTTAGAGTAGCCGGTAACAGTTACTTTATAGAAGCCGGCGGAGTCATATTGCGTTTGTCCGTCATGCATGGTGTTAGTATCACCACCTTCATAGAATGTCCATGTAGCGGAGTCAAGTGTCAATACGCTGGGCGCTATGGTAGTGGTATTGGTGAATGTAACAGGCACTTGCGGACAATACAGGCTGTCGGTTTCAAAGTCCGGTTTCATTTCTATGGCGTATACGGTGTCTTCGCCGGACCATTGTACCAGGCATCGTTCCATAGCACCATTGTTATTGGTCCACTTAATTAAGGTGAAGAACGGAATGTAGGCACCCGGAGTTTTGTAAGTGTGGCGTACCGTATTGTTTACGGCTATACCCGAACGGATAACCTGAGTAGCACCATCAGGAATGATAATCACACTATCGGTATTGGTAATAGTGGGCTGGAAGGCCACTGTTAAGTTTACACAACCTGAAAGCGGACTGTAGGTAAAGTCACCGGCAGGACCATCTATGTAGAAGAATCCCGGGGAGAATAATGTATCGGTACAACTGTTATTATCGGTAACTATGTAGGTAACGTCATAGCTGCCTGCATTTTTGTACAGGTGTAATACGGTATCCATGTTAGGACCTTCGGCATGGTTAGCCGAGCCGCTGGCACTATCACCAAATGTCCATTCATAATATACTATATTACCTTGTGAATTGTCGAAGAAAGAGGCGTTAATACCTATGTTTCCGGGACAGGGATAGTTGTGTCCGTCATCGGTAAATGCGGCTACAGGACGTTGTATGCATATAGAGTCGGTGAAGGAGGCTTCACAGTTAAGGCCGTCAGCTTCACAGGTTACCGTAACGGCTATACAATTCATTACATTGGGCAGGTCGTATATGTGGGGTACCACTTTTTGTGCCGCAGTAGAGGTGGAAGTGATAGTTTGGGTATATACGGGCGAGCCGTCACCAAAGTCCCAACGACAGGTAATGGAGGTGTTTTTATTATATGATACGGGATATACCTGTGATGTATTGGTGAAAGGAACGGCTGTTTTATTACAATAAGTCTTCTTAGGTGTAGTAAAACGGGCATCTATCATGTTAACCAATACATATTCGGGAAATTCTATGGTAGAGTCACATCCGTATTCATTTATAACGGTAAGTTTCAAATCCTTTAAGCCGTAAATGGTATCAATTAAGGCAGGATTTTGAACGCGGGCGGTATCTCTGCCCAGTATCCATTCCCAACCTGTAATTTCCAAAGTGTCAAAAGGAACTTCGGTATAGGATTGGTCTTTTAAATATAATGTATCAGGATTATTCAGGCACAGGGTATCACGACCGAAGTAGTAATCTGATTTGGTACGGCTGGATATAAAATACGGTATACTTTGCGGATATACGCTTATTTCCAGTGTGTCGGTAAACAAACATTTGCCATAGGCCGAGGTATCCTGAAGTATGGCTACATATTTATTAGGATAGTAGAATTTTACCCATGTACCGCCTATTACAGGCCGCTTACTGGCCACAGGCTTATATCCGTGTGTGGGGTACATTTCTCCTATAGGCCATGCCGAATGAGCAGGGTCTACTGCCGAGGCAAAATAGAATCCCCATAATTCGTGTGAGGTACAGTTGAGTACTTCGCTGGAATCCCAAAAACGGATACTATCGCCTGCACATACGTGTACATCTACGCTACCCACATCGGTGGTAAAGTTCATGCGGTACGGTGATATAAGGAATACCTGTTCTGTTTGGTCAGTACAATAGCCGCAACGGTTGTAGGTGGGGCTGGTACTATCCAGTGAGTCGGTATTTTCAGCCCATAAAGTGGCTGTGATAATACCTTCCAAATTACACATATAGCCGGGTTCGGCACCGCCGGTATCGCAGTAGTAGAATTGAGGATCGGGGTCGGTAGGCAGCAGGGTGTCACTCCATGTCTGTTTGTTTTTACCGTCACCAAAACCCCACATGTATCGTGTACCTAAGCAGTTATCATGAGTTTTGGCAAAGGCGACATTAAGGAAATCACAATATTCAGGAGGTGTACCATCCATATCGTTTTTAGGATTGTCAAATGCCACAACAGGGGGACATACGTAGCAGGTGCTGTCTTTGGTGGGACCTTTACCTGCACAGCCATTGTGGCTGGGTGATAACTGTAGCGGGTGGTAACCCGGTGAGGAAAAACCTACGCTGGAAGTATCACCTGAACCTATAGGGCTACCGGTAGTAGGATCTATCCATGTCCAATCATTGGCATAGGCGTCACCTACTATATTGCCATTGCTATCCAATACGTCATAAGCACGTACATTCAAGCCTATAGCTGATTTACAATCTTCTTTGAAGTCAAATTCAAAATCACATTCAGGAGGATAACCTACCATGATGGTATTAATGTAAACGTCATATTTACATCCCTGTTCATTAATTAATGTAACATATACCTGATATACACCGGTATCCTGATAAGTGTGGTCCTGAGTGTCTTCATCCAAAGAGTTGGTGGTATCGCTGTTGTCGCCAAAATAGTCCCAACGCCATATAAAGTCCGTAATAGGTGAGGATGACACCAATGAGTCGGCAATATTTTGTAAGGTAACCGAGTGCGGAGCACAACCGTGAGGCGGATTAGGCGGAGCAGGATCTATAACTGCAGCCTTAGCGCTCATGGCAAATATGTGTACACGGAAAAATGCGGTATCCAATACACAGCCGTAAGGTGTGGTTACTATCATTTGGCAGTCATAATCACCAAAGGTAGGATAAGTGTGGGTGGTGGGAGAGCCGGTACCTGTTTGGCCGTCACCAAAACTCCACCATACATTACCGAATCCGAAGTTATCACTTACATTGTATGCAGTAGAATCACGGAATATTACCGGTGTGGCAGGGTCACACATATTGGTATCTTCTATAGCGGGAATGCCTGTTACATCATCGTATACGTGCAAGGTGAAGGTATCGTATGCTATACAGCCTTGCGGAGCAGTGGCTTGTACCACTACATCAAAAGTACCGGAGGTACGGTAGGTTTTTTCCAAATAGGAGTTGGCTGAGAAGTTTTCATATCCGTCACCCCATGTCCATTTGTATTGGGTACCTCTCACGTTCAAGCCTTGAACCGTGGTTTTGGAAGGAACACCGCAAAGTATGGTATCGGTAACGTTATATTGTGCTTCAAAATTAATCATTTGAATGTAGGTGTACTTGGTAATGGTATCTTTACATCCGTTAACTGAAGTAGCTATTAATGTAACATCGTAGGTTCCCAGCGGGAAGGTAACGGTGGGGTTTTCTGCGGTACTGGTTTGAAACGGATTGTTTTTATCACCAAATATCCATTGGTAAGAATTACCGGTAGTAACACCCGTATAATTAGTAAATGTGGATGTTCCCGATGTTACATTGTTGTTGTAACAGAATATGGTGTCAGAAGCATAAAAATCGGCTTCCGGCTTTTGCCATATAGGAACAGCATTGTTTATCGTGTAGGAGGACATACATCCGTTAGTATCTATAATGGTAAGTGTAACGTCATAGGTAACGGCTATATTACCGGAGTTAAGATAATTATGAGTGGGATTGGCTTGTGAACTGGTAGCACCGTCACCGAAACTCCATGTGTAGGTTTTAATTTGGCCGGCATTGCCCGGGGCCGCAATGGATGAGGTGAATGACACGGGATCACCCGGACATATAGTGTCACTTGCAACTGAGAATGTGGCTGTTACAGGCTGAACCATACGAACAGTGTTGCTGGCCGTTTTGGTGGTGTTACTGTAGTGAACCACCATGGTAACGGTAAAGTTACCGGCACTGGTGTAACCGTGTGTAGGGTTAAGGGCATTCACATCCGGTACGGGATAAAGTGTTTGCGAAGCGCCATCACCAAAGTCCCAGTCTATGCTTTGAATGTCACTGGCATTGGTACTGGTATTGGTAAAACTTACCGTTCCCGGTACGCAGGGATTACCGCTTTGATAAGCGAAAGTAAAGTTTGCCACTTGTGACATTGCATACCCTGTGACTAAGCATAAGATACTGACAATTAGAAACTTTTTCATATTTGTATATATTATTATTTTACGTTTTATAGCATAGACGCAGCGTTGTTTGTAAAAGTTGCCTGCCTATGCAAAAAATATGTGCAAAGGTACGAAAAAAATGAAAATAAATAAGTTGATGTTTAAAAAAAAATTCACCTCTACTGTACTACACCCATAATTTGGTTGATAACATTTTGACAATCATTACTATATGACGGAAATTTTTTTGCCGTACGCTCCAATATGGCTATGGCTTCATCCCTATTGCCCGTTTGGGCCTTGAACACGGCATCATAATAGTTGGCCTCAAATGTGCGGGCGTTCTTTTTCATGCACATTTCCATTATTTCCCGACCTCGGTTTACATTGCCCATTTGGGCATACATAATGGCTAAATTATAATAGTTGGAAGCCGAGTAAGGATTTTCGTCTATCATACGTTGGTGCAAGGTGAATACCTGACTGAGCATGTTTTGGTCGTGCGTAGCCCGATAGGCATTGTTATATACGTTAATAGCTGTACTCAGGAAATTTTCATTAGGACACACCTTTACTATTTCATTAGTAAAGTACAGCATGGAGTCCATCCGTTGTATATTGGCATATAGTTCTATAAGACTTACTATAGCTGTTTCATTATGAGGGTCATAATTATAGGCATCCTTGTAGGCAGCTATGGCCTGTTGAAGGGTGGTGTATTGTTCTTCCATGCTTAAAGCGGTATCGAGCAGTTTGTTTTTAAGTTCATATCCGAGCAAGTCCGACTTATTTTCCCGTTTTATAATAGCGGCAATGGGCTTGCCCTCCACATTTATGGTGTGTATGGTGCCTTTAGGAGGCCATATACCCTGTTGTAGCTGATAAGCGCTTATATAGGTATTAATGGAAATGGCATAGTCCCAGTCGGAATTACCTCTTTCATAATATCTTATATAACTTACTTCGTAACTTTGAGCTGTATCGTTACGGAAGTAATATTCTATGGCTTTGTGGTCATTAGAGGCTATGATGATTTTTTTACCCTGTGTGGGTTTTAAATTATTCTTTATTAAATAGTTATCCAGCCATTTGGCGGCAGCACGGGTGGAGTGCTGGTAGTAGTCGGTTTCGTATTTGCCATAATTGGCTTTTACTCCGCCACACAATTGGTTGTAATATACATATTCATGCGGGTGAAATCGTATAATGTGTATGCAGGGAAATAGTATAAGTATGGCAAATGCCAATATGGACAGTTTCCATCTTTTTTCCATATACAGGCATAAATGTTCCCATCCCATAGCCGCAGCTGTTACCAGGAAAGGATAAGTGAACAGCACGTGACGCCAACCGCCGTACACGTTTGATGCTTTATATATAATGTATAATATGGGGAAGGCAAATGAAAAAGCTATAATGAATACCAATATGCCGCCATGCTGTTTTATAATACGCTTTATAAAGCAGCAGAACAATATGGCTCCCAATATTACCACTTCGGGTATGGTCATAAATATGTATTTGGGTAAATAATACCAAGGAGCATTGGTTGACCATATATTCACACCTTCAAATATCTGCTTAAGGTTTACACTGTAGTGTTGCATCAGTTCCAACGATTCTTTGGCGTGGGCAAACGGACTTTGCAGCAAATATGGCCACAATATAATGCTTACAAAAAATCCGCCCAGGCTTACCAGCAGCAGTTTGCCTATGAGTATAAAGCCTTTGGCCCAAAATACTTTTTCGGTCCATTTGTTCTCTTTGTTTACAAAGAAATACCATGTGCCGCAAAACAGCATGAGGTAGGCTACCAGCATGAGCCCGCCTATACGCACACTATTGGCCAAGGCCATGCCTAAAGCAATATAAATAAGCCTTTTAATATTGGTTTTAGGCAGTTCTTTTACCAACAATATCATTTGATATATGGCCAGGGTGTAGCCCAGTGCAAAAGGAATGTCCTTGGGATTGTTAAAGGAATGCCCCATAAATCGGGGTGAAAGCAGCAACATTAAAAAGGCTAAAACGGCAGCCCTGTAACCACATGTTTTGGACAGTAGCAACCCTATAATAAAAGCCATGCACCATCCTAAGAGGGCATTACATGCATGACGAAATTCGTAGGGATTGTCTATGTTAAACCATTTGATAAACAGGTAGGTAACATTGTCAAACGACTGCCCGTAATATTCCAAATTCTGCGTGAGCGGGTCGCTTTGCGTGTTCAGTGCAGCCGTGTCACCTTTGGCAAAATAATCATATACCCGTGAGGAGTGTACATAACTTGATTTTTCATCACCTGATATACCGGAATTTAAACTTAACACAGGCATGAGTGCAAAAAATACAGCCGCTATTACGTAAAATATAATGCGGTATATTTTATGTTCTTGGGCGGAAACTTCATTGTGTATGGTGCGTTCCTGTGCTTTGGCTGTGTCGGCCTGTTGCGAATGTTTGTTTTTACTCATTACAATATTTCTTTATAATACAAATATGCAAAGGTATATAAAAAAACAATGTCATGCCCTATTATATATGGTAAAAAAACGAATTGGGAAATGGAGGTTCGTGTGATGCTGATATACGTCCTTTTATTTTCGGTGTTATATATAATGTTTTATATAAAACGACTATTTCGGAAGAATAAAATTTTAACACTATGATTATTATTAATAAAAATATTTATTTTTTTTTGCCAAATTATTATAAAATTGCGTACTATTTGTATTATTTAGCGTAATATATATTGTATTTTATTATAATCTGATTGTTATACGCTTGTTAACACTATAGTAATGTCGGGTGTGGGCGACGTTGGCGTTAAAGTTAAGGCTATATTGTCCTCATATTTTTAGACCGCAAAATTAGTAAAAATAACGGTTTGTGTTAAAATAATGGGATAAAATGAGGTTTTGTATTGATTTTTTTTGTACTTTTACCTTTTTTATGTGTATAATATAAAACATTGAAATATAATGGCATTGATACGAAAGGATTTAAGCAACCTGCAGGAATTGTTTCCAAATACCTTTACCAAGGAGCAGCAGTCGGCGTGTAAAACCTTATTTTTGAAAAAAATGGCTGTGAGGGCGCATGCTTTTTATAAAGGGAAAATGCAAACGGTACCCAAAGTGCCTATGAGCGGATATGACTGGTTTAATGTGTGGTACACTCCGGGTGTATCGGCCATATCCACCACCATACGTGATAATAATGATATGTCCTATCAGCTTACTAATCGCAGTAACCTGGTGGCAGTGCTTTCCGATAGTACCCGCGTGCTGGGGGATGGTAACTGTACTCCTCCGGGCGGCTTAAGCGTAATGGAGGGAAAGGCGTTTTTAATGAAATATTTAGGTGGCGTAGATGCCATGGCCTTATGTATAGACAGCCGCGATGAAAGCGGTAAAAACAATCCGGACAATATAGTGAATTGTGCCCGCATGGTGCAGCACAGTTTTGGTGCCATTAATTTGGAAGATATATCCTCACCTAATTGTTTTAAGGTTTTGGACCGTTGTCAGGAGGTGTGTGATATACCTGTGTGGCATGATGATGCACAGGGTACGGCCTGTGTTACCCTGGCCGGATTAATTAATGCCTTGCATTTGGCCGGAAAGGCTATGTCAGAGGCCAAAATAGTGCTTTTTGGTGCCGGTGCAGCCAATTCCAGCATAGCCCGATTGCTCATGGCCGATGGTGTCAAAGGGGAAAACATTATTATGTTTGACGTAAACGGGGCTTTGCATAGCGGCAGAACCGATTACAGGGATAATCCCATGGCGTATCGTCAGTGGGATTTGTGTAAGCGTACTAATCCTCGCTGTATTACATCTATAGAAGATGCCTTTACCGGTGCCGATGTGCTGATATCACTGTCTAAGCCCGGCCCTGATACCGTTAAGCCCGAGTGGATACGTGTTATGGCTCCTAAGTCCGTAGTATTTGCCTGTGCCAACCCCGTACCTGAAATATATCCTTATGCAGCCAAAGAGGCCGGTGCCTATATAGTGGCTACGGGAAGAGGTGATTTTCCTAATCAGGTGAATAATTCTATATGTTTTCCCTCCATATTAAAGGGAGTATTATTGGTACAGTCCCGTAAAATAACCGATACCATGGCCATAGCCGCTGCACATGCCATAGCAGGATATGCCCGTAACAGAGGCATTACACCTGATAATATTATACCAAAAATGAGTGAAAGCGGTGTGTTCCCCTATGTGGCTGCCGAGGTGGCCATGCAGGCACAAAAGGAAGGGTGGGCACGCTTACAGCTCACTAAAGAAGAAGTCTATAATATGGCTAAGGCCGATATAGAAAGTTCGCAGGCTGTTATTAATAACTTAACTCAGGCCGGCATGGTGCCTCAAATGAGTGAAAATGATATACAACAGGTGCTGGATGAAGCCATACAGGAAACAGCCCGTAAAACAGAGTAATATTATGATAGCATACATTAACGGAATACTTACCGAAAAAACGCCAACCTTCGCCATAATAGAATGTGGCGGAGTGGGGTATTGCATGAATATATCACTTACCACCTATAGCCGGTTGCCGGAGGTGAATAAGCCGTGTAAACTACTGGCACATCAGCAAATAAAGGAGGATGCACACGTGCTTTTCGGCTTTGCTGCCGCAGAAGAGCGTGATATGTTTCGTATGCTTATTAATGTATCGGGGGTGGGGCCTTCCACGGCTCAAATGATGCTTTCGGCCATGAGCGTGGCGGAATTGTGCTCCTGCATAGCTGCAGGCAATGCGGCAGCATTGCAAACCATTAAAGGTATAGGCGGCAAAACAGCCCTACGTATCACCATAGAACTGAAAGATAAGGTGGCTAAAATGGACGTGGATGTGAATAATTTTACGGGTGTAAACAATAATTTGCGTGCAGAAGCGTTATCTGCTTTAACATCATTGGGCTTTGTAAAAGCCGCTGCCGAAAAGGTGGTGGATAAGGTGCTAAGCAAAAGCGATGACAGCCTTACCGTGGAAGATCTTATTAAGCAGAGTTTGAAATTGTTATAGAATATTAGATTGATACATAGTAGTATAAATATAAAAAGAATGGTTTTGTGCACCTTGCTGTGGGTGGCATGTATTGGCATATATGCCGGTACCGTAAAATCCCACACGCTGTTGCTTAAGCCTACGGCTACCATGTATTTTTCCAACGATATATTCCCTGTGCTTTCTAACCCTGACAGTACGGACCTGCGTACAGGTAAAATACCGGCTAATTATGATCCTTATGGCACTAATCGCAACAGTCCGTGGCATTTGAAGAATCCTTCCAACTTCACCCGTGAAATTACTTATGACCCTGCTACCAACAGTTACACTTTCCAAAATAAAATAGGCACCCTCAATAACGGACGACCCGCCGGCATGTCGGTAGAGGACTATTTGGATTTTGACATATCCCAATCCATGAAAAACTATTGGCGGGAGCGGGCAGGTGCAGCCGTAGGCGGCAATCAGAGCGGCGGTATTATACCGCAAATACATGTGCCCGGTGAAATATTTGAAAATATATTCGGAAGTAATTTAATAGATATTCGTCCGTCAGGCTCTATAGAATTGTTTTTTAAATACGTATATCAGTTTAATGATAATAAAGCCCTGGATATAAAGCGGCGGCGAAATCCTATGTTCGATTTTGATGCCGATATACAATTGAACCTAAAGGCTAAAATAGGTGATAAAATCAATTATGACTTCAATTACAACTCCAAGGCATCTTTTGATTTTGAGAATAAATTCAAATTGGCCTATCAGGGTAAGGAAGATGATATAATAAAGGTAGCCGAATTCGGTGATGTAACCATGCCGTTGAGCAGTTCGCTCATACAAGGCTCACAAACACTTTTTGGCGGCAAGCTGCAAATGCAGTTTGGTAAATTAATGCTCACCACCGTTATATCACGCCAGGATGGCGAAAAAAAAACCATTACCATATCGGGCGGGTCCGAGTTGAATACCTTTGATTTCAGGGCCGACGAATATGAAGATAATAAGCACTTCTTTTTGGCACAGTATTTTTACGACCATTACAATGAGGCCTTAGAAACGCTGCCATTGGTGAATTCCAAAATTAATATTACCAAAATAGAAGTATGGCGTACCAATATAGGCTCGGCCGTTACCGAAAACAGAAATATTATAGCCGTGGCCGATTTGGGTGAACCTAATCCTAATCATAAGGGTGTGCACAGCACTACCACCAAAGAATACCCTGACAGCAATGCCAATGACTTTCTTAAAGGTATCAGCTACGCTCAAATGCGTGACCTGAATGCGGCTTTTACCTATTTAAAAACCTATAGGGGCGGTATGAATTCCGGTACCGACTTTGAAAAAGTAGAGTCGGCACGTTTGCTGTCATCCACCGAATATACGTTCAACCCTAAGTTGGGCTTTATATCACTTAACAGCAAATTGAGTGCCGATCAGGTGCTGGCCGTGGCTTTTCAATATACTATACTGGGTGATACCACTGTGTATCAGGTAGGTCAGTTTTCCAATGAAGTGGAAACTCCCAATTGTCTGGTGGTAAAATTGCTGAAAAGCACCTCGGTAAATACACAATTACCCATGTGGAAGCTGATGATGAAGAATGTATATTCCCTCAATACCTATCAGCTGTCAAATGAGGATTTCCGTTTGAACATACTATATAGGGGCGAGGAAGGCGGCATAGCCAAGGGCTATTTTTCGGATGTGGCAGAAGATATACAGGGTGTGGCTCTTATTAAGTTGCTGGGTATGGATAGGCTTACCCGTCAAATGGAAGCTTATTCCGACGGGTTGTATGACTTTGTGGACAATGCCGCCACCGACGGCGGTACCATGCAGACCAATACGGGTAGAGTATATTTCCCTAAGGTAGAACCTTTTGGCAAAGACTTGCGTGAAGCCATGTCCTCCGACCCTAAGGCAGCGGAAAAATATGCCTTTGATTCTTTATATACCCAAACCAAAATATTGGCACAGCAATACCCCGACAAGAATAAGTTTTACCTGGAAGGCAGCTTTAAGTCTACGGCCGGGGCCAGTGTGTCATTGGGAATGACCAGCATAGCGCAGGGCTCGGTGGTGGTTACCGCAGGCGGTATTACCTTGCAGGAAAACAGCGACTATAAGGTGGACTATAATATGGGTACCGTTACCATTACCAATGAAAGCTACATGAATTCGGGTACCCCCATATCCATATCGGTAGAAAGTGAAAATATGTTTTCACAAAAGAAAACCTTCTTTGGTCTGAATGCGGAATATACCTTTAATAAGAATATAATGGCGGGCGTAACCGTATTGAATTTGCGTGAGCGTCCTACCGACGGAACGGTGAAAGTTGATTTTGGCGAAGAGCCTATTAATAATACCATTTGGGGTATGAATATGGCTTACCAAAAGAACTCCCGCTGGATAACAAAAGTGCTGAACTATTTGCCGTTCTATAGCTCCACTAATGATTCCCGATTCCAATTCAGCGGTGAATTTGCTAATTTTGTGCCGGGGCACTCCCGTCTGATAGGTCGCGGCAACAAAGCCGACCTGTATATTGACGACTTTGAGGCTTCCAAGTCCACCTATGATTTGCGTTCTATGCTCATGTGGAAGCCGGCAAGCACCCCGCAAGGTCAAACTCAGCGTAGCATGTTTCCCGAGGCCGCTAACGGCACCGGGCTGGCCTACGGGTATAATAGGGCACTTTTGGCATGGCATATAGTAGATCCTTTGTTTCATAATAAAAATGACGAGCGATATTTTAACGGTTCCATCAATGCCGATGCCCGCTCGCAAATGTATTCCCGCAGGGTGAAGGTGGTGGAAGTGTTTCCTAACAGGCCGGTGATTACCACCTCCGGTGAAGACCCCTATATTTCAGTATTGGATTTGGCTTTTTATCCTAACGAAAGAGGTCCGTACAACTATGATGCCCTTCCTACCGCTTATTCTTCGGGTTTGAATTATGACGGTACCTTGGCCAACCCTCAATCCCGCTGGGGCGGTATAATGCGTAAACTGGAAATTACCGATTTTGAAACCTCCAATATAGAATACATAGAATTTTGGATGCTGGATCCTTTTTTAGACTCTGGCTCGCACTCCGGCGGTAAGTTTTACATTAACTTAGGTGATATATCGGAAGATGTGCTCCGTGATGGCCGTAAGGCTTATGAGCACGGCCTTCCTGCCGATGGTAGCGACGACGGGATAGAATACACCATATGGGGTAGAGTACCTGTAAACCAGTCCATAGTGAGTGCATTTGATAACAGCCTTTCTACCCGCCGCTATCAGGATGTGGGCTATGACGGATTGTATGACTCCCTGGAAAGAATACATTTTGCCAACTATTTGGCCACTATACAGGGTATATTGGACCCTAATGTGTATGCTAAATTTAAAGACGATCCTTCGGGAGACAATTATCACTATTTTCGCGGTTCGGATTACGATGCGGCCTTCCTGTCTATATTAGACCGTTATAAATATTATAATCAGGCCGATGGCAACTCGCCTACCGATAACGACCAGTCGGAATCCTATTCCACTCAGGCCACTACCACCCCTAATATGGAGGATATAAACAATGATAATACCATGAGCGAAGATGAAAGGTATTATCAGTATGAAATGGAACTGAGTCCTTCCACCATGAACATAGGTGAAAACAATATTACTGATATACAGGAAAGTGTGGTTACCATGGCCAATGGCAACGTGGAGAAGGTGAAATGGTATCAGTTTAAGGTGCCGGTACGCAAGCCCGATTTGGTAGTAGGCGGTATATCAGGCTATAGCTCTATACGCTTTATACGTATGTTTCTTAAAGGGTTTAATGAGCCGGTGGTGTTGCGTTTTGCTTCCTTGGAGCTGGTACGCGGCGACTGGCGTACTTACACCTCCGATTTGCGAGAAGATGGCGGCTATCCTACCAATATATCGGATCAAACCTCTTTTGAAGTGTCTACGTTAAGCTTGGAAGAAAACTCCAAACGCTCACCAATACCATACAAAATGCCTGCCGGCGTGGCCAGAGAACTTACCATGGTTGGCCAGTCGGAAAAGGAACAAAACGAGCAGTGCTTAACGCTGAAAGTGGTGAACCTGTCAGATGGTGATGCAAGGGCCGTGTATAAGAATACCAGTTATGACTATCGTAGGTTTGGTACCTTAAAGTGCTATTTGCATGCCGAAAAAGTGGATGAAGCAGATAATTTGGAAAAAGGCGACATGAAGTTTTTTATTCGTTTGGGCTCCGATTTTACGGAAAACTATTACGAATACGAAGTGCCTTTTGACCTCACCGCATGGGGTGAAACCGATACTGCCAATATATGGCCGCAAAGCAATTATATCAATATAGAACTCCAAAAGCTGATAGATGCCAAGCAGGATAGAAATGTGGCTGTGCGTTACGGTAACTCCGTATCGCTCACCGATATATATACCGTGTGGGATGGCGCCAATAAAATAAGTGTGGTAGGTAGTCCTAACTTGGGAGAGGTGAAGGTGATAATGATGGGGCTGCGTAATCCTAAAAAACAATCGCTGAACGATAATGACGACATGGATACCAAGTCGGTAGAGGTGTGGGTAAACGAGTTACGCTTGGGTAACTTTGAGGAAAAAGGCGGCTGGGCAGCCTTGGGTCAGGCCCGATTAGATTTGGCCGACTTAGGCGATATATCCTTGTCGGCAAGTGTTACCACAGCCGGTTTTGGTCCTTTGGAATCGTCCACATATGACCGCAGCCAGGAAACTACCACCTCCATAGCCTTATCCACTACTTTGCAACTGGGTAAGCTGCTGCCCGAAAAATGGGCCATGAACATACCTTTGCATTACGACTTTTCACGTACCGTGGCCTCACCGGAATATAATCCGCTTAATCCGGACGTGAAGTTGAAGGAAGACCTTAAAACTTACCGAACCGAAGAAGAAAAAGATTCAATAAAACATCAGTCAACCGGCCTTATGCAGCGTCAAAATTTCAACCTGATGAATATACATAAGGATAGGGGGACGAGTGAGAAAAAACAGCATTTTTGGAACTTGGAGAACTTTGACGTATCGTATGCTTATACCGAAAAGAAAAGCTATGATATAGACATGGAATATGATAATGAAAAAACGCACCGCGGTAATATTGCCTATGTGTACAATGCCGAACCCAAGAAAATACAGCCTTTTGCCAAGCTGAAAAAGCATAAATGGCTGCAGTTGATATCCGATATTAATTTTTATCCGTATCCTAAAGCATTTTCGTTTGAAACAGAGGTGTACCGCCTATTTAGCGAAAGCAAAATCCGTAATAAGTCGGTAGGTGACATTATTATAGAGCCTACTTACATTAAGGCCTTTGAGTGGAGTCGTGATTACTCGTTGCGTTGGGATATATGTCAGGGACTAAAATTTGACTATACGGCTCAGGCTCAGGCACTGCTGGAAGACCCTCAGGGCAGGGTGGATACCCGTGCCAAAAAAGATACAATATGGCACAGCTTCGGGCGTGGCGGCAAAATGAACGACTTTACCCAAAACATGAATATAAGCTATCAGTTACCTATTAATAAAATACCTATATTCAGTTTTATTACCGGTAGCGTAAGCTACGGTTCCACTTATGCGTGGACAGCCAGTGCCGAGGCTGTATCGTATTTGGGTAATACACTGGAAAATACCAATACCAAGCGACTGAATGCCGTGGCCAATTTTACTAACCTGTACAATAAGTCCAAATACCTGCGTAAGGTAAATCAGCGTACTTTTGGCGGTAGCCTGAAAGATAAGCCCATAGTAAAGAAGAAAAAAGAAAAAGAAGAACCAAAACTGCCTGATATGACCGGGCTTACTAAGGCTCAGCAGGATTCGGTGAAGCTGGCCTTACAAAAGAAACAACAGTCGCAAAAGAAACAGCAGCCGCAGAAAAATGTGGGTAAAGAAATATTGGATAACTTCCTCCGATTGGTCATGCTGGTGAAGAATGTATCGTTTTCCTACACCGAAGGCAACGGAACCGATATGTCGGGATATATGCTTTCACCACAGTTTATTGGCTTAGATCCATCACATAACGGTGCCCCGGGGTTCCTGTTTGCCTTTGGTCATCAGGATGAAAGTTTGCGATTTAGGGCAGGTCAAAACGGCTGGCTCACCACCAGCGACCTGCTCAATACCCCTTATGTGAGTCGGCATAATACCAATTTATCGGTGAAAGCCACCTTGGAACCTATTAAGGATTTAAAAATAGACCTTACCGGCACCCGTACCTATTCCTATATTAAGCAGTCGTATTATTTGTGTGATTCCAATGGTGTGTATGCCGACTATACGCCTCAAAATACGGGCGGATTTTCTATTACTACCGTGTGTATAGGTACGCTGTTTGAAAAGGACGCCTCCGGCAAGCTGAATTTATTCAGTTTCCGCGGTAAAAACAATACCACCTCCGATCTAAGCGGCACCGGCGAGCGTTATACAAGTCATAATTTTGAAACCTTTAAGAACAACCGTATCACCATAGCTTCCCGTTTGGCGGAATATCGTAAGGGACAGCGTCCCGGTTATAATGCAGGTACCGGTGTGTTTCCTGACGGCTATGGAGAATTGAATCAGGATGTGTTACTCTATTCTTTTTTGGCCGCTTATAGCGGAAAAAAAGCCGACAAAATGGACATATCATCACCATTTGTAAAAATACCCTTGCCTAACTGGCGTATCAGCTATGACGGTATTACAAAAATACCCGGCGTGAATAAATTGTTTCAATCCATACGCCTGTCGCATGCCTACACCTGCGTGTATCAAATAGGCGGATTTGCCACCAACGTGGCCTATGTGGCCGACAATGGCGACTTGCAGGAAGTACGTGACGCCCTTAATAACTTTATACCTTCCATAGAAACCGGTACCGCCACCATCACCGAAGCAATGAACCCCATAATAGGTGTGGACATGTCAATGAAGAACAGCCTGCAATTCAAGGTAGAATGGAAAAAAAGCCGTAGCGTAACCCTCGCCATGTCTAATTTTCAGGTTACGGAGGTGAGCAACGATGAACTGGTGTTAGGTGCAGGCTACCGATTTAAGAATTTGAAAATTACTTTTGATTTTGCCGGCGTACGCCGCCAAACCGATGGCGACCTGCAGGTGCGATTAGACTTCTCTATAAAGAACAATAAAACAGTGCTGCGTAAAATAGAAGAAAGCACTAATACCCCTTCGGCAGGCCAAAACATACTCTCCATAGCACTGAGTGCCGAATATCAAATTACTAAAAACTTCCTGGTGAAGGCCTTCTATAATCACACCTTGCGTGAACCGCATTTGGCTAACCAATATAAAAATGTAAACCTGGAAGCAGGTATTAGTCTGAAAATTATGCTTTCGCAAATGTAGCACGGATTTAATATTAATTTAAACTTGATTTTTTAATGTAAAAATAAAAAAAGAAGTATTTTTGCATTTTTTTTATATAAATAGTGTAGAAAAATATAATAGTTTGCTATATATCACATGACGGGAAGTACATACCATAACGAGATAGAAGAGGCCATGTTTGCTTTGCAAAATGAGGAGCAGGCAGGGGTGCTCATGCGGTTTTTTAAAACCGGTAAAGGTGATTATGGTGAAGGCGATAGGTTTTTAGGCATTAAGGTACCGCTTACCCGCAAGGTGGTAAAGCAATATTGGCAGGCATGTACGGAGTCGCAGGTAGAGGATATGATAACATCTCCCTATCATGAAATACGCTTGTGTGCCTTGCTCATAATGGTGCAAAAGTATAAGCATGCCGTGAATGATGAGGAACGAAAAAAGCAGGTGGATTTTTATTTGGCCCACACGGCTTATATCAATAATTGGGACCTGGTAGATATGAGCAGTTATGAAATACCGGGAGCGTGGTATAGCGGCAGAGATAAGCAGGTGCTGTATAACATGGCCCGTACCGGTAGCCTGTGGGAGCAGCGTATAGCCATGGTGAGCACTATGTGCTGGGTGCGTAGCGGGAAGTATGAGGATTGCCTGCGTATGGCGGATATATTGTTACATCATGAGCATGATTTAATACATAAGGCTGTGGGGTGGCTGCTACGTGAGGTGGGCAAAAGAGATGAAGCCTTATTGAAGGCTTACCTGAGCACCCGTTACAAAGGTATGCCTCGTACGACCTTACGCTATGCCATAGAAAAATTTTCATCCGAAGAGAGAATACAATATTTAAAAGGACAAATATAATTATAGTACATATGAATGTAGAAGAATATATAGTAGCAAGGGTAAATGCCATATTACACCGTCAGGATGCCACAATAGTAAAACGCCTGGAAGGTGGTATGAGTAATTATACCTATGTGGTAGCTTGTGGTGGCAAGCAATATACCTATCGTGTACCTGGCAAGTGTGCCGAAAAATTTGTAAACAGAGATGACGAATGGCAAAATTTGCAGGAGGTGGAAAAATTACAAATAAGCAATGTAACCGCTTATGTAGAAATATTAACAGGTGAAAAGCTGGCCGAATATATAGAGGGTACCATTATGTCAGAAACCGATGTGTTTTCTTACGATGCCATGTCGGCTCAAGCCTTAAAGCGAATACATGGCAGCAATATGAAGTTTAAGGATTATGATGCTTTTGGCCGTTTGGCCAATTATGAGCATTATTGCAGTGAAACAGGTTTTACGCATCCTAAAGCGTACACAGACTTAAAGCACATGATGGAAGAAATGCGTAAAGCCTATGCTCATGTAACACCGGTGCCCTGCCATTGTGATTACCAGCCTACCAATTTGGTTATTAGCGGTGATAAATTGTATGTATTGGATTGGGAATTTGCCGGTATGAACGATCCTTATTATGACATAGCCTGCTATGGCAACGCCGGATTAGACAAGGCCCTGTCCTTGTTGGAAGCCTATGTGGGCCATAAGCCGGAGAAGAATGAATTGCAACGTCTGTATTTCCACCGTGCCTTTCAGTGTTTGCAATGGTACAATGTTGCTATATTCAAGGACAGAATAGGCCTGAGTAAGGATTTGAATATGGATTTCAATCAAATAGCCGATTTCTTCATAGGCAAGGCTACCGAGCTGGCTGCCGAGCATGAAAAGCTGTAATATATATAATGTAAGCATATACAAAAGCGGCACCTGCCGGTGCTGCTTTTTTTTTGTGCAGTGTGGCGAAGGCAATGAAAAAAATGGTAATTTAGTATTTTGTATTAATAACAGTAGTTAATTGTAAACACACAAAGCAGAAATAATTTTTAAATTAACATATTATAAACTATAGCGTTTGCTATTTGTTGTTTATGCTTAATTATTTATATTTCAAGATGTTATTTGAGTAGCAAATAATCAAAGTAACAAAACGGTAATAGTTTTTGACATAAAAATTGAGTAACAAGAATAAGAAAAGCCACCTGCAAAATGGCTTTTTTTGTTATTTGTTTCCGAAGGAAACGGAAAAAAAGAAACCGCCCTTTTGAGGCGGTTCTTGCAAGAAGAACAGAAAATCGCAACGCACGATTAGATTACGGTGTTTTGTCCCAAGTAGAGCGAAGTGGCAACCGATGTGCCGTCAGCAGAGACAAAGCCCAAGTAAATCTCAACAGTGTCACCCATCCAATCGACTGGAAAGGTTAGTTCTGCGAGTTGGTCGGCACGAGAGGCTGATGCGGTGCTGAACACTGCTTCACCCTTGTTGATGTTGAATGCCAAAGGCATTGCCAAGTCGGTGGATTGTGCATCACCTTCGCCAGAGTTGTCGCTCCAAGTGATGGTTGTTTTACCCGAACCCATTGCAGCAACTGCGTTAGCAGGTTGTTTCAAATTGCCACGAGACACGAGCGCAAGCGAGTAGTCGAGTGCGTAGTTGGGATAAACTCCCGAAACAGCGTT
>JAZLLK010000098.1:0-33870 GCA_045598105.1 Bacteroidales bacterium | reverse complement strand
CCACTTGCTGAGTCAACGGCCAGCATCACGCCCCAGTTGTGTCCCCAGTAAGTGGCGTCAAGGTGGACAAATCCCGAACCTGAAAGAACGGGCTGTGCCCAGTCTTTTCTTATCGTTCTCAACCTGCGTTTAATGGACGACCCACTTGTGTCGAACAAGTTGGCAAGTTCCGCAATCGTCTGCTTCCCGTCCTGGTATAAAGACCAGATTTCTTCTTTGGTGGGCTTAGACTCACTACCGAACCTTCTTCCACAATTCAGGCATTTGTATTGCTGAACGCCTTTCCTTTGGCCGTTTTTCTTCGTGAGTTGTGAACAACAGGCCGGACATTTTTTTTATTCATGGAATCGTATTTTTGAAGATTTTAAATTGGCTGCAAATGTAGTAAACATCAGACTTTGGGACACGTCACAGCCCGCAAAATGACCTATAGGTCTTTTTTTATTGCCTTACATTCGTAACATCACGCCTATAGTTACAAAAATAAGTCATAAATATACAATATTGTAATATTTTATGTGTATAATACCCAAAAAAATATTTAAAATAAATATTTTATAACATTTATCTTGTCAACTCGTAGCAGCATATAGCCGCCGACATAGCCACATTGAGCGACTCAGGCATAGCATAACGATGTGATGCCCCCACTAAAGGAATACTTACCTTATGTTGTACCATGGCTTCCACTCCTGCACTTATTCCATGCGACTCACTACCCAATATTATGGCAGTACACTCACTAAATTCACACTGCTGTATGGGTTGCCCGTTCATAAAGGTACCATAATATGTATACCCGTTGTGTTCACGTATAAACTGCTCCACATTCTTATACCATACCTGCACCCTTGTGAACGACCCCATGGTGGACTGCAATGTTTTAGGATTATATAATTCCACACTATCAGGAGAACACACTATCCCCTGTATGTTAAACCAATCAGCCGTGCGTATGATAGTACCCATATTACCGGCATCACGCACCGCATCCAGTACCAATATTCTTTTTAAACTATTATCATACGCAGGCTCCAATGGCATAGCCACACATGCATATACCTCCGCATCAGTAGCAAAGGAAGATAACTGCTCACTTTGCGTTTTGGAAACAGACCGCACATCACACAATAAATCATTATTCTTCATATAATTATCGGTAGCATATACTGCTTTTACCTGCCACGAACTATGCAACACCTCCTGCACCAGCTTGGTGCCTTCCACCATAAACTCTCTACATTGCTCGCGGTATTTTTTCTGCTTTAACTGACGCAAATGCTTCAATTCATTATTGGTAACCATACTTTATATATTAATAGGAGAATATACTTCCGCCAAAAAATTCACGCAATATGGAATAATGAGGCACATTGCTGTCATCTATACCGGCAAAATACCCTAACAATTTTCTTAAACGATATGCCTCCGTGAAATCAGGCGACAACTCCGACACCTGATTCAATATAGGCATGGCATGCTTTTTTAACAAACTTAATTCACATAACATAGACGAATTAAACATAACATCGGCATTTTCCTGGAACGGGAATATCCAACGCTCTTCTCCCTTGCGTACGCTGGGCCAGCGATTAATGGTATCTTCTGCCGAATAACCCCTATAATTATAATCACGTACTATTCTGCGTATAAGTCGGTTATCATTGGAATGTATAGGATTATGCCTATCCACGGCCAAAGAGGTAAGTGCCGATACAAATACCTTATACGACTGACCGGCTGCTATACTCTGTGTAAGCATAGGATTCAAACAATGTATGCCCTCTATTACCAATATGGATTTGCTGTCCATTTTCAGTTTATCACCCTTCCATATTTTTTTACCTTCCTGAAAATCAAAGGTGGGTACATCTATTTCTTTACCATTCACCAAATCCTGCAAATGCTGATTGAACAAATCCAAATCTATGGCATTAATATGTTCAAAATCATAATTCCCGTTTTCATCCAATGGCGTTTTTTCACGTTCCACAAAGTAATTATCTACCGACAACTGCACAGGACGAAATCCTAACACACCTAACTGTACCGACAAACGACGACAGGTAGTGGTTTTTCCTGAAGACGATGGCCCGCTTATAAGCACCATTTTCACCCCCTCTTTGGCCTTAATTTCATCAGCTATATAGGTGAGTTTCTTCTCGTGTAAGGCCTCGGAAAGTAATACTATTTCCGATGCCTTCCCGTTTTTTACCATTTCATTAATATCACCCACATACGGAGCTTCTATTATTTTCACCCATTCCTTGTATTCCTTAAATACATTGAACAATTTAGGCGATTTTTTTATGCTGTTGAGCTTATTGGGTACATACCTTGACGGCATTTGCAACAATATACCGTTTTCATATTTTACTATTTCATAGTATTTTAAATATCCGGTAGAAGGTACCAAACAACCATAAAAGTAATTGATGGTTTTATCTATACCATACACTGAAGTGTAGAAAAAAGGACGGTTTTTAAGTAATTTTTCCTTATCATACATCTCATTTTTATGATACAAATCCACAGCTTCATTGGTAAGCACCATATTACGTACTATGGGTATATCATCAGCCACCAATTGGCCCATACGCCTGCGTAACTTATCTACCACCTCATCGGTAACGGTAAAATTAGCATTTACAAATTCACAAAACTTACCTCCCGATATGGAATGTTGTATTTCTATATCCTCTTCAGGAAAAATATCTTTTACAGCCTTGTAGAGCAAAAAATACAATGAACGCTCATACATGGCTCTTCCTGCCGCGTCAGTGGCATCTATAAAGGTAACTACCTTATTATGATACAGCTCATAATTCAGGCTTTTAATTTTATTATTCACCTTAGCTCCCAATATATCATATTCTGATTTCACATTGAATTCCTTGGCCAAGTCTAACAAAGTCATGCCACTGGGCACGCATTTTCTTACATTATTATTAGTACATATAATTTCTATCATAATCTTTATATTATATTAACTTCCATTTGTATATCTATATCGAATTTTTCTTTCACATCGGCCTGTATCTGCATAGCCATACGTAACACATCGGCCCCACTACCCTTGCCATAGTTTACAAGCACCAGAGCTTGTTGCGTATGCACACCTACCTCGCCTACACGCCGACCTTTCCATCCACACAATGTAATAAGCTGTGCAGCCGGCACCTTACACGTATCATCCGATACAGGATACATTTTAAGGTCATACACCTCCTTCAACTTATTATACTTACTTACGGGTATAACGGGATTTTTGAAAAAACTGCCGGCATTGCCTGTTACGGCAGGGTCGGGCAATTTTTCTTTTCTTATTTGAGCCACCACATTGTACACATGCTGCGGAGTAACGGCGGACTCCTGCTCCAGTCGTTTTTTTACATCTTCATATTGTATATTCACCACAGGTACCGTTAATAAAGCATATAACACCTCGGTGATAACATATTTTCCCTTTAATTTATGCTTAAATACACTATCCCTATAATCGTATTCGCATGCTTCTCTACTGAAAATCACATTATTACCTGTAGCTATTTCATAAGCATGTACCTCTTGTATAAAATCCTTTACTTCACAACCATAAGCACCTATATTTTGCACCGCACTGCTACCTACCTTACCTGGTATTATGGCCAAATTCTCCAATCCGTACCAGCCGTGAGCCAGGCTGTATTGCACCATATCATCCCATACCTCTCCGGCCTTGGCAGCTATAATTACCTGCCGCCCATTTTCGGCTACCTTCACTATGCCCTTGGTCTGCATTTTTACCAGAGTTCCTTTATAGTCACGCACAAAAAGTAAATTGCTGCCATCACCTATGAACATATATGGCACCTGTGCATATTCCGAAGCAAAAAATGCCGGCAACTCTTCTTCATTTTCTATTTCTACCACTGTATCGGCATAAGCTTCTACTCCAAAAGTGGTATATGGCTTCAATAATACATCTTTACTTATCTTCATATATTTTTATGATAATATATAGCTCCTCCTACCACATTGCATGTAGCCCCTGTTACTTCTTTAATACAGTTAGGCTGCTGCAAATACCTTAACACTCCCAAAAAAGCAAATATCAGAGCTTCTTTATAATCTATAATACGCTCATCAGGCACTTCAAATTTCACCCGAGGCATATATTGTTTATACAATTGTACCACATACTTATTTTTAGCACCTCCACCGGTGAGTAACACCCGTCCTTCTTTTACCACTTGTGCCAGCTGATAGGCCATATGATGGCACAAAGTATTCATAACACTCTCTACATTAACATTATATTTATTTATCACCGGCAAAAACTGCTGTTCAAACCACTCTCTGCCCAATGACTTGGGATAAGGCCGGCTATAATAGTCCAAACTATTCAATTCCTTCAACAGCGGCTCGTTACACTCGCCGCTTTGTGCCCACAGGCCATCCTTATCATAAGGCTTACCTTTTTGCTCCGCAAAAAAATTGAGTCCCATATTGGCCGGACATATATCATAAGCATACCGATTGTTTCCCTGCCTATAGGATATGTTCATTATGCCCCCTATATTAATACAATAATCGTATGTTTTAAACAAATGGTCATCTCCTATGGGTACCAATGGGGCTCCCTGCCCGCCACAAGCCACATCCATAGTCCTAAAATCACACACTACCGGCATGCCACACTCGGCAGCTATGGCTGCCCCATCACCTATTTGTGCCGTAAACTTACGCTCCGGCTGATGGAATACAGTGTGCCCGTGCGATGCCACAAAATCGGCTTCTATATTATTTTCCTGTACAAACTTACGTATGGTTTGCCCTAATAAATGACCATAATCCACGTGAGTAACAGCATACTGCTCCGCCACAAATGCCGCGACACCGGCTAGCCGGCTTTTCCATTCATCACTATAGGCATAGGTGCATGCCTGCGGTATGTCATATTGCCATTGTCCACTATTATTCTTCCATATTCTGCAATACGCCAAATCCATGCCATCCATGGATGTTCCTGACATTACCCCTATTACCTTATATACCTTATTCATGTTTAAGCACCTCCAGCACCCGCTCCATTTTCATAGAACGTGACCCCTTTAACAATATGGTGGAATTAGGTTTTAAGGTATGCATTATAGACTGTGCCATAGCATCAAAATCAATATACACATCCTTAGCATCCGCTGTGGTATGCTCATATTCATTGCCATAAAAATAAACCTGATCTATAGCATTATCACGTACCATTTGCACCACCTTCTCATGCTCGGCTTCACTTTCGGCACCTAACTCCCGCATGGCTCCCAGTATTACCACCTTATTGTCGGCCTTGAGCCCGCACATATTGGTAATAGCGGCATACATACTGGAAGGATTGGCATTATATGCATCTACTATTACAGTGTAACTGCCTATACTTTCCACCTGCGAACGATTATTGGCAGGCTGATAGGATATAAGTGCATATACTATATCTTCAACATCTACACCAAAATGTAAACCCGCTGCCACAGCAGCCATGGCATTATTAAAATTATAACTACCCGTAAGCTGAGTGGATATGGTACGGTTAAACTGTGGCAACTTGAATGTCATATACATCTTTTTGGTATTGCACACCCCTACCACGTCGGCATCCTTACTGCTACCATAAGTAAGACAAGTACAATTTTGTGCCAACTGCATAAGCAAATCATCACAATTATTTACAAATAATGTACCATTCACCTTTATAACGTAATCATATAATGCACGCTTGGTTTCTATTATACCTTCCACCGAACCAAAACCCTCTATGTGAGCCTTACCTATATTGGTAATAATTCCGTAATTAGGACGCGACATTTCACATAATTGGGCTATTTCACCTCTATGATTAGCCCCCATTTCCACTATGGCTAACTGGGTGGCATGTGCATTAATACCCAATAATGTGAGTGGCACGCCTATGTGGTTATTAAGGTTGCCCTGCGTGGCTACTACCTTATATTTTCTACTCAATACCGCATATAACAATTCCTTGGTAGTAGTTTTACCATTGGTGCCGGTTACGCCTATTACCGGTATATGTAACTGTTTACGATGATACTGAGCCAAAGCCTGCAATGTTTCTAACACATTATCTACCAATATAGTTTTACCTTCTATGGCATACTCTGCCTCATCTATAACCACATATTGTGCACCCTGCTTTATAGCGTCATTCGCAAATTTATTACCATTAAAATTTTCGCCCTTCAGGCAAAAAAACATACACCCGGCCTCCAACCGGCGGGTATCAGTACACACACTTTTACATTGTAAATAGAGATGATATATATCCTGAATATTCATACCGACTATTTTATTTTAAAGCAAAAAACCCCCAATAAATGGGGGTTTTTTATGTATATGATTAAAAATTCATAATAAACTATTTAACTGACTGACTGCCTAAACGAGTCATAGCACAACGGAAACCTATGTAGCATGCCGATTCATTTTGGTCTAAGTATCTTCTGTTTCCGGGAGATGCATAGTAATGAATGTCAGCCCAAGAACCGCCTTTTACTACTCTGGCATTATCAGCTACCAATGAATAATTACCTCTGGGATACTCATTCTTATCATACATATGTACGGTAGAATTGTTGTTATTCTGTCTGGTCCATGAGTCTCCATCCATATCCAAACTTGACGACCAGTCACCATCCAAAAAGTTAATATTATTGGCTGAACGATAATTTCTACGTCTGTCATTTTTAAAATCTGATACAGGAACCATGGGAACATTACCTTCTTCGTCACGGTCCTCTACAGTACCATCATCCAAAACCTTTACAGTTTCATATACATTACCTCTAAAAGGATCTAATTCATTTACGTCATCATGGTTTACAGGACGATATACATCCATTACCCATTCGGCTACATTGCCGGCCATGCTATACAAGCCATAATCATTCGGCCAGTAATCATAAGTGGAACCCGTGTAGGTATTGGCATCATTAATAGCACCTGCCACGCCCATATAATCACCTCTGGCTCTACGTGAATTCAACACATAACTACCCATGTATTTTTTATCATCAGTACGGGTTACCTGACCGTTCCAAGGATATGTTCTTCTGTCTAAAACTCGTTCACTTAAGGTATTACCTATTAAACCAAGAGCAGCATATTCCCATTCGGCCTCTGTCGGCAAACGATATTTGGGCAATAATATACCATCTTCCATTTTAGCATTACGTTCTTCACCGGTGAGTATATATTGTAAACGGCGATCACTATTCTGCTCATAATCAGGATATAATAAATAAGATTCGGTATTAAAATGACCTTCAGCGGTAGGCTCGTTAGTCATGTTAATTAAACCCTGATCTACTAATATTTGCTCGTTTACACGGTCAGTTCTCCATGCACAATATTTGGTAGCCTGTACCCACGATACACCTACTACCGGATAATCTCTATAGGCAGGATATCTTAAATAATAATCTACCATAGGCTCATTATAAGCCAATTTATGACGCCAACATGCGGTATCGGGCAACGCAGCATAATATACCGACTGTAAATCTACGGGTACATATACTCTTTCTAACCAATACAAATATTCCAAATAATCAAAATTGGTTACTTCACCCTCATCCATGTAGAATGATGATACGGTAACTGTTCTGGGATAGTTATCCCAATCTTTCATAACATCTTCTTCCACTCTACCCATGGTAAAACGGCCGCCCTCTATAAATACCAGACCGGGACCCGTAATTTGACCGTGAAAAGCAGCTTTTTCAAAACCGCCGTTACGTGCATCATTATAAGCCCACCCTGTACTGTGAGAGACTTCTTTACTTTTACAAGATACCATTGTTATAGTAGCAATACCTGCAATAAACAATGCCTGAATAAATCTCTTGGTCTTCATATATAATATAGTTTATTATTTACTGTGTTAAAATTTAGGACAATTAATATTTCTTACTCTACGTGCTTTCACCGGACACGGCAAATCAAACTGTGCCGATACCTCATGTGAACCGCCGGTATTAGGCTTGCCCAATTTGGCTGACGGAAGAGTAAAATCATAAGAATAGCCTATTTTTAAAAATTCATAATGTATACCTGCTAAAAATATTAAAGCATCAGGATTCTTAAAGCCCTGACGGAACCACATACCCAATACCATAGGATAACAAGTGAAATACATACCATAATTAATAGTAGCATATGCATATCCGCCACTCACCTTGTTTTGATATTGGAATATTACATTAGGTGATAAGGACATATCTCCAAAAGTTTTGGACTTTTTCAAATAACGCTTAATGTTAAAATTACCTCCGAAATGAGCAGTTAACTTTAACGGAACACGTGTTTCTTTACCTCCATCATCAAAGAAACTCTCTTTAGGCTGGGTAAAATGGTTTACTGCTATACCACCATATATATTATCAGAATATACTACCAAACCTGCAGAAAAATCAGCTACACCCTTGGTGTAACGGGCTAAATTTTCAGAAGTGGCATACACAAAACCATACTTGGGATCTATCATATCGCCGTAGGTACATTTATCATAATTAAGCGACTTTTGCTGATAAGTAGCCTGAAATCCTAATCGCATGCTCACTTTACGGGACAAGTCAACCTTGAAGGAATATATAAAACTTATAGCATTAGTATTAATAGTACCATTGGCAGCACGGTCGCCTAAAAACAAAACGCCTATACCACCGGCTATGGCATTAAAATGTTGGTCATAAGATGCAGCATATGACGTGTATTTTCCGGAAACTGATGGCCACTGATGACGATAATTTACTCCCACCCGAGGGCACACTGCCGACCCTGCCAAGGCCGGATTTAAATACAAAGGACACGCGTAAAACTGCGAAAAATGAACATCTTGCGCAGCTACCTTGCCCTGTGTAAACAGTAACAAAATTACTATAAAACCTATTATTTTTTTCCCGTACATATTTCCAATTTTTTCAACGCACAAAGATAATCATTTTTTCAATACCAAAAGCCACCTTCATGATATTTTTTTGCTTTTTATTCTTTCCATTTACGAAGGGGAAGCATTATTTGTTACACTCGCACAAAAAAAAAATTATGAACACGTTATGAACAACCACAGAATTTACCCGCAATTTTTGCCGCTTCCCCCCCCCGCATGGATACACAAACAAACTAAAATTCAAATACATACAGTTAAACTTCCAAGCCTTATATTCGGCTCAAAATATTACTTGCAATCACATTATTCACAACTTAATGGTTTATAGTAAACATGTTTATACAAAAACTTATGAACAAATTAAATTTAAAATTTTTTTTCACACATCTTCTCTACCCGATACAATCTATAATACATGTTTTTTCTATCACTGCTTTCTCTTGCACTTCGGCAATGCTTATAGGGAGCATAATGACACAAAAAAAAGCACTCACCATGTGAGTGCTTGCTGTGGTCCCTCTTGGGCTCGAACCAAGGACCCTCTGATTATGAGTCAGATGCTCTAACCAGCTGAGCTAAGGGACCTGTCAATTACCTTGACGTTTTCAGAGTGCAAAGGTACAACATTTTTTTTTATTATACGCATATTTTTACAAAAAAAATATCGATTCACACTCAATCATCAGTAAATCACCCCAATATTTTTTTTTATAAAAAAAACTCCACCCGTAATCACGCCCTGATATAGTAAAAATTATTACCTTTGCAACTTTGAGACTATACATCATTATATACCTATGGAAGCGGAAAAGAAAGAAAAAAACAAAGTGTGGGAACTCATTAAGGCCTATAAATGGCTTATTGCATTTGTAATATTTGCCTTATACATGTTCTTCGGCGAAGCCGGTATTCCCCGCCACCGCCAGCTGAATAAGGAAATTAAACAGCTGAAGAATGAACTGAAACACCAGCAGGAACTCATTACCGAGCTTCATGAACAAAATAAACACCTGATGAAACAAAGCAATGACAATCAGGAAGAATTCATGCGTACCCATCTTTATCTTAAGCAAGACGATGAAGATGTATTCCGCGTAACCAATACAGAAGAAGTGGAAAAATGAAAAAAATACTCATTATTAATGGTGTAAACCTGAATATACTGGGCAATAGAGAACCTCATATATATGGTAACTGCACATTTGACACCTATTTGGCCGAGCTCAAAACTCACTACCCCCACATACAGCTGGACTACTTTCAATCAAATATTGAAGGCGACATAGCCGCCAAAATACAACAAAGCAACGACTACAATGCCATTATTATTAACCCCGGCGCCTACACCCATACCTCCATTGCCATAGCCGATGCACTCAAATGCATTAACACTATTTCCATAGAAGTACATATATCTAATATATACCAAAGGGAACAATACCGACATACTTCACACATAGCCCCTTGCTGTAAAGGACGTATATGCGGACTGGGACTGGACGGCTATAGGCTGGCCATAGAACATTGCCTGCAATTATTATAATCGACCGTATAGGATTAGTCAAACTTAATATCCTTAATTATAAGCTGTAAATAGGAGCGGCCAAGCCATTCATTCATATCTATATGATAGCATATACTAAAAGGCTGCCCTTGCGATATTTTGTCATAATGCTCTGCCATGCCGAATGCTATAGCACCTATGGGATAACTGCGATTATCCTCCTGAAATAAGGACATTTTTAAATGATTCTCACCTACTACCCTCACACTGCCTACATCTTTTACCCCCTTGGTCATAAATACCGGCAACATATTTTGCGGACCAAAAGGTGCAAACAGCTTAATCATATCATATAACGGAATAGTTACATCATGTAATTGTATTTCTTCATCTATGTCTATAATAGGCGAAATAGACTCTTCACTAATGGTATTGGCTACCTCCTGCTCAAATTTACAGGTAAAGGCTTCCAAATTTTCAGGCTTTAAAGACAAGCCTGCGGCAAAGGTATGACCGCCAAAATGATCCAAATAATCACTACAACAGCACAAAGCCCTATATAAGTCAAAATTACGTACCGAACGTGCCGACCCCGTGTACATATTACCGTCATCAGATAAGGTAAGTACTATAGAAGGCCTGTAAAAATGCTCCACCAATCGGGACGCTACTATTCCTACCACGCCTTTGCTCCAATTAGAATCAAATACCACTATGCTGTGCTTTTGCTCCTGTGAAGCATCATTTTCTATTTTGGCTATGGCCTGCCTGGTAGTTTCTTCATCTAACTTGCGTCTGTCACTATTATAATCTTCTACCAGCTTGCCCAACTGCTCCGTTTTTTCTTCATTACTGCTGATAAGCAAATGCACCGCATTACGCCCCGTATCCATACGACCGGCCGCATTAATACGCGGCCCCACACAAAATACCAAATCATTAATGGTTACTTCACGTGAAAATATGGTTTTTAAATGGCTGGTATCTTCCGGTAAATCCGCCTTCTTCTTAATATTACCATTCAATAGTAACTTTTCTATACCACTGCGAGGACGGGTATTAATACGCCTGAGCCCAAAATGTGCCAATATTCTGTTCTCACCCGTAATAGGCACCACATCAGAGGCTATACTTATAGCCAATAAATCAAAATACTGCTCCAACGATGCTATACCCTGCCCCTTACGCTCGGCCAGGGCCTGTACCAATTTAAAACCCACACCACACCCCGTAAGCTCCTTATACGGATAGCCGCAATCAATTCGCTTAGGATCCAATATAGCATATGCAGGAGGCAAAGTAACATCCTGCAAGTGATGATCACATACTATTACATCTATATGGTACTCATTGGCCTTGCTTATTTCCTCATGACACTTAATGCCACAATCCAATACTATCATTAAGGTAAACCGCTTTTCATGCGCATACTCTACCGACTGCATAGATATGCCATACCCCTCTTCATACCTGTTAGGCACGTAATATTCTATATCGGATATATATTGCTTTAAATAGGAGTACATTAATGCCACAGCCGATGTGCCATCAACATCATAATCACCAAATACAAGCACCTTCTCATTAGCAGCTATGGCCTTTTCTACCCTGTGCACGGCTTTATCCATATCCTGCATTAAATACGGATTATGTATACCATTAAATGACGGACGAATGAACTCTGCAGCCTTATCACCATCCTTAATGCCTCGCTGCACCAATAAAGGAGCCAACACCTCCACGAATCGGCGGGTATCCTTAACCCCCCTTTTTTGAAGCCAACCAAGTAATCGATCAGCGCACATGAGCTCTTGCATAAACTCCTGCACCTCCCCGCTTTGTGCGTTTTCACTTACTACCCATTTGACCTCTTTACTCATTTTTTATTTATTATTGAAGATGCAAATATAACATTTTTTACACAAATATAAGTTATATTAATGGCATTTTTTTGGCTGTAGCCATCATTTTTTATGTATATATTATTATATCAGAAAAATAAGCAGTGCACTTTTTTTCATATTATGTGTTTCTTATTGATTATATTCCCTGTTGGCAGCTCTACTTCTATTCACTAAAGCCACCCCTGAAAATACGACTATAACAGCCACCGTTTTTTGCCATGTAAGCACATCCATACCTATGCATATACTTATAATTACACCCAATATGGGTTGTAAATAGGTGTACAAACTCACCAGGGTGGGCCGTATGTTCTTTTGCCCTATAGGTATAAGAAAATATGCCACAAATGTGGCAAAAAATATTACATACAATATATCGGCATACACTTGCCACGATATATGCTGCCAGGCTATAAGCCGTATATCATGCCACGACACCGGCAATGATACCACAAGCGATACCAAAAACATCCATTTCATAAATGTTACCACCGAATATTTGGATATGAGCGGACGAAACATGCCTAAATACATGGCAAAACTCAAACAATTGAACAACATAAGTACTATACCCTGCGGTGAAGTGTGAGTTACTCCCCCGTTCTGCATAGATAACGAATTAAATATAAGCACTACCACTCCTGAAAATGAAAGTATTACACCGCCCAGTTTTTTCCATGTAATGGGCTCCTTAAGGAATATAGCGGCTATACACATGGTCATAATGGGTGAAAGGGAGGTAAGTATAGATGTATCAATAGTAGTAGTAACGGCTATAGCCGATAAAAATGTCATTTGCGGTATAAACAAACCAAACATGGAGGCCAGCACTATATATATAATGTCCTTTTTATCTATGGTCTCACGCGGCATAAGTAATGACAAAAGCCAAAACAGCATGGTGGCTCCCACCGCTCTTAATGTAAACAAAGCCAATGGGGATACTACGCCCGCATTGGCTATATTTTTACATATAATAATATTAAAAGCAAATATAGTATATGCTCCGGCACTGGCTACATGCCCTATTATCTGCTTTGACACCATATACCTGTGTATTATTTATCCATGTGCACCTGCACTTGCGGAAAGGGTATTTCTATCCCCTCTTCATTGAAGGCATTATACACCTTTTCATTCATACCTTCAAGTACTATCCAGTAATTTTCTATGGTGGACCATGTACGCAAGGTTAAATCTACCGAACTATCACTGAGCGAAGTAACGACTACCACACTTTCCTTACTCTTCTCCACATACGGATTTTCGGCTACCAGCCGTAATAACACCTGACGGGCATTTTCTACCGACTCACCATAAGCTATACCTATTTTAATATCTACACGGCGTATGTTCTCCTTTGAAAAATTAATAAGCGTTCCGGTAGCTAATTGAGTATTAGGTATAATAATGGTCTTTTTATCAAAAGTATTCAATATGGTATTAAACATGCGTATTTCTTTTACCACGCCTTCATATCCCGCACCATTAATGTGGTCACCTATTTTAAAAGGCTTCATAATGAGTATAATAACGCCTCCGGCAAAATTTTGCAGGGTACCCTGCAAAGCCATACCTACAGCCAAACCGGCAGCACCTATAATAGCTATGAACGATGTAGCTTTTATACCCACTATGTCCATTACCATAATAACGAGTAACACCTTCATTACCACATCTATGAACGATAGCAAAAACCCCTTGAGGGATATGTCTAAACTTTGCCTGTCCATAACTTTGCCTAAGGTTTTACGCAATACCTTAAGCAATTTTAAGCCTATCCATAGCACCAATACGGCTCCTATAAGCTTGGGGACAAATCCCGTAGTGAGCTCCACAAGGGAATTTAAGGCGTTTTTCAATAATTCATTTTCTCCTGTAATTACATCCTTTACGTCTGCAAGAGACTGTATACTTTGCAAACTGTCATGCAATGATGTTTTAATACTATCTACCGCATTTAACTCATCGGGAATAATTTCTGTTGCTTGAGGAGCACTGTTTACTGGTTCCGGCATAGCTTATTGTTTTTATTATAATTACTATATATGTTATTTATTATTTAATTCCTAATTACCGCTACCGCACTATGACATGTAACCCACGGATCATTGGCACCTGCTATAGCCGCTATACCTGCCTTTACTCCACCAAAATAACAATATATGCTGTTATTTTCTATTTCTTTGCCATATTGTAAACACATCATAACGCTCTGTATTTATACTATTAATACTACAACAAAGGCCCTATAACCTCTCCGTATTTTACAAATACAAATATACAACAAAAAAAGTAAACGTTTACACATAATGCACGTATTTTTGCCATACGCACAGCTAAAATTCGCTACTTCTGCTATATACAAAAAAAAGAAAGCATAATAATGCTTTCTTATAATGTGGTGCTAACTGGAATTGAACCAGTGACCTGCGGATTTTCAGTCCGACGCTCTACCTACTGAGCTATAGCACCATCGATTTCGGGATGCAAAAGTAGCAAAAAAAACAATACAAAAACTTTTTTGACACAAAAAAAAACAAAAAAAACTTTAAACAACTGATTTTCACACATAGAAAAATAAAAAAACAGCAACGATATAAGCCGGATTCTGTACTTTGCAAGCAAAGCTTCTGTCATTTATCTACTACATTTATCACTAAATGTCTCTATCGACCTACCCTCCGGGATTGAACGAGCAGCCCTCAAGCCCCGGTTTACATGGTCTTTCAGCCCATAAGGTTTACCCCCGCAATATGTCACCACATTGCGTTGTGAGCTCTTACCTCACATTTTCACCCTTACCTTTCGGCGGTAATTTTCTGTGGCCCTATCTGTCATTGTTGCCAATGCCTTTCTGTTAGAAAGTATGGTGCTCTATGCTGTCCGGACTTTCCTCTCCTTCTTACGAAGCAGCGACAGAACACGTTGCTGTTATTTTTATTATCTATATAAAATCTACTATTCCTTTGCCTTCCCGTATAAGCTCTATCTCCCCGTTAACACAATTAAGTACCGTGGAAGGCATGCAGCCGCCATATCCTCCGTCTATTACCATATCCACCTTATCAGCATATCGCTCATATATCAACTCCGGATCGGTAATGTATTCCTGTATGTCATCATCGTTTTTAAGCGACGCATTCAGCATGGGATTCCCCAATGCTTGCACTATGGCCCTGGATATATTATTATTCGGAACCCGTATACCTACCGTTTTCTTCTTTTGTATTAACTTAGGTACATTAGAATTAGCCTCAAGCACAAATGTGTACGGACCGGGTAATAACTGCTTCATGAGCTTAAATACAGTATTATTAATAGGACGCGTGAAATCCGATAAATGACTTAAATCACTGCATATAAATGAAAAACCGGACTTCTCCTTTATTTTATGCGTAAGCATACACAACTTTTCAAATGCTTTTACATTGTACATGTCACAACTTATACCATACACCGTATCAGTAGGAGCTATAATTATACCTCCGTTCTTCAGGCACTCCGCCACCTTGCGAACCTGACGCTCATTAGGATTATCTTCGTATAATTTAAGTAATGTTGACATATCTGCACAAAAAAGGGTAAGCTACTTATATCGCACCGCTCAACCATTTTACCCTTGCTACCTTCCGATCCTGGGGGAGTTCAACAGGAGCTGGTCGTATAAGACTTACCCAAATGCAAAAGTAGCATTTTTTTTTTACATGGAACCCATAAACCGCCACGTTTTTACAAAAAAATACACATATAACACTTTTTCAAACACATAAACACATTTTTATCATTTTTAGCCACACTGCTGTTCCCACAGTCCCCCCTTTATATGAGTTATACATACATATATTTATTATATATGAAAAAAAATGCTATCTTTGCAGTTTTTGAACACATAAATAAATCAAATATCAACACATGGATAAAAATGCGATAATAGGATTAGTATTAATATTTGGCCTGTTTATAGGCTATAGTATATACATTTCTCCTTCTAAAGAACAATTAGCTGAAAAACAGCGAATTCAAGATTCCATTGCTATGGCAGCCATGGAAAGTAAATTGGCCGATTCCTTGTCGACAGCGGCTGAAATAGCGGCACAGGAAAGTGCGGAACGCAATGCCGAAATGCAGGATTCATCACAAATATTGGCACAAAAGAAAAGTATGTATGGTGCATTTACCCGCGCCGGAGAAGCCGTAAACAGCCAACCTATAGTAATAGAAAATGAAAAATATTACATCAATATAGATCCGCAAGGAGCTCAAATATCGTCAGTTACACTTAAGGACGTGTACACTTGGAATGCCAAGCCGCTCACACTGTTCCAAAAAGGCGACAATAACAACAAATTCGGCTTTACATTTTTTTCCAACTACATAGCCGTAAACACTTACGACCTGTATTTTACCTGCACTACCCCTATAAATGACACCATAAAGGTACAAGGTAATGACTCCGTACACATAGCACTGCGTTTGTACCCTGACCACGAAACAGCGGGTATAGACAGCACCGCCTACATAGAATACCTATACACCATACGCGGCAATGACTACCGCACAGGCTTAGCCATTAATATGGTAAACACCGATAAATACATTACCTTCTCTAGTTCACAAATAGAACTCACCTGGCAAAAACAGCTGCTACAACAGGAAAAGAGCCGCAAAAATGAAATGACTGCCACCACCATATATTATAGCGACATTACCGATGTGGACAATTTGAAAGAAACACCTGATAAGGGAGACTCCGCCAACGTAACCACAGGGCTGAAATGGATATCGTTTAAACAGTTGTTCTTTACTTCCACCATTATAGCGCACAATAAATTTTCTAACGCTACCATGGTAACCGAAATACCTCAAAACAGCGGCAACAAAGCACTAAAGAACATGCGTGCCCGCATTAATATGCCGGCTAATCAAAGCATGAATATGGACTTCTACTTTGGTCCCAATAAATACCGCCTGCTCAAAACCTATGACATTAACATGGAAAGCCAAATACAATTAGGCGGTAAACTGGTAGCATGGATTAATAAATGGATAATTATACCTATATTCAACTTTTTGGAAGGATTTGGCTGGAGCTACGGTCTTATTATATTCATACTCACCCTTATTATTAAAACGGTACTATTCCCCGTTACCTATAAAAACTACCTTTCATCAGCTAAAATGCGTGCCGTAAAACCCGAAATAGAAGAAATAAGCAAACGTTACCCCAAACAGGAAGATGCCATGAAAAAACAGCAGGCCACCATGAGCTTATACAAGCAATACGGCATACGCCCCATGGCAGGATGCCTCCCCATGCTTATACAATTTCCTATATTGGTAGCCATGTTCCGCTTTTTTCCATCCTCATTTGAGCTTAGACAACAGCCATTTTTATGGGCGAACGACCTTTCCTCCTACGATTCCATAGTATCATGGAGCGCTCACATACCCGTAATATCCTCGTTTTACGGTAACCACGTAAGCTTATTCACCTTACTAATGACCATAGCCACCATAGCCTATACTTACATTAATAACAAGCTTATGCCCGCTGCCGGTGGCGACCAGCAGCAAATGAAAATGATGAAATGGATGATGTACCTTATGCCCATTATGTTCTTAGGCATATTCAATAACTACTCCTCCGGATTGAGCTATTACTACCTGCTGGTAAACCTTATTACATTTGCACAAATGGGTATATTCCGCTTATGTATTAAAGAAGATAAATTAAGAGCAAGTATGCAGGCTCACGCCATAAAGGTAAGAACAAACACCAAGAAATCAAAATGGCAGCTTAAAATGGAAGAAATGATGCGTCAGCAGCAGGCTATGTCGGCTCAAAGGAACGGTTTGCCTCCTACCAAACAGCGTCATAACACTTCCTACACCGCTCCTAAAAAGAAATAACATTTCATTTTATTATTTCAGGCAACCTTAAGGGTTGCCTTTTTTTTGCGTGCATGTTACTATGTTACCTATATTTATTATATACATATGTGTGTATTATGCAGTATTTCACGCACATCACATACACACTATAAGCTCCGCTACATACAGCGTATGGCATAATATATACCAATAAAGGCAGCCTGCGGCTGCCTTTATATGAACCTGTAATACGGCTACTCATACGTGATTTCACGCTCTACATATAAGGTGTAGTCCTGCAGTATGTGGTCGTACACCACCATACTCACCCAATTACCGTATTTATCATAAGTATAAGTATAGGAGGTATGAGATATTTCACCATTTTCATTGTTATAGAGTTCGGTAAGTAACCCTTGCACGTTATCGGTTTGCTGCTGCAGTTTTTTATTTTTACCATCACTTATAATAACGCCTGTACCGTCTTTGGTACTGCTATATTGCCACATACGCAGCAGGTTCCCTTGTGCATCATACATTTCCTTTTTTACCGGTACATTATTATTATATATATATTTCCACAATCGCTGTAATTCATTTTTATCATTCAGCAGGCTTACCTGCAGCAAATGCGACTGCATATCATATTGCAAATTATACTTATGCAGCAGCATGTCGCCTTGGGTATTTTGGCGTGCAAGTATTTTACCGTCGGGTGCAAATTCACAGGGGGAATAGCCTTGAAATGTCATGAGCCGGCCATGCTCATTATACTGATATACTTCTTTCCAGCCGAACCCGTTTTTACCCACATACATGCAATTATCCTGTACTATATCACCACGCTCGTTGTAAGTACGGGTTACCCGCTTGGTCACTTTGCCTTTTTCGTCGGTTTCTATTATTTTCAGCACATTACCAAAGCCGTCGTATGTAAACTTTTCGGCACATATTAAGGCACCTTCACCATCATAGGTAAGTTTTTCGGTAACCAAATTACGGTTATTATAACTGCTGAGTATTTTATAGTCTATACTGCCATCAGCCAAATACAATATATCGGATATTTCATTACCGCGGGCATCATATACAAAATCCTCTTTTTCATCCACCTTGCCCTCTACGTCATACTTTTGTTCCTGCAATATATTTCCCTTGATATCATAAGTACGGTAAAAATTATTACAACACACCACATTGCCGGGTTGAGGAATACCGGCATGGAGTATGCACTCATGCTCTGTTTGCTTTATAGCTTTAATAATAGGAAGCTGCAAATTTTGTGCCTGCAGGCACATTACACCCATAAGGGTGATAGTTATTGCTGTGATTCTGCTATTCATGTACTATATATAAAAAAACAGGCTCAGTAGGTGCTACTGAGCCTTATATTCAGCTATATATCTCATTATTCACCCAAAGTGGCTACCATTACGGCCTTAATGGTATGCATACGGTTTTCGGCTTCGTCAAATACTATAGAGTTTTCTGATTCAAATACATCTTCAGTAACTTCTATGCCGTCAATGCCGAATTGAGCGTGAACGTCACGACCCACCTGTGTTTCCAAATTATGGTAAGCGGGTAAGCAGTGCATAAATTTGCATTTAGGATTACCTGTAAGTTCCATGGTTTTCTTATTTACCTGATAAGGTTTCAGCAGTTTAATACGTTCGGCCCATACTTCGGCGGGTTCACCCATAGATACCCACACATCGGTGTATAAGAAATCACAACCCTTTACACCTTTTGCCACGTCATCGGTAACGGTAACTTTAGCGCCGGTTTCTTTAGCTATTTTTTTACATTCGTCTATTAATTTTTTATCCGGCTGTAAGGCTTTAGGAGCTACTATTCTAACGTCCATACCCATTTTGGCACCGCCTACCATTAAAGAATTACCCATATTATAGCGGGCATCACCCAAATAAGCGTAGGTAACCTGATTGAGCGGCTTATCCACATGCTCACTCATGGTGAGGAAATCGGCCAATATTTGTGTAGGATGGAATTCATTGGTAAGGCCATTCCATACGGGAACACCTGCATATTTGGCTAATTCTTCCACGGTATCCTGCTTAAATCCGCGGTATTCTATACCATCAAACATTCTGCCCAACACTCTGGCAGTATCTTTCATGGATTCTTTAATACCTATTTGTGAACCGGTAGGACCTAAATAAGTAACGTGTGCACCCTGATCGTAAGCGGCAGTTTCAAATGCGCAACGGGTACGGGTGGAAGTTTTTTCAAATATTAATGCTATATTTTTGCCTTTTAATGTAGGTTGTTCGGTACCGGTATATTTTGCTCTTTTAAGGTCACGAGCCAAATCTAACATATATTGAATTTCCTTAGGAGTAAAATCCAATAATTTCAAAAAATTTCTGTTTCTTAAATTAAATGCCATAAAACAAATTGATTTAAAATTATTATTATTTAGTTAATTATCTTACTATGCGTGTGCCGCAGGCCGCATTAGACAGCTGGCCAGCTTCGGTGATAATACATTCTTTACCGCCGTTTTTAACAAATTGAATGGCAGCTCTTACCTTAGGCGCCATAGAGCCTTCGGCAAACTGCTTTTCTTCCAAATATTTTTCGGCTTCGGCCACGGTAATAACGTCTAAGGCCTTTTCATTCGGCTTGCGGAAGTTAATATACACCTTAGGTACATCGGTGAGAATGTAGAACTCATCGGCTTTTACGGCTATGGCCGTGAGTGCTGATGCCAAATCCTTATCTATTACGGCTTCCACACCTTTTATTTCACCATTATCGGCCTTAATTACGGGAATACCGCCACCGCCTACGGTAATAACTATATTACCGGCTTTAGACAATGATTCCACTATGTCTACATTCATAATACCTATGGGCTTAGGTGAAGCCACTACCCTACGCCAGCCGTTACCCTTAGGATCCTCCTTGAAAGGAGTGCCGGGGTTATTTTCCAAAAACAAAGCCATTTGCTTTTGCTTATAATAAGGACCTACCGGCTTGGTAGGATTAGCAAACATGGGATCATCCTTATCTACCAGCACCTGGGTGATAATACCCACTACATTACGCTGCAAATTATGACGGAGCAATACATTACGCAAGCCCTGCTCTATAAGATAACCTATAGAACCCTGTGTTTCGGATACACAAAAATCCAATGGCATAGCCAACACATCGGTAACCCTGCTGGCTATTTCATGCTGAAGCATTACATTACCTACCTGAGGACCGTTACCATGACCTATGATGATGTTATATCCCTGCTGTACCATGCCCACTATAGATTCACATGTGGACTGCACATTGGCTATTTGTTCCTTATAAGTGCCACGCTGACCGCTTCGTAACAAGGCGTTACCGCCAAAAGCTATTACTGCTGTTTTTGCCATAATCAGTGTATAATTTTATAGTGTATATAATATATTGCATTTAAAAATGCAAAGATAGCATTTTTAAACCAAATACCATGCAAAATAAATTCATTTTTATATATGAAAAACAAATAAAAAAAGTGCCTGCACATATCTGCACAGGCATACAGGCTTTATACACTGCCTATATAGGACATAATGCACGCAAGGGCATGCTAATAGCTCAACTTTACGGCAGTGCCCGTGGCTACAACCATGAGCATATCGTTTTTCACCCCAAGAGCTTCACAATCCAGGCGTACACCTACTATAGCATCGGCACCCATGGAAACAGCACGTTCTTCCATTTCTTTAAGCGCCTTTTCACGGGCCTTTTCCAGTTCACCCTCATAGGCACGGGCACGCCCGCCCACTACATTTCGTATGCCGGCAAAGGCATCTTTAAATATGTTAATACCTGATATTATCTCGCCGCTTACCATGCCTATGTACTCTGATATGTGTCGGCCTTCTACCTGTGATGTTGTTGTGATAATCATAGCTTATACTTTTAATATTTTTAAATTTAAAAAAAAGCAAAGATAATCATTTTTTTTCAATTATGAGTAACGGGCATAAAAAAAAAGAGAACCTTATACAAGATTCTCTCTTTTTCGTCGGGGTAAGAAGACTCGAACTTCCGACCCCTTGCACCCCATGCAAGTGCGCTAGCCAACTGCGCCACACCCCGAACGTTTTGGTGATGCAAAAGTACAAAAAATATTATTACCTATGCAACAAATAACAAAAAAAATTTTCATACTATCTATCAGCAATATACGATAGCATCCTATAAATTCACGTGCTATTTTTTACCGAAATACGGCCTAAAAATGGCATGCATTTCACACCTTATGTCATAATTTTGACATAAAAAAAAACGCACACCCATAAAAAAGGATGTGCGTATATGACATTATATATGGTATTATTTTTCTGCCATTATTTTTTCCAGCTTTTCGGTGAGGGCGGGAATAATTTTGTGTACATCACCCACTATACCCACGTCGGCCACGCCAAATATGGGAGCGTACTTATCTTTATTAATAGCTATAATTAATTCGGATTCTTCCATACCGGCCAGGTGCTGTATAGCACCGGAAATGCCGCATGCCATATACAGGTTAGGACGGACGGTTTTACCCGTTTGGCCTACCTGACGGTCGTGATCAATAATACCGGCATCTACCATGGCACGTGAAGCCGATACCTGACCATCCAATAATTTGGCCAGCTTTTCCAGCTTTTCAAAGCCTTCTTTGCAGCCCACGCCTCTACCGCCTGAAACCAGTATTTTGGCTTCGGTAATATCGGTATGAGCATTGTCGTTTTTCACATTTTGCAGCAGTTTCACTTTGAATTTTGACTCGTCAAATTCAGGTGCAAAATCTATTATTTCACCCTTGCGGGCAGCATTACGCTCCATTTTTTGCATTACGCCGGGGCGTACGGTGGACATTTGCGGCCTGTTATCGGGGCATTGAATGGTAGCCATAAGGTTGCCGCCAAAAGCAGGACGGGTCATCATAAGCTCACCTTCTTCCACTTCCAGGCGGGTACAGTCGGCAGTAAGACCGGTTTCTAACCGAGCCGACAAGCGGGGAGCCAAATCACGGCCTATAGTGGTAGCACCAAACAGCACTATAGAGGGCTTAAAGTGCATAATAGCCTGATATACGGCCTGAGCATACTGCTCGGTAAGATAGTCCTTTAAACAAGGGGCATCTATACATATTACTTCATCGGCACCATGCTCTATGAGCATATTAGCATGGGCTTTTACCCCACTGCCGGGAAACAGGGCTACTACTTTTTCCTGCAATGCATCGGCCAATTCACGGGCTTTGCCCAAAAGTTCTAAGGCTACTGACTGAACGGCACCGTCACGTTGTTCTATAAAAACAAATACATTTTTGTATGCTGATTTATCCATAATGTGCTCCTTTACTTTAAATAATGAATTTTTCTTTTAACTTGTTAATAATAATATCAACAGCTTCGTCGGTATCTACTTCAAATAATTCACCGGCAGCTTTAGTACCCTTGGTAAATGACTTTTTCACTCGGGTGGGTGAACCGCTCAGGCCTAATTTATCTAATGGGATACTCATTTTTTCGGCAGTCCATATTTCCACCTGTTTGTCATAAGCTTCTACTATGCCTTTAACAGTCATATAGCGGGCTTTATTGGCTGAAGCCAATACGGTAAACACACAAGGGGTGGGCACACTTAATATTTGGTAACCGTCTTCGGTTTCTTTTTTCACGGTAAATTCACCTTTGCCGTCATATTCCGCATTTACCACGTATGATATTTGAGGCAGCTGCAAATGCTCGGCTATTTGCGGGCCTACCTGTGCCGTATCACCATCTATAGCCTGACGACCGGTAATAATAACATCATATTCCATTTCCTTTAAAGCACCGGCCAAAGCACGGGAGGTGGCCAAAGTATCGGCACCTGCAAAAGCACGATCGGTAAGCAATATGGCCTTATCTACGCCCATGGCAAAAGCCTCACGCAATATGGCATCAGCCTGCCCCGGCCCCATGGTAATAACGGTAACTTCCGCATTATATTTATCTTTCAACTGAAGTGCCACTTCTAATCCGCCTTTATCATCAGGATTCATAATACTGGGCACGCCGTCACGAATTAATGTTCCTGTTTTAGGGTCTATTTTTATTTCCGTAGTGTCAGGAACCTGCTTTATACAAACTATTATTTTCATATATGTACTAATGTTTACTTACAAAATTTGAAATCATGTGCAAAAGTACAATTTTTTTTTCATTATATGCCTTTTTGCGGTTTATTTTTACAGACATATAAAAAAAAGTGTTCTTACAGGAGCGTAAGAACACCGAATACAAAAATTTTTATTATGAAGTACTATTTTATCGGCTTCCATGAATCCTTTAACGATACGGTACGGTTAAACACCAAATGGTCAGGTGTACTGTCTTTGTCTATACAGAAGTATCCCGTACGTTCAAACTGGTATTTAGCCAAAGGCTTAGTATCTATAAATGAAGGCTCTACACAAGCATTTACCACCTTAAGTGAATCAGGATTAAGGTTTTCAAGGAAGGAGTGACCTTCTTCCACATTATCGGGCTCGGGCACGGAGAACAAACGGTCGAACAGGCGAACTTCGGCCTGCTGACAATGGGCCTGTGACACCCAATGTATGGTACCTTTTACCTTACGGTTACTATCTGGCATGCCGCTACGTGTTTCGGGGAAATAGGTGCAATGTATGGCGGTAATATTGCCGTTAGCATCCTTATCCACGCTGTTACAGCACACTATGTAGGCATATTTCAATCTCACCTCTTTTCCTATGGTCATGCGGTAGAAATTCTTAGGAGGATTTTCCATAAAATCGGCTCTTTCTATCCATAATTTTTTGCCGAAAGGCACTTTACGGGTGCCGGCTTCACTGTCTTCGGGATTATTTACGGCTTCCATCATTTCCACCTTATCCTCCGGATAGTTATCTATAATAAGCTGCACAGGGTCCAATACGGCCATGGTACGCAGGGCTTTTTTATTCAAGTCCTCCCGCACGCAGTATTCCAACAGGGAATAGTCTATTACATTTTCACGCTTGGCCACCCCTATGGTGTCAGCAAAATTACGTATAGACTCAGGTGTGTAGCCTCTACGGCGGAAGCCGCAAATGGTAGGCATACGGGGATCATCCCATGAGGACACATAGCCTTCTTTTACCAGCTGAAGCAGCTTACGCTTGCTCATAACGGTATAATTAATATTCAGGCGGGCGAACTCTACCTGTTGAGGATGATGTATGTGCAAATTATCACAGAACCAGTCATATAAAGGACGATGTACCTCAAATTCCAAAGTACATATAGAATGGGTAATACCCTCTATGGAATCACTTTGCCCGTGGGCAAAATCATACATGGGGTATATGCACCATTTATCACCGGTACGGTGATGATGTGCGTGCAATATACGATACATAATAGGGTCACGCATGTGCATATTGGGCGAAGCCATGTCTATTTTTGCCCTAAGCACACAGTAGCCGTCAGGGAACTCGCCATTCTTCATTTTTTCAAACATGACAAGGTTCTCCTCCACGCTACGATTTCTGTATTTACTTTCCACACCCGGGGCGGTGGGCACCCCGCGATTTTTACTTATTTCTTCCTGAGGTGTTTCATCTACATAGGCCTTGCCTTCTTTTATCAACTGCACGGCCCAGTTATACAATTGGTCAAAATAGTCCGAAGCATAATGCTCTTCTGCCCAGTGAAAACCCAACCATTGCACATCTTCTTTAATAGAATCCACGTATTCCACATCTTCTTTTACGGGATTGGTATCATCAAAGCGGATATTGGTGGTTCCGCCGTACTTTTGGGCTATACCGAAATTCAGGCATATAGACTTGGCATGCCCTATGTGCAAATAGCCGTTAGGCTCCGGAGGAAAACGGGTGTGTACTTTTTGCCCGTAACGGTTAGAGGCAAGGTCGGCTTCTATTTTGGCTTCCACAAAATTCAGCAACGGCTTTTCCGACTGGGTGTTTTCTTTTACTTCCATATATTTATATATATTATAGGTTCTTATTAAAATTGCAAAGGTAGCATTTTTTTACCAATTTCGTTGCCCGCAAGGTTATGTAGGAATATTATTTTACACAAATGTAACATTACCTGCTATTCCTGCGGCTCGCCGGAAGTGATAGCATCGGTATGGATAATACGGATATCGTTAGAAGTAATCACTTTGTCGGTAAGTTTAAGCCGGCCGCCTTCCTGCAGCACCTGCTCGGCGGAAGTAATAATGGAAGGACCTTCATTTTTCAGTTTTACGGCACCGGCATTATAACTGTCACACACTTCTTTCAGTTTTTTTCCCATTTTTACGTATTCTTCGTAGAACTTACGGGTACGGGTTATCATATTTTCGGCTGCGGCGAGCAGCTTACGGTCGTTCACATCACGGTTATAAGCGTGCAATGTGAGCTGCAATACTTTTACATACAGCAGTATATTCTGCTCCGACACTATCACCACCCCCTTGTTATAGGCTCGTCGCCACAGGGTAATATCGGCATCCATGGCTTCACGAAGGGCATTTTCTATGGGCATGAACATAAGCACATAGTCTATTCCTCCGTACTCCTTACGTATTTTAGCAGCATAGTCCTTACGTGCCAGCTCATTCACGTGTGTTTCTATGCTTTTGATATGTCGGTCCATGGCGGCAGCCGCCGCGGCGGGATCGGTAGCATTTTTATACTCGGTATAGGCAGTGAGTGAAACCTTAGCATCGGCTATTACATCATAGCGGCTGCCGCCATGGTACAAATGCAGCACATAGTCAGGACGGGTACCATCGTTGTTCGCGCACTCACGGTCATAATCACGACCCTGCAGCAATCCTTCTTTCTGCAATATTTGCTCCAGCACGCTTTCACCCCAGCAGCCCTGCATTTTAGCCTTGCCCGTGAGAGCTGTGGCCAGCTGCCTGGCATCATTACCTACCTTAAGGGTGGCCTTTACCATGTGCTCGGCCGACTCGGTAAGCTTAGCCGTCCACTCGGCCTGATACTTTTGGTTTTCACCCATTTGCTTATTCATAAGGGCTATATTCTCCTTGAGCGGCGCCAGCATATTGCTTATTTGCTCCTCATTGGCAGCATGCAGCTGCTGCTGCCCGCTATGCAAGGTATCGGCAGCCTCCAGCTTAATACGCTGCACTGCCGACTCCAGCTGCTTATTAAATGCCTCCTGCTGTGATGTGAGCTGCTTACGCAAAAACTCATTCTCGGTATTACTCTTCACATACTTCACCACATACACCACCGATACTATAAGCCCTGTCACCGACAATAAGGCCAAAACCATGATTATGATATTCATATAGCTGATAATTTTATAATAGTGCAAAGTTAACATTTTTTTGGCACATAAGTTTACCCGAACACATGGCCGTTTAAAACAACGCCTTCCGCCATGACAGCGGACGTAACAAGTCTTGTAGTCATGCCAAACTCGGGATATCAGCATCCCGGAACTTAGCGAATGCGGGAATAATAAATTCGCTTAATAAAGATATAGCAACATTCAAAGTACATTCATACTTATGCACCTTTCTTTTCCTACCATGAAAAGAAAGGTGCCGAAAGAAAAATCACCGCGGAACCTCCATGCCTAAAAATGAAGCATTTTTTGCTAAACCGCTGATGCCGCTTATTCCTATAGCAAGCATTCACCGTACTATATGTATTATTCATGCTTTTAACAGATTCTTATCTATTCCCGGCGCAGCCGACACCGGTTCTTAACGCAAAAAATACATCATTTTCTATACGGCATTCCGCTTATGCGGATCGGTAGCCCTCTTTAGGAATGCGGTATTACTTACTTTTCAGGTTATACCATTATTTTAAAGGGATACCGCCACGTTTTTTTCTCGTGTATTATCGCTAAAACGTTGAAGATACAACGGTTATAAGAGAACAGAATTGGTTTTCTCGCCCGCAGAGGCGGGCGTGTTTTCTCGGGACGAAGGACTTATATAAAAAAGCGGGTAAATGCTAAATTTTATCTGCAAGCCTGCGGCTTGTGAGTAAAATTTAGCGTTACACGCTTAGTTGCCACAGGCAACAGTACTTCGTCCCGTGTTTTTCTTTAATTCTATTTTTTTTGCAGTGAAAGTTTGTACATAACTTAATTTAACGTATGTGGGGAAACAGGTGCTAGCTTGCGGGTTGACCATATATGATAATATCCCGTGCTTCCACATAGGGGGAAGGCAGCCCCGCGGTGGCGGCATAGTACATGGCATTTACCATTTCGGGCATGGTGCAATACACCTTGAGCACACGCAGTAGCGGCCACAGTAGCAGCACGGCCTTTTGGGCTTTTACCTGATGATTCTTTTGCCCTGTATAGGGTGCCATCATCATGGGACGCCAGCCGTATGCATGCCTAAAGCCCATGTTCATAACAGCCGTTTCGGTGCGGCTTTTTACCTGCTGCCAGTGCAGGCGGCCTTTTACGGAGGTGCCGGCTCCGCTTAAATATATGAAGGTGGTATGCTGCTTGTGTGGCATAATATCGGCAAAATGTACCGGAATGCTATAGCACACACGCTCATACACATCCTTAGGGGTGCCCACCGAGGTGATGCCGGCTATAAAATACACCACATCATAGCCTTCCAAGCTGCTATTGCCGGCTTGCAAAGTAAGAAAATCGTCCACTATGTACTCTTCCATTTTATCATGCTTTATTCCACAGGTACGGCGGCCTATTACCAATACTTTTTCTATACGTTCATCATCCAGCATGGCCAGTAGCACCCCTTCGCCCACATAGCCGGTAGCTCCGGTTAATATTACTTTCATGGTTAAATTGTTTTTTTTATAATGTTAATTTATTCTTTACTATAATAAAATATATCTGTCGGCATGTTCCGTATTGGGGCGTATATGCCCGCGGCATGTTATATAATTTCACCCCTGTATAGCCGTTTTCACCCCTGTATAGCGAATTTCGCCCCTTGTGCGTTTCCTTACATTCTCACCTAAACAACTAATACACAGCGGTAAAAATGTAAGAATTTGGAAATTTTACTTTTTTTTAGCCAAGCGGCGCATTCAATATATCATTTAAGCATGTTATTATTTTTTCTTTTTCGCCGCTGCCGGTGGTGGACAATCGCAGCAATGGTATTTCATATATTTCCAGTATATGATTTTTCTTTATATCACGTTCACTTTGTTTTGTACCCGTTTTATGATAGGCATAACCATCGGTTTCTACTACCAGCACCGATTTTTTAGTAACGTGATTTACTATTAAAAAATCCACATGTGTACCGTTTTGTGATACATAACGGACTTCTTCTTCGCTCATTAATGACGTATCTTTTATAATATTTCTTAATGGTATATGACAATACACACCCAGATAGCCGAAATCGGGGTTTTCATCTATAATATTATTTATCAAGGCATAGGTGAGGTTTTCGGAATCGTATTCCGCTATACGCTTAGCGTTTTTTAAATATTCCATTCTTTGCCTTGTGTATTGTTTATACAAATAATCGAATACGGAACTCACTTTACTATGCGTAACCGTACAATTATTATATTCTATATAATCCACCAAATCGCTTATATGGTTACGGGCAGGCTGTGTATTGCCCGAAAGCACTATATAGAAATGTTTTTTTGCCCGGGATATGGCCACATTAAGCAGGTTAGGATCGTTGCTGAATTCGGTAATATGGTCATCTACCACACTCATAATTATGCTGTCTTTTTCTCTACCCTGGTATTTGTGTACGGTAGCGGTTTCAAGGCCGGGCAGCTGACGGTTAAACTCCTGTACCTGGTCGTTATACGGAGTAATTATGCCCACATCTTCATTTTGTGCCAGCAGTGGCAACACTTCCTGCTTCACCACATCTATTTCACGCTGGTTATAATGTCCGCGGGCATGCTGACCGGGAACGGTTTTTATGGCGGTCATCACGTGGTCATCGTCATGGTTTTCGGTCATAATGAGGAGTTTGCCTCCGTAAAATTTTTGGTTACAAAAGTTGATAATTTTAGGATGACACCGGTAATGTTCCCGCAGCAGTGTAATTTCCACCTGTGGCAGCACCGTACACACCGACTGCAGAAAGCTGTTTTTACTTCGGGAGCAGTCATAGCCGGCGGGCACATGGAAGGATTGGAATATGGCGGTAAGTTTTTGCCTGTCGGCTTCCGTTATTACGGGTGGAAGCTGGTTTACATCACCTACTATTACCGCATTTTTGGCGCAGGTGAGGGCTATGGCACCGGTTACTATAGCCTCTTGTGAGGCCTCGTCCATAATAAGGTAATCATATACAACGTTAGGCACGCAGGCACGGGCCGAGAAGGTGGTGCTGAGCACCACGGGGTACTGCTGCAGGAATGCTTCCTGACTGTTTTTTATGCTCGATGCATTATATTGTATGCGGCTCATGCGGGCATATTTTTTGCCCAAATAAGTCTTGAGCACCTCCATGGAACCGGCGGTCATATTGTCAGTCATACGTTTAAGGTCCATATTTTCCAATTGCAGAGAGGTACTTTCTATTTTCTGCTGCAGTTCACGCATGCGGGCCACATAATAGTAAGCCTGTATATCCGTAATTACAGGCATATTATTTTGCAGGCATGCTGCATGGGCACCCAGCAAACGGCGGCAGGTACTACGTATTTTATGCTGCCTTATGCGGGTAATAATACAGGCTATCCACCCGTGTGCGGATGCGGATTCACCCTGCACGCAGGATTGGCTATAGAGCCACAAATTCATTATTTTAGCGGAGCTCACCTTCCTGTTAAGCACATAGCGGCTCGCATCTATATGATTATCCTGCACAAAGTGCTTCCACTCCACCTGCAGCTCACTGTATTCCTGCCTGGCGGCGGCCAGCTGCTCCTGATAACGGAAGGCACGGCTTAGCTGCCCGCATACTTCGTTGACACGACTACGCTCCGCTTTTATGTGCTCACTATCGGTGTTACAATGCGATATATATTCAGGCAACACCTGCTGCTGCATATAAAAGGCGGCTTTGTTCTCTTTATTGCCCAAGTAGGCCGCCACATAGTCCAGCTCATACTTTCGGAGCTTTTCCAGCACATTGCCCACGGCCGAATTGTTATTGGAGACCACTATCACCGTTTTATTTTGCAGCAATATATTGGCTATAATGTTCAATATGGTTTGGGTTTTGCCGGTACCCGGCGGACCCTGCACCACGCTTATTTGGTTGGTAAAGGCGGCTTTTACAGCCTTCATTTGGCTGGCATTGCAGCCAAAAGGGAATATAAGGTCAGGCAATTTGTAATGCTTAAGCTTATACCTGTCAGGGGCTATATAAGGGGCTACGGCCCATGAGGGATCAATAAAATCAATCTCACCATACGCCGCATACAGCAGCCCCTCACTGCGGGCATTACGCCCCAACTCATTGGTGTGAGCCACATCTTTCAGGTAATACCATACGTTTTGGGCGGCCTTGTGGGCCAAACATGTTTCACTTATACGCACAGTGCCGTGCAAATAATCCTGCATGCTGCCATTGGCATAGGTGATACGCCAATGCTTAATACCCTCGCTTTGCTCAAAGGACATAATATTGCTCACATTATGCTGCACTTGGCCGTTTACCCACACCTTATGCAGCAAAGGATCATACCACAGGTAGGTACGCAGCCACACCACATCACTCTGCTTATAATGATATTCCCTAGGCGAGGATGCATACTGCACCGCATATACTCCGTTCTCACGGCGTATGCTATCTATTTGCAGGGCCTTGGGCTCGCCTTTTATTAATATAAATTCGTAGGGGACGGGCATGAGGATATGGTTATGTTGTTTTTACTTTATTGTATGAATATATTCGCTATATGTTCAGTTCTTTCACAGCCGGTATTATAGTTAACATTGCAGGGCATACTATGCCGGCTGATGCCTATACTATAAAACCGAGTGTGTTATCACTTCTTTTTCCGTATTGTAACGCATACATTCACATATTTATTGTACAACCGCCCTACTTTATCTCCGGCTTCACCATGGAAAATTTATCGTATTATACGAGGGAGTTGATCACCGTGCGGCTTCTATAGCCGCACAATTTTACACAACATCAGTAAATATTTGTATTACAATATACTACAAATACATTTTGTCATATACTGTCAAATTATTTAATATTATAAAAATGAGTTATTTTGGATGTGAAATAATGGAATAAGCTTATTGGAAAGGAGTTATAGTTTTATTTTTCAAGACTATACTTTCCGCTTAGTATAATCATTGTCTGTATTTCAAAAGGTCTTTTCCTGTCATGAATATCGGGGCACCTTCAACATAAGTATCTTTCTGTTTTTCTTCATCCAAAAGTAAACTCAAGTTCAAATTTCCCAATGTGACTTCTTCAGAGAATACATAGCAGAAGTATTTGCCGTGAGGATCCGGATATAACGCTTTGCGCATTCTATCTTCCGTCATGGTGGCGTGATGATGCACGTGGAACACACGATATTTGTTTTCGTGCTCATGCCCTTGTTCGTACAGAATAACAAAACAGGCGACATTGTTAGACAATTGCGTTATTTTCTGAGCACCCGGACGGTTCTTGTCCAAACGGACATTATAGATAAGCGTTCCTTTGTCGTTTTTACCTAAAATCCAATCCAAATGAGCTTGGTTATGATAGCAACCAATGAGAATTAATCTGTCAGCATATTTTTCCAGATAATGGTGCGTAAGGAAATTGGAAGGCACCGCCATCTGTTGAACGAATGGCGTTACTTGTGGAAGCAGCTCTTTAGGATCATCATATATATGTTCGCATCGCTCAAGATGAAAATTTTCCTTTAACTGATTCAATAAGGTCTCGTTGGCTTCAGAAAATTCCTCACGGTTATCCAAGGCAACAGAAAAATACTTCTGTCCTTCCCTGTCCGGATACGGAGTGAAAATTTTTCCCAACAATTCCTGAAAATGATCATCTATATAGGCGGCCGCATTAACACCCTCTTTGGCGGTAATGGCGTAGAAGTTAAAGTTCTGCTCCAGCATAGCCTGTATTTCGCTGCGGAACATTCCTCGCACTTTCTCTTTCCAGGCAGATTTTTCGCCTTTATTGTTCCGTCCGTACAGAGCGACCACAAACAAGAAATTCACATCGTAGTGTGCGATAAGGAAAGTATCCCTGTCGAACAATCGGTTGTCGAATTGCTTGGACTGGTAGTATTTCCGTTCATTCGTCGTCGGTTGGATATCAAATGAGCGTCCCAATGTATTCTGCTGAGCAGAAATAAAGAAATTAGGAATCACATTGTAGCCTTCGGTAACATCATCACGCAACTTGACGTGCCCTTCGATTTCTGTTTCTTGCGAATTATTGAAGAGATTCAGATTCCACTGAATCACATTGCGGGCGTACGTGAATTGCTTGTAAACGGAATTTTCTCCAATAGGAGCACCCCGCTTATAATATTTGGAATCGCCGATATAATAAACGGGCTTGTCCTCTTCGTTGTGAATCAGGTCTTTGTACTGGTAAATGTGGTCAACGCGTTTTCCATCTCCCTGGTCTTTCAATCCACTTGGGGTCTCGGATTCAGGCGCACCCACCAATTCATCAATGATGGCTTCAAAGACGATATTGAAATTCTTCACCAGCAGATA
>JAZLLK010000097.1:0-3667 GCA_045598105.1 Bacteroidales bacterium | reverse complement strand
GGATTGGCGGGTTGCAGGCTTGTAATATCCGCCGAAGGGGTTTCTATGGGAATGTCTCCGGCTTCCACCACTTCCAGCAGTTCGGCGCGGGCCCGTTGATCCACCTGCATGATGCGGGTACCGAGGCGCTGCTGCGTCTGCGGAGTGAGGGACGCGCTGCAATCAAGGCTGAAGGTCCGGTCGCCCAAGCGGGAACAGATGCGCTCGGTGCCGTTGTAGTAGTGCTTGGTGTAGTTTCCGTTGCTGTTGAAAGTGAGGTAGGCATTCGGATAGAACATAGCACTTTGCAACTGCATGTGCAGTGCCTGCGGCTGTCCGTTTATCCATACATTGGTGTTGTTAAGGCTTATTTTGTATGTCCTTGTGTTGGAAGCGTTGTAACCGTAATATGCAAAACTTATTACATCATCACTATAAGCTTTTAAATTGCTTTGGGAGTTAAACAAGAAATATTCATTATAAGGGTTTGGAGTTTGCACCTCTCTTTTCCTTAAACTACCGTTGTTGGTTTGCCTATGTTTCATACTACAAAGATAGCATTCTCTTATTCTTCAAATAGATTAAAACGATGGACAATATCATTAATCATTTTCATATCTTTTTGTTTTTTATGCAAACTTCTTCTTAAAGTGCTTGAACTATAGGAACAACCACAAAAAAGACGAATATAAAAACGTTCTATATCTGCATTTTTATTATACATAACACTTTTTTTAGTAATCATTTCGGCATCTGGTATGAAAAAGTGTTTTGAAAACAATTTATAATATGTTGAATGTTTTTTTAATCGTATAAACTTATCTATAAAAATATAGCCATCATTATCAAATCCCACCCATTTTTTTGTTGAATATCTTATGTAAGTAAGAGATATTTTTGCTGATTCTATTGAACTATCTTTTTCGTTAATAATTAATGTATAAGAATATACAGTATCATTTTTTAATATTAAAATGCAGGGATTAAACTTGGGTTTTTCCTCTGGAATATTTGTAAAGATATTATTTAAAATATAGCATAATCCCGACCTATTTTGCATTGTTTGATACGGTCTTGCATATACTTTGTTATTTTTTATCCTTTCAGTGTTCATATTATATAAAGATTCTTCTGGTAAATTTTTATATGAACCAGTATTTTTTAAAGTTTCTATTTTTTGCTCTTTTGTTTTTAAAGCAGTCCAATTTTCACGCCATGAATTTAGTTTTGTATTCCATTTAAATCCATAATTTTGATTATCTTGAGCTTCCATTTCATCCATTAAATCAAAATTATTCGCTACCCATTCTCCATTCCCATTTGAGACAAATCCAAATTTACCTAGTTCAAATTGCAAAGCGTGAGTTGTTTCATGTCTTAAGAATGTAAAGATAGTTTGTCCATCCTTTTCTCTTAATTGTTCATTTATAGAATAGCATATAAATAGACTTTCACCATTAGTGCACAATTCATTTGTTATATCTTCAGTTTTATAAAAAACATATTTTTCTTCAGACTTTTTTAAAATTGAGAACATTTTTCTAAAACTTGAATTAAAAATTCTCTCTAAAAAAACAAAAAAACGATCTGCCATTGAATGATATTCGACTTCACGACCCGTAGGGTCAACAAATTTCACAGGATTATTGGCACAATATGCATAGGTGTGTCATCCAGAAGTACTTCTCAAACAATGGGTCTCTTGAGGTGAACACTGGCGGATTGTAATACCTTGCTTCATAGTAGTACATTCCCGTTTCCTCATCCAATTCCTTGGCGTTAAAGGAGTACTTAGGTATTACATTATTTCCAAAGTTTACATTATACTCTGTCGTAATTTCGCCAAATGGAGCATATAGGAAGCCTTGGGTAACGGAGGCGTTGCCGTCGGTGACGAAGGCGGTGCTGCCGAGGTGGTTGGTGTGGTAGTAGAATACGGAGAGAGGTGTAGGGTTGGCGGAGCAGCTGCCGGGACCGGATAGAACCGTGGAGTAGGAAAGGCTTGATGAAATCATTGAGGTAATATATTGCATTACGATAGTCATAATAACCTTAGTTAGCATTTTATTTTATTTTATTTGATTTATTCTTCTCCTTCATTATATCCATAGAAACTCCACATAACCTGAGATTGTTTATACTCGATTAAAAACAAAGTAGAGGCACCCACGCTATACCAATAATCGTCTTCACTATTATAGGCGAACTTACGATATGTAGCCGAATCCGAAAAAAGGTTGGTATCTCGTTTCGTCAAAAAAACTTTTCCATCTAATTCAATGTAAGAATCAACGTTTTTAGCAGACGCACTATCGTATATGTATAAATCGTGAAGTTCAATAATATACATTCCTGTAATGGGTGAATGAAAATAATCCAACAAAATGTAGCCACCTTGGTTTTCCATATATTTTGATCGTTCTATTGACAAGATAACTTTTAACAACGAGGTGTCTTTGATACCAAGTTTTCTCAAACCATTATGTATTGTGTCTGTAATTACTATTTCTTTCAATTGTTCTTCCATTCGTCTCTCTTTAGGCTGTGAACAACCTATCAAGAAAAATATAGCAACGATAACAAGTACATACTTTTTCATATTTCAATCTATTTATTTGTGTGCTTTTACAGTTACTCCCTTCAGTGTATATGTCGGACATGGAAAAGCGGGAAAATCTTCAGGTTGTGATAGAGCATTATAATTGATGTATTTTCCACTTTGAGGAAGGTATATTTGCAAAGAAATGTTGGAAGATATTTTTGATATTCTTTTTGCAAAACCGATATCTTTATTACCCTTTTGTAACCCAGATGGATAAGCAGTATTACCAGGATGGTTATGAATATGCTTTCTTATTGTATATCCATACTGATATTTATTGCCAATCAACCACGACCCACAACTTTCTCTGCTTTTATTATGAGAGGTGGTAATTACATTCAAACCATGATTACCTTTTTGTCCCAATTGCAACTGTCCCCATTCTACATTTGTATTATTTGCAAAAAATTCAAACAATTGCTTTCCTTGCTCATCTCCTCGCACGTTATACCAGTCAAATTGAGATTGGTTTTTGTCAGAATATTGGGAATGAAAAGATTCTACTACGCCATATTCAAATTCACATGATTTTCCATTAATCCTATTTCCATCTTTATCAACCATATAAAAGGCATCATGCTCAGTGGTTTTCGTATGATTAACAACATTTCCACTCCCGTCAATTTCCCACTCGTCCATCCCTGTAGGATCCACCCTGTTGAGGGGATTGTTGCTGCAATATCCATACGGACTTGTCCAGAAATACCGCTCGAAATGCGGATCCCGGCTTATAAACATCGGCGGGGCCATATATCTCGCTTCATAATAGTACATGCCGGTTTCTTCGTCTAACTCTTTGGCATTAAAACTATACTTAGGTATTACATTATTCCCAAAATTAACATTATATTCTGTTGTTATCTCGCCAAAAGGAGCATAAAGGAATCCCTGTGTTATGGTTTGGTTTTGGTCGGTAACAAAGGAAGTGCTTCCGAGGTGGTTGGGGTGGTAGTAGAAGATGTCGTTAGGTGTTCCCGTTGCCTGTAAAGTATTTACATCCATTAAGGGTGGCATGTCCACAGGTGCATCGGTGGATACTAACTGCTGCAGGTCTGCCCTAAAGCGTTCTTCTATTGTGGTGTTACA
>JAZLLK010000096.1:0-15019 GCA_045598105.1 Bacteroidales bacterium | reverse complement strand
CCCCTTCCCGTAGAGCTCCTCAGCTTTAATGCCGAATGTATAGATAACGCTATACAGTTTACGTGGAGCACCGCTACCGAAACCAATAACGAATACTTCACCTTAGAATGCAGTGAAGATGCCGTAAACTATAAGGAAATAGCCCGCATACAGGGTGCAGGCACCTCCGCCATGCCAACCGATTACAGCTTTATGGCCGATAATAACACCAACCGTACCAAGTACTACCGCCTGCGTCAAACCGATATAGACGGTACCACCGAGGTATTTGACCCCATAGCCGTGCAATGTAACGCCACCGAGGCCGCAAGCGTAAATATGTACCCTGTACCTGCCAGTGACCATGTAAACATTCAAAGCAATGCGGAAATAGCCTCCATACAGCTGTACAATGTGTATGGTGCCATGGTATGCAGTATGGAAATAAATGCCAATACCGCCACCGTTAATACTGATAACCTTGCCGCCGGCATATACATGGTAAACCTCACCATGACCAATGGCGAACATATAAGCAAAAAATTAATCAAACAATAAAATTGTATCATTAATAGGTTAAAAAGGGGACCATGCGGTTCCCTTTTTTTGTTTTTTTTTGGGGGGGGGGGCGTGCCCTGCCGCGTTTCTATATAATATTAACAGATATGCCGCATTTCCTGTGTTGTTGTGAAAAATCAGATGATTATGTAAGCACAACTTATGTAGGGAAATGCAAAAAGAAAGAAAAACGGGGGCGGAAGGTGTTGCTAATGCAACGTGAAGCCTACCAAAAGGCAAATTTACCTTGTAAGTTGACGCTTACAGATAAAATTTTCTTTTTGCATGCTTACTGTGAACCCTTCCGCCCCTAAAAAAACACGCCACATACGTGGCGAGAAAACTACTTTAAAATACCTTTTACCTATGATAACGAGCGATATTACAGACCATGCAGGAAGAAAACAAGTGTAGTAGTCGTATTTAATGTTGTTTCTTGTTGTTTTATAATTATTTGAAGTATAATATTTTATAGAAATGTTTTGACAAATAGTGCCAAAATTTCACTATTAAAAATAAGGATAAATGTACTGTTCAAAGAGATATCCCCCTGTTTTTTTTATAAAGCGGGCACATGCTATATTTTGTCTGCAAGGTTTATCCATGCAAGGAAAATATGGCGTTACCCGCTTTGGTTGCCGTAAGGCAACAGTACTTTGTCCCAAAGTTTTTCTTATTTTAATTTTTTTGTTATACTATTAAAAGTCTGTAATCCTATTAGCACAGCGTATGCGGGGAAATACATGTGTACTATGTAATAAAGTGTACATAAAAGGATGCTTATTCCAAAGAAAAATGCTACCTTTGCACTTTTATAAGGAAACAAACAGGATATATGGATACTTTACTTGATAAACTGGATATTATACATCAGCGGTGGCTGGAAATAGGGGAGCAAATAACCCAACCGGACATTATGTCGGATATGAAGCGCTTTGTAAAACTGAACAAGGACTATAAGGACCTGCAGCCGGTAGTAGAGGCCTATAAGCAATATAAGAATATATTGGGTAATATAGACAATGCCAAAGATGTACTGGCCAACGAGAAAGACGAGGAATTCCGTACCATGGCTAAGGAGGAGTTGTCGCAGCTTACCATAGACTGTGAAGAAATGGAGAATAAAATTCGCCTGTTGCTCATTCCTTCCGATCCTCAGGATAGCAAAAATGCCGTGGTGGAAATACGTGCCGGTACCGGCGGTGATGAAGCGAGCATATTTGCCGGAGACCTTTACCGCATGTACACCCATTATTGTGAAGCCAAAGGGTGGAAAATAGATGTGGTGAGCGGCACCGAAGGTACTATGGGTGGTTTTAAAGAGGTGGTATTCAATGTAATGGGTGAAGGTGTGTACGGCTTGCTCAAGTATGAATCGGGCGTGCACCGTGTACAGCGTGTGCCCCAAACCGAAACCCAAGGCCGTGTGCATACCTCTGCCGCATCAGTGGTGGTGCTGCCCGAAGCCGATGAATTTGACGTAGATTTAAAGCAAAGCGATATACGTAAAGATACCTATTGTGCCTCCGGTCCCGGTGGTCAGTGTGTAAACACTACCTATTCCGCCGTACGACTCACCCACATACCTACCGGCATAGTGGTGGCCATACAGGATGAAAAATCCCAAATAAAGAACCTTGAAAAGGCCATGAAGGTACTCCGTACCCGTATATTTGAACGTGAATATCAAAAATATTTGGACGAAATATCGTCCAAACGTAAAACCATGGTCTCTACCGGAGACCGCTCTGCAAAAATACGTACCTATAACTATCCGCAGAACCGCGTAACCGACCACCGTATTAACCTTACCATGTATAATCTTACCGGATTCATGGACGGTGATATACAGGATACCATAGAAGCCCTGCAGGTAGCCGAAAATGCCGAGCGACTGAAAGCTGCCGTAGAAGCACAATAGAATAACAATTATATTCCGTGGTGAATACAAGTGAGCATATAGAGCAGATATTGCGGCTATTGCCGACCCAAAGTGGTGTCTATCGCTATTATAACAACGATGGCACCATTATTTATGTAGGTAAGGCCAAAAACCTGAAAAACCGTGTATCCTCCTATTTCAATAAGGAACATACCAATAGAAAGTTGCGGGCATTGGTGGCACATATTGCCGATATAGCCTACACCGTGGTAGATACCGAAACCGACGCTCTGCTGCTGGAGAATAATTTAATAAAAAAATATCAGCCCCGCTACAATATATTGCTCAAAGATGATAAAACCTACCCGTGGTTGTGTATTACGCATGAACCCTATCCCCGTTTGTTTCCTACCCGTAAAAAAATATACCCGCATGCCCGCTATTTTGGCCCTTACCCTTCGGGTAAGGTGCTCAGAAACGTGTTGCTTACCCTGCAGGAACTGTATCCTTTGCGTACCTGCAAGCTCCTGCTTACGCCCGAAAGCGTAGCGGCAGGCAAATATAAGCCCTGCCTTAATTACCATATAAAAAAATGTGGCGGCGTGTGCGCCGGCATGCAGTCGCAACAGGAATATGCTCATAATATAGAACAGGTAGCCCGTATATTGCAGGGTAATACATCCGCCGTGGTTCACGATTTGAGGCAAAAAATGACCGATTATGCCCAAAAAATGGAATACGAGCAGGCACAGGAAGTAAAAGAACAAATACAGCTGCTGGAACAATATCAGGCCAAATCTACCGTGCTGAGCAATAGCATAGGCAATGTGGAAGTATATGGTATTACCGGTGATGCCGTGGCTGCCTATTTGTGCTATTTTAATGTGGTGAACGGCGCCATAGTGCAAACGCAAAACTATATACTTAAGCAGAATTTGGACGAAACCATGGAAGAACTCCTTCTATATGCCATAGTGGAAATACGTAGCCGTCAGCCGCAGCCCGCTCAGGAAATACTGGTACAATATGATTTGGATTATGCTATAGCCGGTGCCAAAACCACGGTGCCTAAGCAGGGTGAAAAGCTGCATTTGCTTAAGTTGGCCGTGCACAATGCCACCAACTATATGTATGAACAGCAAAAACAAAAAGAAATGGCCAATCCGGAGCTGCATCGTCAGCAGGTGCTTACCACCATGCAGCAGGATTTGCAGCTTCCATGTCCGCCGGCCTATGTGGAATGCTTTGATAATTCCAATATGCAGGGAAAATTTCCCGTGTCGGCCATGGTGTGCTTTCGCAATGGCAAGCCTTCTAAAAAGGAATATCGCATATTTAATGTAAAAACAGTGGAAGGCCCCGATGACTACTCCACCATGAAAGAAGCCATTACCCGCCGATATACCCGCCTAATGGAGGAGGAAAAACCTATGCCCGACCTTATAGTGGTGGACGGCGGCAAAGGCCAAATATCTGCAGCCTATGAGGCCTTGCAGGCTATGCATTTGGAACATATACCCTTGCTCGGAATAGCCGAACGGCTGGAAGAAATATATAAGCCACATGACAGCCTGCCCCTATATGTAGATAAAAAATCAGAAACACAACGCATTATACAACACATGCGTGACGAAGCCCACCGTTTTGGCATTACTCATTATCGCAAACTGCACGAAAAAAATCTTATACAAACCGAACTTACTAACATATCGGGTATAGGTGAGCAGTATGCTGCCAAACTCCTTAGCGTGTTCCGCTCGGTAAGGGTGATACAACACGCTCCCGTGGAAGATCTGGAAAAGGTGGTAGGACACCGACGTGCTACCGATATATATAACTATTTTCATGCCACCGGACATACGGAATAGGGTAGTGTGATATGCCTCAACTTGGTTTTTTTGCTTTTTTTCACAGGTAAATGTTTATAGAGATAGTGTATAAATGATTGGAAAACAGTTGTAAATAAAAAAACAATGTTTTTTAGCCACAAATAGTGGCTTGGTATTGAAAAAAATTGTACCTTTGCACTTTGGAATTTTGAAAGTAAGTATATAAGCAAATAAAAAGAGAAAGACATGTCAAGAATTTGTACAATTACAGGAAAAAAGGCCTTGAAAGGAAATAATGTTTCTCACTCTAATATAAAAACCAAACGTAGATTTTATCCTAATCTTCAAGAGAAGAAATTCTACATTCCGGAAACTGATGAGTGGGTAGTATTAAAAGTTTCGGCCAAAGGAATTAAACACATCAATAAGAATGGTGTGCTCAATTCTTTACAAAAAGCTTACGACAAAGGTATTATTTACTAGTTAAATAAGAAGTTAAAAAAAACGCAAGCTGTGAAGCTTGCGTTTTTTTTGTCTTGTGTGCTTACTCCCACTCCCTGTTATAGGCCGTATGATATATGTCAGTCGCCATTTGGCGGCATTGCCGCATACTTAAAACCGCAGGATAGCTCATAAGTACCATAGGCGTAACTCCTTCATTATTATAGTTCGGCATGTGGTATGGAAAATGACTGTTATAAAAAAATCCACATTTTTTATAAAATTCTATTCTTCTTACGGCCACATCATTGTTCGGAAGTTCCACTTCAAGCACTACAGGCAATGGTGATGGCGTTGCCACATGCATAAGTAGCTCGCGGGCATAGCCCCTGTAGCGGTGTAGCGGATGCGTGGCCAAATAATCTATATATAGCCCGTGCTCCAGCTGCCAATAAATAATCAAACTTACTATGTGCTCTCCTTCTTTTCCCATGAGCAGGTGAAAATGACTGTTCTGCTGTAGCAGGGAGCAGGTGAGGGCCACAGGCCTGAGCTCTTCTGCCGGAAAACTCTGCCTGTATATATCTTCCCATGCCTGCCTGTCGGCTGTGTTATGTAAAGGAATAATGTCCATGTTGCTTGTGCTTGTGTTGCAAAGGTAACATTTTTTTTATAACCCGGCTTTGCCTTGTCGCTATGGCACCAAAGCAGATGTAAAAGGCACCATTATCATCCTGAACCCCGGATATCAGCATCCCGGAACTAAAGCGTATGCGGGAATAATAAAAAATAAAGAAAAACAGGGACGGAAGGCCTTGCTACGCAACGGGAAGCCTGCACAGGTAAATTTTCCTTGCAACCTATGGTTGCAGATAAAATTTCCCTTACGCATGCTTATTGCATCCCTTCCGTCCCTAAAAAACACGCCACTTTCAGTGGCCGGAAAACTACTTTAACATACTTATTACCAATGTTAAATAACGGTATTACATGCCATAATCGAGAAAAAAACGGGGGCTTGAACCTCGATTTTTAGTTTTAGCCGATGTTTATAGGAATACCGCTATGTTTTTTTCTCGTGAATTACCGTTAAAATGTTGAATAAACAATGGTTATAGGAAAACAGAATTGGTTTTCTTGCCCGCAGAGGCGCGCGGGTTTTCTCGGGACCGGGTGCAGGTGAAACAAGAGACCATATGAAGAATTTTCTCTGCAACCTGTTGCAAGGAAAATTCTTCGTAGGACTCTTATGTCACTTTAGCGACAGCAGCCCGTCCCGTGTTTTTCTTAATTTTAAATTCTATTGGATAACGAATAGTTCATAATCACTTCACTTAGCCTATGCGGGGCAGAAGTATGTGTCTCATGGCTTTGGTGTGGCTTGCTGTTATAAGCGTTGTAAAAAAATATTTGCAAAAAAACAATAATACCTGCAATAAAATGCTATATTTATCGTTATAGCAGTTAAATGAATAGTAAAACGGGTATATACGGACTATTTTTGGCAGTAATCATGCTATCAGGTGTGATTACCTCTTGCAAACATACCTCTTATTATACCCGAGAGGATGCCCGCCTTAAATTTTCCACACAGGTAGTTACCTTTGATACCATATTTACCTCGGTGAACTCCATTACCCGTATGCTGAAGGTGTATAATCCGTACAATGCTCCCATACTTACCGATATAGCCCTGGTGGGCGGTGAGGCTTCATATTATAGCATTAATGTGGATGGCCTTTCCTGCGTAACAGCCCGTGAGGTGGAAATAGCCGCCAAAGACAGTCTGTTCATTTTTATTAAAACCAATATACCGCCTAATCAGGCCAATATACCCATGTTGGTAGCCGATACCTTGGCTTTTTATACTAACGGGCACAGGCAGAATGTAGACCTTTTGGCCTATGGGCAGGATGCTCATTTTATATTGCCACAGGCAATATATGCCACTCCTGACGGTAAGGGTGCCGTGTCAGGACGAATAGTGGCTCATGAGGGTGAAACCATACGTTGGACAGCAGATAAGCCCTATGTGATATACGGATACGCTATTATAGACTCTTCCGCTAAGCTGATAATAGACCCCGGTAGCCGTATATATCTGCATAAAAATGCCGGTATATGGGCCTACGTGGGCTCTTCTCTGCAAGTGCAGGGCACTAAAGACGCTCCCGTACTCTTTCAGGGCGACCGCACCGAAAGCTGGTACGATGAGGACTATGCACAATGGGACAGAATATGGCTGTGCGAGAGCGAACATAACCATGATATCAACTTTGCCGTTATCACCAATGCCTACATAGGCATACAGGCCGAAACCATGGGCCAAATAATGACCGCCAATACCCTTACCATAAGTAATACCACCATTAAAAAGAATGAATTGTACGGCATATACGCCCGTAGTTATAATATACAGGCTTATAATAACGAATTTACCGATGCCAAACAGAGCAACGTGTGTCTCACCGCCGGCGGCAACTATCACTTTTACCATAATACCATATATAATCCTATATCGGTGCAACGCACCATGCCCGCCGTGTGGATAAGCAATTATGACATTACCACCGCCGTAAACGGCACACCATCGTATGGTGATTGCTATGTGGAATTTATAAATAATATAGTGTATGGCTCCGCCGAAAACGAATGGCTGAGCTCACGCTATAAGGACGCTCAAATGCAGGTGCAAATGTCGCATTGCCTGCTAAAAGTAAAAAATACCGTGCTGGATACCACCGTGAGCAGAGCCGACCGTAAAACCATATTGCAGAATGTGAAACCCCTGTTCAAAAATATGAGCCGAAACGCTTACGATTTCGCCCCGGCTTCTAATTCGCCCTGCAAAGGTGCCGGTATGTGGTTACCCCAAATAAGCACCGATAAAAACGAAGGCCCGAGGAGTAATCCTCCTTCCATAGGCGCTTATGAATAATAAATTATATATAAAATGAAGAATATATACATTATACTTATAGCTGTGTGCATGAGCCTGTGCTCTATGCTTACCGTCAGCACCTTGTGGGCGCAAGCCATCACCAAACCTATATACCGTTATCCGAGCTATGCACCCATAGCCATAGATGACAGCGTGAGAGTGGGACATTTGGCCAACGGCCTCACCTATTATATACGAGCCAATAAGCAACCGGAACATAGTGCGCAATTCCGCCTGGTGGTAAATGCCGGATCGGTGCAGGAAGAGGATAACCAACAGGGACTGGCCCGCCTGTGTGAACGCATAGTATTTAAAAATGCCAAAAACAGTAAGAATGGTGCCCTTGCAGACCTTTTGCAGCAGCAAGAGGTGAATTATGATGCCTGTGCCCGTGCTTATACCTCCTTTGATGAAACAGTGTATTATATCAACCTGCCCTCCAATACGCCCTCCACATTAGATATAGGCTTTAAAATACTGGCAGAATGGGCACATGGGCTGTGCCTGCATAATAATGTGGTGAATAAGGAACGTGAGACCATGCTGGAGAATATGGCCGGCATGGACGTTACCGAACGTATGGAAATGCAGGTGTGGCCACACATGCTCTGTGGCTCACCATACGCCCGCCGTATGCCTGCAGGCAACGATACCGTTATTCGTACTTTTCATCTAAGTGCACTACAGCAGTATTATACCAATTGGTATAGACCCGATATGCAGGCTATAATTATAGTAGGAGATATACAGCCTGCCGAAATAGAAAAACAAATACGGACTTATTTTGATACCTGTGCGGCTCCTGTGAACAGGCCGGAACGCATGGTATGTGATGTTCCCTCTAATACCGACCCTGTTATAGCCGTGGCTACCGACCCCCAAGCCATAGAAGCCGATGTGGATATGTATTGGAAACATGCACATACACCTATACTCACCCTGTGGGATTATAGGGATTATATAGTAGGCACGCTGGTAACGGGTATGCTTCATGACCGCCTGAATGAAACCGGCAACACCTTAGCTTCGCCTTATGTGCATGCAATGTGCCATCATGACAGCTATGGCGGCCGCACCACCGACGCTTTGGAACTGTATGCCCAAGTGAAGGCATCCATGGTGTCAGAGACCATAATAGAATTGCTCAAGCAGGTATATACGGCTGTGCAACACGGATTTTTAGCTTCGGAGCTGGAACGTCAAAAATTCGAACTCTATAGCCGTTATGCCAATAATGTGCAGGAATATGCCAATACATATCATAATGAATGGGCCGAAGCCTGCACCATGCATTTTTTGCAGCAGCAGCCTATGCCCGGAGCCGTAAGAGCGTATGAATATATACAGCAGCTGTTGCCGGGCATAAGCCTTGCCGATGTGAACGGCAAAATTAAAACGTGGATTACCGACAGCAATTATGTGCTGTGCGTTACCGCACCTGATGCCCTGCGGCCTATGCTGGATACTAATGAATATAAGGCTATATACACTGAAGTAAAAAGCGTGGAACATTCCCCGTATAGTGATAATTATGCTCCGCGACCTTTAATGGAAAACATACCGGAGAGTAAAACACCGCTATCAACGTATATTAAAGGATATAACAAAAATATGGGCTGCATAGAAATGTTCCTGAATAACGGGGTAAAGGTGCTGGTACAGCCCACCCGTTATAAGAATGATGAAATACAGCTGCAGGCCTTTCGCTATGGAGGTACCTCCCTGTGTAGTAATGAAGATGCATTTGTGGCAAGGCATGTAACAGGTATAGTGCAGGCCTGCGGATTGGGCGATTTTACCTTCACCGACTTGCAAAAGTATTTGAAAGGAAAGCAGGTGTCATTGAGCCCTTATATGGAAGAATGTGTGTCCGGATTCAGCGGCAGCTGCACCACCGACGAAATTACTACTCTGCTGCAAATGCTTTATATGTATTTTACCTCACCCCGCTACGACAGGGAAAGTATGGATAAATACGTAATGGAACTGCATGCGCAGTATGAATATGCTGCCAACGACCCCTATATAATGCTGGCAGACCAATTCCGTAAAACCTGTTACCCCTACGACAAGCGTACCGTTATTCTGCCTTGTGAAGACCAATGGCAGCAGTTTACCATGGAAAAAATAGCCGATATATACAGCCGACAGTTTACTTATGCCGACAGCTTCACCTTTATATTCACCGGTAATATTGACAGCAATATAATACACCAAATAGTGAGCTATGTGGAACAGTTGCCTGTAAATGGTGCCATTCCCATGTATAGGAATTGCAGCACCTCATTTGCCGAAGGCAAAATAACACATACCTTGTACAAGGGTAGCCAAAACCAAAGTATGGTAATAATGGCAGGCACTAACACCCGCTTCAGTTATAGCCCCCAACATGAACTGCTTACCCGTATGCTGGGCACCGCCATGAATATAACCATGACACATGAAATACGTGAAAAAGCCGGCATAGACTACACTCCCGGCGTGTCCGTATATGCTGCCGCGATGCCGCAACCTGCTGTATCATGGCAAATAATAGCGGAAAGTACCCCCAAAAATATGACCAAAACAGAAAAATTACTCCTTAAAATATGCCGGCAATATGTACAAAACGGTCCCGATGAACTCACCCTGAATAAGGTAAAGGAACAACTTATAAATGAAAGAAATAACGAATTGCATACCAATGATTTTTGGATAGATGAGTTACAAAAAGTAAATTTATATAAAATTAATGGTGAAAATTATAACGATTACGAAAAACAGGTAAGGGCGGTTACCGTTGCCGATTTGCAATCGTTTGCATTGCAATGCCTGGATTTAAATAATTTTGTTACCATGAAACTCATGCCTGAGTCAAAAGGTAAAAAAAGAGAGAAGTAAAGATGAAAAACGGGGAAATAAGGCGGCTATTGTGTTGTATGAGTATATGTATAATGCTCATGCAGGTGCAGGCACAGCAGATAAAAGGCTTAGTGTATGCCTTAGACGACGCCGGAAGCAGGCAGGCACTGGAAGGTGCCAATGTATATTGGATGGGCACTACCATAGGGGTGGTGAGTGATTCCAACGGATATTTTGCACTAAATACAGTGCCGCAGTCCTCACGGCTTATAGTACAATACGTGGGGCATATATCCGATACACTTAATATTACTGATATTGGCAATGATACCATCAGCATAGAATTGCAAAGCCTTAACAGGCTCAAGGGCGTTACCGTGAGTGCCGGCGAGGGCTCGTACATATCAGTGCAGCCTATGCTCACACAGGTAATTACCGGCGACGGGCTGCATACTGCCGCCTGTTGCAGCCTGGCCGAAAGTTTTGAAAGCAATGCCTCGGTAGATGTGAATTATGCCGACGCCGTTACCGGCGCCAAACAAATACAAATGCTGGGACTGGCCGGTATTTACAGCCAAATATTGCTGGAAAATACACCTTATATACGCTGCCTGTCATTGCCTTTGGGTTTGCTGTATGTGCCCGGTACATGGATGGAGAGCATAAGCATATCTAAAGGTACTTCCTCGGTAATTAACGGATATGAGTCCATAACAGGGCAAATAAGCGTAAGCTATAAAAAGCCGGTAACCAATAAGGAAAAGGTTTTTGTAAACCTGTTTCTTAATTCCATGCTTAAAAACGAGGTAAATTTCAATACCCGCATACCCGTAAAAGAGCATGTGAGCACCATGGTATTGGGGCATTTTGAAAATATGCCCGTAAAATGGGACCATAATAAGGACGGCTTTTTGGATGTACCTCTCAATACCCACGTGAATGTAATGAACCGGTGGGATTATGAAAAACACGGTAAACTGTCAGGGCATACCATGTACAGCTATTTGTATGATACCCGCACCGGCGGTGAAACCGACTTTTGCCCCAAGCAGGATAAACTTACCACCCGTCATTACGGCATAGGCATACAAAATCACCGGTTTAATGTAATAAGTAAGAATGGTATTATACTTCCCGGACCAGATGAAAGTATAGGAACCATAGTGTCTTTTACTTTTCATGACTATAAGTCGTATTACGGCCTGCAGCAGTATGCCGCCCGTCAGTGGAGTGCTTATGTGAATGTGTTCTATGAGAACTTTATGGATAAAAACGACCGTCATAAAATAGATGCCGGCCTCAGTTTCCAGTCTGACTATATCACCGAGCAATATGTAGCCGCTACAGCCTCGCTCGAATGGGTGCCGGGTGTATTTGCACAATATAGTTATGTGCTGAAAGATAAGCTGGTAGCCATGGCAGGCTTTCGCCTGGATTATAACAGCCTGTATGGTTTGCTGTGGACACCCCGCCTGCATGTGAAATGGCAGGCAGCACATAGTTCCTCCTTCCGCCTGTCGGCGGGAAAAGGCTATAGAAGTCCTCACCTGCTTATAGAAAATGCCGCCTATATGGCAGCTAGCAAAACCATAGTGCTGCCCCAAGCCATACAGGCCGAAGAAGCCTATAATGCCGGCATAAGCTTTACACAACAATGGAAAATAAAAAATAAAACATGCTCGTTTATAATAGACTATTATTATACATACTTTGTTAATCAGGTAGTGGCCGATGTGGATAAAGACTATACACATGTGTATTTTAATACCCTTCACGGCAAGTCCTATTCTCACGCCGCACAGGCGGAAATAATGCTGTATCCGTTCAAGGGTATGGAAATTACCATGGCTTACCGCTATACGCTGGCTAAAGAATATATTAATGGCAGCATGCAGCAAAAACCGCTGGTAGCACCGCATAAAGCCGTAATAGGGGTGAATTATGCCACCAAATTTGACAAGTGGAAATTTTCACTTACCCTGCAGATGCATGGTGCCGCCCGCCTGCCGCAGTCATACATCAGTTTCTTTAAGGCCAATCCACAGTTGCGTCCTTCCGAACTGGCAGCCAACGCCGTGTCCACACCATGGTATGTAACCCTGAATGCTCAGGTAACCAAAAAGTTTAAATATGTAGAACTGTATGTGGGTGGTGAAAACCTTACCAATTATCGCCAACATACGCCTATTATAGATGCCGCTAACCCCTTTAGCAATGCCTTTGACACCACCCTGGTGTGGGGCCCTATTACAGGTATTATGGGCTACGCAGGCGTAAGGTTTATATTGAAATATCTTAATTAGTAATATAATATAATGTAATCACATGAAAACAATAAAACTATTTATCACCTTATGCCTTATGGCCTGCTTAGTAAAGCTGAACGCAAGCCCGCTTGCTGCCATTGATAATAAACCGGGCAAATATATACAGGTAACCATACAAACCAGCGGTACCTGCCAAAGCTGTAAAGATAAAATAGAAAGCAATATAGCCTACGAAAAAGGCGTAAAAGACGTGGTATTCTGCCTGTCTACAGGTGAAGTAACCATAGTGTACAATCCCAAAAAGAATACTGTTCCCGGCTTGTGTACCGCTATACAAAAACTGGGCTTTACCGCTCAGGAATGCGTGCCTTCGCATAGTTGTGCCGGTAACTGCACTTCGGCCTGTGCTCATAGTCATAACGGACAAGAGCATTGTAAGCCTGCTAATAAATAGCAATTGCATTTGATAACAGGCTTCGCTTTATGAGCCGTCACCTTATATCGCTAACATTGCAAATCGGTTGCAATGTTATCACGGATATGTAGGCCATACTATGTATAGCGGAAATTTTTTTTGCCTATGGCAGGTATATAGACGCAGTGTGTGTGGGAACAACAAATATGAATATAGGTTGTTGCCGGCTTTCAGGCGGTTTTATATAAAATTTTCATCGTCAAGCCGGCAGTGTTTCCATAGTACGTTATCAGCCGGAGATTTCTTCATGTTTTCGTTATGCTGTACGCAGGCGGCGTAGCGGTAGTCATTGTCATGGGCATATTCATAAAAACTGTAGCTGTGCTCATTGGTGGGGCGTAGCAACTGCACCGGCTGCGTGTGCAGGTTTATGCCGAATTGGTTCAGTGGCAGGTGAAAACCCTGCCCCGTACATTTTATATAGCTTTCTTTTAGTGTCCACATACGGTAAAAGTTATTCAGTTTTTCTTCCGGTGTGCAGCACGCTGTCAAGGCTTGGTACTCCTCCGGTGTAAAATATCGGCGGGCTATATCTGTGTGGTCACCATTTATGTATTCAACATCGCATCCTACCGGCATGTGGTCAGTTACGCACAGTGCCCTGTGGTGCGAGTGGGATAGGTTAAAATGCAAGGGTGAGCATGCCCAGGCCGGCTTTTGGTGCTCATTATATATTAAATGCTGTTCGTAATAGTTAATGCCGTAATCCCGGCAGGCCTTTATGAGCAGTAATTCCGCTGCCAATGATAGGCATTGGTCCTTATACTGACGCATGCGGCGTATCTTTTGCCTGCGTTCTTCATTTACCCGTGCATACAGGCTACGGAATAAGTCTTCACGGGCAAGCACCGCAGTATCGGCTATATAGGCTATCATTGTATATAAGTATTTAATATGTTACTTGAAAAAAATCAATTGCTTGTCCTTACGTGGGGCATGCGTTATTTTACATGATGCAAAGGTAGCATTTTTTTTTGGGGTAAAAAGATACAATTGTGCATGTGTAACGGATAGTTTTCTGTTTTGCATGCCTGTTGTAGCTGCATCAGCTTTTCATGTATGGTTTTTATATGTTGCCGTTCGTGTCCGTTGTTTTTTTTTCGTTGTCGGCATGGTAGCGTTTCTTCCATTTATTTTTTTTACCCATCACTCCCTCCCCCCCCAAAAAAAACGAAGCATGCCTTTTTTCTTCCATTTTTGCAAGCGGTGCGTAAGCATGCCGTGTAACATGTTTTTGTGAATTTGAACAAATTTTGCTTTATAACACACACAAAAACAATATGTTATATTAAAAAATACTATTTTTATACTCTATTTTTTTTTTTTTTTTTTTTTTGAGTGTGAAAAAATTTTTTTTGTCTTTGCTTTTGTCTGCAAGACTGATGTGTTTTGTTACGGACTTAATTTTAAATTATTTAGATTTCCTTTTTTGGCATTTTTTGGCACGTGTATTGCAACTTTTTCATGCGGCAACATTCAATTTTGTGTAAAAAATTATTGAAATATGATTTGAGTTAATGTTGCACTTTTGTGGTTAAACAACTTATAATTGTACTAATATGTATATATTGGATTGTTTTTTAATACCTTTCGGTAGTATAAAACAGGTGAAGTATGCAGGCGGGTGCATAGCGTACGGTTATAATTGTGTTTTACACCTGCACTTGGAACAGCAACAATGTATATAAACAAAACTTTAACAGTAAAAATAAAAATGAATTGTAAAAGCGTTTTATTAACCCTTTTAGTGTGCCTTACCGGCGTAGCTGCCATGGCTCAAAACGACGGCATAGTATTGAATAAAAC
>JAZLLK010000095.1:0-18757 GCA_045598105.1 Bacteroidales bacterium | reverse complement strand
GTTAATAGAAACAATCGCGGATGAAAAACAAAAAGGCTGGTTATGTCCACAAATGCAGTGTGGAAATCCGTATGGATTGGATGCAGGACATTGTTACTAGATTGAGCCAACTTGTGTCACATTAAAATTTTGACTACCTTTGCACCCTAAATTTCACACCATGACGACCTCTCGCACAAACACGGAACATTGCAACTCCACCGCCTTCGTCACCGACAACAACGCCACCATAACCCAAGGCTTCCTCTACGCACCCCATGGAGAGATAGGCACGGAGTACCGTGGTTAAAATTTTGGATATGTAAATAGTGAATATCAGGTTGTGGTGTGGTAAAAAAACGGCTGTTGAGTCTTAATATTTAAACCATATATAGCGAAAAATGTTTTTTTATTTCGTCGTAAAGTAATTTATGGTATGGCATGTGGTAGTTTATGTTTTTTTTCACTTTCTCCCCACAAATGATAAGTCATGCATAAGGCTGTGGAAATAATAAAAAATGTTATCTTTGCACCTGTATAAAAGTAAAAAAAAGTATAAGGTGAAAGTAGCTATAGTAGGAGGTGGTTCGGCCGGCTTGTTTTTGGCAGCCTTGCTGGGTAAGTATCCGCATGTGGAGGTACATGTGTGGGAAAAATCAGCCAAAACGGGCACCAAGCTCAGGGCTAGTGGCGGTGGTAAAGCCAATATATGGAACGAGCACATAAGTGAGCGTAATTATAATAATGCTCCTTTTATGCATAAGCTGCTACAGCAGGTAAATGTGTGTACCATAGAGCAGGCTTTTCATAATATGGGTTTGCTTACCATAGCCGATAGTGAAGGCAGGGTGTATCCCGCTTCGCAGTTTTCGGCTACGGTGACCAATGTGTTGTATGAAAATATGGGTTCGCAGGTGCATATACATACCGGCTGTGAGGTAACCTGTATTAGCAGCAGGCATAATGTGTGGTATATTAATCATGCTGATATGGCGTATGACTATGTGGTGCTTGCCACCGGCAGTCCTGCCGGCATGATAGCCAAAAACAGGGCCGGATATAATCACTATTTGCAGCCGCTGCATTTGCATACGCAGGTATGCAGGCCTTCACTTACGGGATTTAGAATAAAGCATTATGACAGCATACTTTGTGGGTGTAGGGCTAAGGCCGTAGTAAAATTATATCAGGGCAGCACCCTGCTCATGGAGGAGGCGGGTGAAATTACCTTTAAAGAGGACGGTCTGTCTGGAATAGTAATATTGAATGCCAGTGCATATTATAACAGGTTGAAACAAAGGCAGAACTGCTATTTGGAAATAAATTTTTTATATGCACACAGTGCATATAATGTGCAGCAGCATGTGCAAAAGTACGGCTCGCCGGCAGGGCTGGTACATCCTAAAATATGCGAGTTGTATAAGCAAAAGCACATAGATGTGCAACATTACCGAATGGAAATAGCCGATACTTATGATTATGATACGGCACAGGTGTGTGCCGGCGGCATAAGCACGGATGAAATAAATGATGATTTTGAACTGAAAAAACACCCGCACCTGTATGCCATAGGTGAAATGTTGGATATAGACGGCGTGTGTGGCGGCTACAATCTGTTTTTTGCCTTTGCGGGGGCCTATAGGGTGCATGAATCTATAATACATGGAAATAAAAATAGCTAATATAAAGGTGCCTGTGGACAGGCAAACCGATTTGCGACAGCTGGTAGCGGATTGCTATGGCATAGTCATAGAGGAAGTGGAAGACTTCCGCATATTGCGGGCGTCGGTTGACGCCCGCAAAAAAAGTTGCATAGTGTATGATTATCAGGTGTATGTAAAGTTGCGTGGTGATTACAGTAAGCTGCTGCATAATAGGGATATTACTGAATATGTGCGGCCGGCCATGCCACAGTATGAGCCATGGAATTACCCTCAGGCACCGATAGTGGTGGGCTTTGGCCCGGCAGGTATGTTCGCCGCCCTATATTTGGCCCGCTGTAATGCCCGCCCCATAGTGGTGGAGCGTGGCAGCTGTATAGAACAGCGGGTGCAGGAAGTAGAGGCATTTCTACAGCATAAAACCTTGTGCGTCAATTCCAATGTGCAGTTTGGTGAAGGCGGTGCCGGCGCCTTCTCCGACGGAAAACTTACCACCAATGTAAATTCCCCGCTCAATTATTTTATATTGCAGGAATTTTATAAGCATGGAGCCTGTGAGGACGTAACCTATGCGGCTATGCCGCATGTGGGGACCGACTATTTGGCCAAAGTGGTGCGTAATATAAGGCAGGAAATACAGGATTTGGGAGGAAAGTTTTATTTTAACACCACCTTCGAAAACTTTCATACCCTATATGACGGCAGCATACAGGTGCAGTGCTCACAGCAGGTGGAACTGCATACAGCTCATTTGTTGTTGTGTTTGGGTCATTCGGCCCGTGATACCATAGCCATGCTTTATGGTAAAGGCTTGCCCATGGAAGCCAAGGCTTTTTCCATGGGAGTGCGTATAGAACATTTGCAATCACATATTAATGCCATGCAATATGGCCAATATGCCTCCTTTTTGCCCAATGCCTCCTATAAGGGGGTGGTGCATTTGGGTGACCGTAGCGTGTACACCTTCTGCATGTGCCCCGGTGGCGTGGTAATGGCCTCTACCGATACCGACCATGCTATAGTAACCAACGGTATGAGCGAAAAAAGCCGCAACGGACGCAATGCCAATGCCGCCCTGCTGGTAAGTGTACGTCCCGAAGACTATTATGTAAACAGCCCCTTAGACGGCATGGCCTATCAGGCCCGCTATGAACAGGCCGCCTTTAATGTGGCCGGCGATTACAGGGCCCCAGCCAATTTGGTAAAAGAATTTGTACAAGGCAAAGTAGCCTGTGCCGCCCGTAGCGTGCAACCCTCCTACCCGCATGGCGTGGTATATTGTGATATGAATACATGCCTGCCGCCCTATGTGGTGCAGTCCTTACGCAAGGCTTTGCCCCTGCTGGGCAAAAAAATGCCCGGCTTTTGTCACCCCGATGCCGTGCTTACCGGCGTGGAAACACGATCCTCCTCACCGGTGAGAATACTACGCAATGAACAGCGACAAAGTACCGTTCCCGGCATATACCCCGTGGGCGAAGGCGCCGGTTATGCCGGCGGTATTATGAGCGCCGCCCTTGACGGACTTAAAACAGCCATGACTATAGTAGGAACAAAAATGTGATATTTTTGTATATAATACGATATTATTGTAGTGTTATAACTATAATATATTTTAAACACGTAATTAATTGCAAATAATATAAAATATTAGCTTATAATATAATTATTGTTTGCTTTTTTTTGTGTGTATGGCGTGCATTACACGCCTGTTTTCATAATGGAGCGAGCCTGAGCGTAGGGTATGGTAATAACGGCTTCACCGCAGGCATAGCAGCCTAATACGTAATGCTTATATATGAATTGTAAGCCTTCACGGGTGAGCAGCAGCGTGTAGGGCAGGCCTATATGCGGAAGGGTGTCAAAACAATGATAGTTATCCACAAAATGCTCGGCCAATAGTTTGTTAATGAGTAGTGTATCGGATAAATCCAATATCTCCTCATTCTTCAGCATACGTTGACGGCGTACATCATAATTACAGCTGATGTATTCCGTGCTGCCATGGGCTCCGCCCAAATAGGTGTAGCAGGTGAGCAGGGTGCTTACGATGCGACTGCCACACATATATACGCTATCGGTAATGTGCAGTTCGTATTGCCATTGCGGATGAGTGGCGGTATCGGCCTGCAGGTACCGCATAAACTGTTGCCTATAGTGTTCTGCTAAGGTATTAATGCCGTAGTTAAAGGCGGGCGTCTGCTCGCACACCGGCAATGAAATATATACATTATATTCACCATTATATATTTGGGTATAATGGGTGTAAGGCCGGGCTTTGCCCTGTATATGAGCGGTGTACCCCGCCCTGTGGCAGGCAATGCACAGGCTTATAACCCCTGCGGCTGTTATAATGAGTGTGTGTATTCGTTTTATTGTTATCATGGTTGCAAAGGTAACATTTATATTTGTGTAAAAAGGACTATTTTAGTTTTTTTTGCTTCATGCTATGAGGCTTTTATATGTTTGAAAAAAAAAACAATGCTGACAAAATCTTTCATTTGGATATAAGACGAAAGTCTAAAAAACGATTTCAGAAGCCTGAAAAGGCTTCAAAAAGTAAAAAAACATGAAGACGGAAAAATATAAGACTGATTAATAGATGTTTTTCGTTTTTTTTTTTTTTATATTTTTTATTTATTATTATTATATATTTTTATTTTGTGGCCAAATAGATAAATTGCATACAAAAAAGTGTTATCTTTGTAAAAATAATAATAAATTTAAGCAAGATAGGTATGAAAAAAATATTTACAATGATCGCCATAGGTGCTATTATTGGCATAGTGTTTATAGTTGTGAAAAAAGTGATACATATAATGTATCTCAAAATAATATAAAGCAACGTATTCAAAAAGAAGGGGAAAATACGAGATTGTATCAATTGCAATGGTGTTATACCGAAGATGGCGTAAATGGGTATAGTTGTACAGGCCCTGTAGCGGTAGTTGCTACCTTACAATGTTCTACACCACACGGATGTGTGCCATTTAGCAGTCCGCAGGATCAGCCACCTACCACTATTACGATGAACAGGCTAAGGCTATGTATGTGCAAATATTAGAAGATTATGGCTGTTTTCCCCATAGAAGAGATTTTATTTTGCAATATTGGGGATTGTATCAGTATTTTTATGAGAAAGGTGAAATAATGCAATCACCGGAAGAACTTTACCTGTCAGCAGAAGAATAAAATTAAAATATATAAATGATGCAAAAAATAACGGGAGTAGCAGCAGTTTGTGTAGTATTGCTGCAAATGTTGGCAGCTTGTAATTATACAGGTAGTAAAGTGCAGTATATTATAGCGTATGATACGGTTACACACATACCTCCATACAGTCAGTATGGTATATATGAAGATAGTACATGTGGTGTGTGTTTTTACTGCAAGCCCAAGGGCTGTGATTATCTGCTGGTGTACAGACGTACGCATAGCGGATGGGTAGAACATGCACGGCTTAAAATACCGGCTGCCTATGCCGACACCATAGATATAGATAATGCCGTAAGTAAATGGACACTGGTAAATACGGATACGGCCATTGCATACGTTAATTATCGGCATTTTACGTTTTTGGATTTAAAGCATGGTAAGGTAATAAGGTCGGTGCCGGTGTTGTCCGATACTGCTTTTGATGTGCGATGTTTTAACCATCTGCAGTGGAACAGCAGACGCAAGTCGTTGGGACTTATGTATTTCGGTTTGCCATCGCAAAGTGTGGAGCACATGAAAATGATGGCCGAGTATTCGTTGGAACGGGGTACCCGCGTATTTCCTTTTACTTATCCGTATGAAATTACGCAAACCTATTTGGTAAACTATTCCTGTGAGTCGTTTGCGGTGTTTCATGGTGATACCATGGTGGTGGCATTTCAAACTTCACCTATGATGTTGTGTCATGATATTAAACGTAATACTACTGATTCATTGTATATTAAAAATAAGTATTATTCACCTCTTCCTATACCTGATACTGCCCGAATAAATGAAATATCCGCTCCCAATTATTTATATGAAGTGCTTTTAACCCGATTTTTCTATGCCACACTGGTGTATGACCCATATAATGAGGTATATTACCGTTTTTTTGGTAAAGATATGCCTATGAAGGATAGGGAAGGGCTCATTACCACATGGAATGATAAGGTATTTGGTGTTACGCTCATAGATAAGCATTTTAATATAATAGGAGATGTGTGTTTTGCACCGGGAGAATATAAAATATGTTATTATCCCACCCGAGAGGGCTTGTTACATGTAAAGCAATATGATGAAAAAACCATATTCTCATTGCTTACCTTCAGGTATTAGCATGGTACCGGCAGTTATGCTTATGTGTTGCAGCATGCTGTAGCACATAAAGGTTGTATGACATTATATGTACTTACCGATAATGTGGAGGATAAGCGTTATGTGGATTCCTTATACCCACATGAGGCACATTGTTTGTGTGGAGAAGTCTGTGTTATGGATAAATATGCCGTGCCTAAGGTTACTTTCAGGCATAAAAGAATAGTACTACAGGTAAACCATTATTTTAGTCATTAATTACGGCATAGCCGCAAAAAACGGACAGGAGTACATGTCCAACAATAAAAAAACGCCAATACCTTATTTGTAAGGTGTGCATAGCCTGCGCAGTGTGTAAGTATGCCGGGAAAAATATCACCTTTTTTTTACGGTATGAATAAAAAATGTGCGTGAATATCGTATGTGATATAATAAAAATGCTACTTTTGCACTTTTAAACTAATAATTAACATAAGTATGGAAAAATCGAATTATGAGTGGAAATTTTCCACGGTGGGAGGTGCCACTCGTGTATGTATAGAGTCCGGCGAGGATTTAAGGCATTTGGCTGAGCTGGATCAAAAGTTGTGGACAGTACTCAGTTGTCCTGTAAAAGGGTTGGAACTGGATGAAAAAACCCTGGCACTTATGGACACCGATCATGATGATAAAATACGTGTACAGGAGGTGCTGGAGGCCCTACAATGGTTGCTTAAGGTTATTAAAAATCCCGATATGATACTCTGTCAGGATAATTTTATTCCTCTTTCTGCCATTAATCAGGAAGATGCCGACGGCAAAAAGTTATACAATTCCGCTAAGCAGATATTGAGTAATTTAGGTCTGAATAAAGACAACATATCCATAGCCGATACTGCTGACAGCATGGCCATATTTGCCCAAACCAAGTTCAACGGTGACGGCATTATTACCGAAAACTCAGCCGATGAGCCTGCATTGAAAACATTAATAACCGATATTATATCCTGCATGGGTGCCCGGGCTGACCGTAGCGGTGCCGATGGTATAGATGCAGAGCAAATAGAAGAATTTTACACGCAGTGTGCGGACTATAAGGCATGGATACAGGCAGGTGAAAATGATAAGGAACATGTATTTCCCTATGGTGATAATACCGAAGCCGCTTTGAATGCCTATATGGCCGTAAAAGATAAGGTGGAGGACTTTTTTATGCGTTGCAAGCTCATAGCATTCTCTGCCGACACCTCATCGGTGCTGGATATATCGGTAGCCAAAGTGGAAGCCATAAGTGATAAAAACCTGTCAGGCTGTGCCGAAGAAATAGCCTCATTCCCCTTAGCCAGAGTGAATGCTGCCTGTGAGCTGCCTGTACATGAGGGTATTAATCCTGCATGGCAGCCTGCTTTTGCCACATTCAAAAGCCTTATATTGGATGCGGATTATGCCGGTAACAATGTTATCAACGAGCAGGATTGGCAGGCTATAGTAGCCAAATTGGCTGTATATACCGCATGGAAGGCCGATAAAAAAGGTGAAAAGGCCGAATCCCTGGGTCTGAATAGAGTAAGCGAAATATTGGCCGCCGATGATATGAAGGCCGATTTGTTACTTTTGGTAGACAAGGATAAACAATTGGAGTCCGAAGCCAATGAAATAGCCTCGGTAGATAAGCTTTTACATTTATATCGTGACATGTACACCCTTATTAAAAACTTTGTTACCTTTGCCGATTTCTATAATAAGGATAGAAGTACCAAGGCTGTGTTCCAGGCCGGTACTTTGTATATAGACCAGCGCAGTTGTGACATGTGTATGCGTGTAAGCGATATGCCTAAGCATAATACCATGGCCGCCGATAGCGGTATGTTCCTTATATATTGTGACTGCGTAAACAAGCAGAAAAACCAAACCATGGCCATAGTGGCCGCCATGACCCAGGGCGATGTGGACGAGCTGGTGGCAGGTAAAAATGCCATATTCTACGACCGTAATGGTTTAGACTGGGATGCGGTGGTTACCAAAATAATAGATAACCCCATTAGCATAAAGCAGGCATTTTGGTCGCCATACCGTAAGTGTAGCCGTTTTATTAATGAGCAGGTAAATAAGTTTGCCGCCGAAAAAGACAGTAAAATGACTTCGGACCTCACCGGTAAAATATCCGATGCCGGCACCAATATTACCGATACCACCGCTAATGAACAGCCTAAAGAAAAAACTGCCAAGACTTTTGATATGAGTAAATTCCTTGGTCTGTTCGCTGTAATAGGCATGGCCTTAGGTACTATATGCGGATTTTTATTGCAGCTTGTAGAGGGTTTTGCCGGTTTGTCATGGTGGAAAATGATATTGGTATTCGTGGCTATTATGCTGGTAATATCGGGTCCGTCTATGCTGTTGGCATGGCTTAAGTTGCGTAAGCGTAATCTTTCTCCATTGCTCAATGCCAACGGCTGGGCCATTAATGCCAAGGCATTGGTGAATATTCCATTTGGTGCCACCCTTACGCAAATGGCACGTTATCCTAAGGTAACCATAGCCGATCCTTTTGCCGAAAAGAAAACTCCATGGTGGAGAAAATTATTATATATAATAGTGCTGCTTGCCGGCATATTCGCCGCCCTGTATTTTACCAATACTTTGGCTAAGGTAGGTCTGCCTTTCCATAAAGAAGCCGAGTCTGCCGAAGCCGTAGCCGCTCAGGCAGCCGATACCACTGCTGTAGCAGTGCCCGCTGAGGCTCCCGTAGCCGAAGCTCCGGAAACTCCTGCCGAATAGCCGATGTTATATATAACGATTTAAAAATAATAATACACGCCATTTTTACATAAAAATGGCGTGTATTTATTTATAATCATGTTATTGTAATTTTATTTTTTGTCCTATTTGCAGTATAGAAGTCTCCTTTATATGGTTGAGTTGACACAGACGGCTCACCGAGGTGTGGTATTTGCGGGCTATGGCCGATAGCGTGTCCCCCTTTTTCACGTAGTGGCACAAGGCGGATGTGGCCTTGGCAGCAGTAGTTTCGGTGGCGGCAGCCGAGCTGTCGGCGGCTTGTCCGTACGAATAGCCTTCTATTACTATGTGGTTGGCATTACGGTCTATATTCTGATAGGCTGCCGCCAGGGTGCTCATGGTTATTTTTACCGAAGTATCGGTTTTACGCGGACTATCGGTAAGGGAATGTGCATACAGCCATTTATATGTTTCATCTACATAAAATATTCTGGCCAAATGTGAATGGCTTGCACCGGGAAGCTTGTCAAATCTGAGTAGAGGTGTGTCTCCACAGGCCTTCATATTGTTTACCACCTTTTGTGATTGGGCTACGGTAACGGCTTTGTCGCCGGTGCCATGAATTATCCATAGCGGCATGGTGTTTAACTTACAATATTCCTTCAGCGTGGCACCGCCGCATAGTGCCATGGCAGCCGCTATACGCTCAGGGTAGGTGCCTGCAAAGTCTAAGGTACCATAGCCGCCCAAACTCATACCTATTACATATATCCTATTGGTATCTACCGTGTAGTGCTGCAATACCCACTCCAATATACTGTGCAGCCTTAGCGGTGACCATGCCCCTCCCGGATTTTGGGGCGCCAGCACCACGGCATCTATTTTACGCCCCTTCTCCATGGCATCCAATACCCCATAGCGTAATACCCTGTTCATATCGGTGCCGCACAAACTGTTACCGTGAATGAATAATATAAGCGGGTAGGCGGCTTGTGTGGAATCATAGTAATGTGGGGTGGATACCCAAAAATTATAACCGTTGGCTACCGTGTTTCTATAAGCCTTAAAGTGCTGTGCCGTAGCAGCTATGCTTATGCATGTGAGCATTATAACTATTGCCTGTTTCATACGGATGTGTATATGTGTGTATTATATTTATCGTATTTAAGTGTGTTTTATTGTATGCAAGGCTTGTGCCTGCAGGCACAAAATAAGGTAAAAAAATAAGGGTTATGAACCAAGTGATGAGTTAATGTGCTGTTACAGTGCGTTTGTAATGTGATGTAAATAGCTTGAAAAAAATTTTTTTTCACTACTACATGCCATTGGTACGGCAAGTATGTGATGGTATGGCCTACGCAACATATAAAAAAATAATGCTACCTTTGCATCGTACATAAAATACACAGCTATGCTTACCATAGAGCAGTATATAGAACACGAAATAATAAGCCGTTATCATGCCTTTGACGAGGCACATAATATACACCATGTGCGTACGGTAGTGGACGAAAGCATGCATTTGGCTTCACTTTATCATGAAGATGTCCTTATGGCCTATGTAATAGCCGCCTATCATGATGTGGGCATAGTGTACGGCAGGGAACTGCATCATGAGCATTCCGCACGTATATTAATAGAAGATACAATGCTGCTCCAATGGTTTGCTCCATGGCAAATAACGCTTATGAGTGAGGCCGTGGCCGACCATAGGGCGTCTTCTCTCCACATGCCCCGCAGCATATACGGCTGCATAGTGGCCGATGCTGACCGTGACCTGAATGCCCGTACCGTAATACTGCGTACCATGCAATACGGTAAAAAACATTATCCTCATTATACCCGGGAGCAAATGTATGAGCGTACACTGGCTCATCTGCATGAAAAATACGCCGAAGGCGGATATATGAATCTGTGTTTGCATAAAGGCAAAGCCCCCGCACAGCTAAAGCAGCTTAGAACCGTAATTGCCGACAAGGCATTGCTTCTACAATATTTTAATGAATTATATACTCAATTGTAGATTATTATATGGATTTTTTACAATCATGGGGCTATCGGGGATTGTTCGCAGGTACCTTCCTGTCGGCTACGGTAGTGCCGTTCTCCTCCGATTTTCTCATAGTAGCCATACTTATGGCCGGCGGCAACCCATGGCTCTCATTCCTGTATGCCACCGCCGGCAACTGGCTGGGCGGGCTCACCTCCTACGGCATAGGATGGATGGGTAAATGGCAATGGATAGAAAAATGGCTGCACGTAAAAGAAGAAAAACTGAAAAAACAACAAGCCAAAATAGACCATTATGGCGCATGGCTGGCACTGCTTACGTGGACACCCTTCATAGGCGATGTGTTCGCCATAGCACTGGGCTTTTATAAAGTGAACTTTACTAAAAGTGCCGTGTATATGCTCATAGGCAGAGCATTGCGTTTTGCCTTTTGGATAGGATTGTTTTTAGCATTGGGTGATAACGCTCCCATGTTTCAATACTTGTAAAAATATGTAAAATATAAAAAATGTATTGAATTTTGTAATATTCCGGATAAATGAACCGATTATTTGGAATGAATATAGTAAATAATTGTGAGCGTGTGTGTCGTGAATGTTTTGTGTAAAAATAAAAAAAGAAAAATAAAATGCCTGCGGCCTTGCCGGTGCTCAAAAAAAAATGCTATCTTTGCAAGTTTTAAAAGATAAATACGAAATATATATAACATTATGGGTAAAAAATATACCGAATATGCCAAATTAGACCTTACGTCATTGGCCTCACAAGTGCAACAGGAATGGGAAAGCAACCATACTTTTGAGCAGAGTATGCAGTTAAGAGCAGGCAAGCCGAATTTTGTGTTTTTTGAAGGTCCTCCTTCAGCTAACGGTCAGCCGGGCATACACCACGTAATGGCACGTACCATTAAGGATATATTTTGTCGTTATAAAACACAAAAAGGCTATTGCGTAAAGCGTAAAGCCGGTTGGGATACCCACGGCCTGCCCGTAGAGTTGGGCGTGGAAAAAAAGTTAGGCATTACCAAAGAAGATATAGGTAAAAAAATATCGGTAGATGAGTATAACAAGGCTTGTCGTAATGAGGTAATGAAGTATAAGGATATGTGGGATAACCTCACCCGCCAAATGGGCTACTGGGTGGACCTGAACAATCCTTACATCACCTTTAAGAATGAATATATAGAAACCTTATGGTACCTGCTGAAAAAAATATACCAAAAAGGCTTGTTATATAAGGGTTATACCATACAGCCCTATTCGCCGGCTGCCGGCACAGGGCTTAGCTCTCACGAGCTGAATATGCCCGGCTGTTATAGAGACGTAAAAGATACCACCTGCGTGGCACAGTTTAAAGTGAAGGTGAATGAGGTGTGGAAAAATTCCGCTTTTGGCAAGGTGCTGCCTCAGGCCGATAATCTGTACTTTTTGGCATGGACTACCACTCCGTGGACACTTCCTTCCAATACCGCTTTGGCCGTAGGCCCCGGCATAGACTATGTGCTGGTGCAGTCCTATAATGCCTATAGCGGCAAGCCTATGTATGCCGTGGTGGCTAAGCCGCTGCTGTATGCCCATTTCCCCGCTGCCAATGAAAACCTGCCCATGGAAGAATACCATCAGGGTGATAAGGCCATTCCATTTAAGGTGCTGGCAGAATGTAAAGGTAAACTTATGGTCGGCATGGAATATGAGCAGCTGCTGCCCTGGGTGAACCCCGGAGAAGGCGCCTTTCGCGTAATATCAGGCGACTACGTTACCACCGAAGACGGTACCGGTATAGTACATATAGCTCCTACCTTTGGTGCCGATGATGACAGGGTAGCCAAGCAGGCAGGCGTGCCCCCATTGTTCCTTATTGATAAGGAAGGTAAACGCCAGCCTATGGTGGACAAAACAGGTAAATTCTTCCTCCTTACCGATTTGGATGAGGAATTTGTACGCACCAGCGTAAACACCACCCTTTATGGCGAATACGCAGGCCGCTATGTGAAAAATGCATACGACAACACCCTCACCGATAAGGACGTTACCCTGGATGTGGACTTGTGCGTAATGCTTAAAATGCAGGATAAAGCATTCAAAATAGAAAAACATACCCACAATTATCCTCACTGCTGGCGTACCGATAAGCCTATATTATATTATCCGCTTGACAGTTGGTTTATACGCTCTACTGCCGTAAAAAACAGAATGATAGAGCTGAATAACACCATTAAGTGGAAGCCTGAAGCTACCGGTAGCGGCCGCTTTGGCAACTGGCTGGAAAATCTGGTGGACTGGAACCTGTCACGCTCCCGCTATTGGGGTACCCCTCTTCCTATATGGCGTACCGAGGACGGAAGTGAAGAAATATGCATAGGCTCGGTAGAAGAACTTCGCAATGAAATAGACAAAGCCATACAGGCAGGATATATGACCGAAAATCCTTATCAATCTGCCGACTACAATGCATTTGACCTTCACCGCCCCTACATAGATAACGTATATCTGGTATCGTCTTCCGGCAAAAAAATGACCCGTGAAACTGACCTTATAGACGTGTGGTTCGATAGCGGCGCCATGCCTTACGCACAGCAACATTATCCATTTAATGATATTAAGGACTGCTTCCCTGCCGACTTTATAGCCGAAGGCGTGGACCAAACCCGCGGCTGGTTCTTCACCCTGCATGCCATAGCTACCATGATAAACGATAGCGTGGCCTATAAAGCAGTGGTATCGAACGGATTGGTACTGGATAAAAACGGTAACAAAATGTCAAAACGACTGGGTAATGCCGTAGATCCTTTTACCACCCTGAATAAATACGGCCCCGATGCCACCCGCTGGTATATGATTACCAATGCCCAGCCATGGGATAACCTTAAATTCGACCTGGAAGGTATAGACGAAGTACGCAGAAAGTTCTTCGGTACCTTGTATAATACCTATGGATTCTTTGCCCTGTATGCCAATATAGACGGTTTTGCCTATAAGGAACCCGATGTGGCCATGAATCGTCGTCCCGAAATAGACCGCTGGATACTATCGGAACTGAATACCCTGGTAAAAACAACAGATGCCTGCTATGATGACTATGAACCTACCAAGGCAGGTAGAGCCATACAGGTATTTGTAGACGAATGCCTCAGCAATTGGTACGTACGCTTGTGCCGCCGCCGTTTTTGGAAAGGTGAATACAGCGAAGATAAAATATCAGCTTATCAAACCCTGTACACCTGCCTGGAAACCCTGGCACAATTAATAGCCCCTATATCACCCTTCTTTGCCGACCGTATGTTCAATGACCTTAATGACGTTACCGGACGCTATGACGCCGCTTCGGTGCACCTTACCGATTTTCCTGCTGTGCATGAGGAACTTATAGACAAAGAATTGGAAGAAAGAATGCAGCTGGCCCGTCAATTGTCGTCTATGGTGCTATCACTGCGTAAACGCCATAATTTACGCGTGCGTCAGCCGTTGGCCAAAATAATGATACCGGCTCAAAGTGAACACTTTATTCAGCAGGTGAACGCTGTGAAAAACCTGATATTGAGCGAGGTAAATGTTAAGGATATAGACTATTTATCTGCAAATAACAATATATTGGTAAAGACCATTAAGCCCAATTTCAAAACGCTGGGCCCCCGTTATGGTAAAATTATGAAATCCATAGCCGCAGCCGTTACCGCCTTTACCCAAGCTGATATAGCCCAATTGGAAGCACAGGGCAGCTACAGCTTGCAGGTGGAAGGTACGCAGGTGAACCTGTTGCTCACTGATGTGGATATATTCACTCAGGATATACCCGGCTGGGTAGTGGCCAATGAGGGCAATATTACCGTGGCCCTGGACGTAACGGTAACTACCGAACTGCAGGAAGAAGGCCTTGCCCGTGAAATGGTAAACCGTATTCAAAATTATAGAAAAGAATGTAACTTTGACGTAATGGACAAAATAAAGGTTCAGGTATCACAGCATGAAGCCCTAAAGGGTACTTTGGCCCGTTTTGGCAGTTATATATGCTCCGAAACCCTGGCCAATGAGCTTACCATGGTACCTTCCATTGCCCATAATGCCAAAGTAAGCGTGGAACTGATAGAGGGCGTATCGGTAGATATGCTCATAGAAAAAGCATAGCTTATGATGGTAACGGAGCATTCCCTGTGGCTGGTGCCGCTATGTATATTGCTTGGCGTATGCTACGCCGGCATGGTATATGGGCGTGTACATAAGCCCGAAATGCCCCAAAATATGAAAATAGCACTCTCCGTAATGCGTGGCTTTACGGTGAGTGCTATTGCTTTTTTACTGCTGCACCCTATAGTGAACAGTACACGCAAGGAAGTGGAGAAACCTATAATAGCAGTGGGTATTGATAACTCACAATCGGTGCTGCTCACCGATACCCGCCATTATTATACCGACACATTTAAACGTGAGCTACAGCAATTGTTGCAAAATATGTCCCGCCATTATCAGGTGGATGTATATACCATAGATGATGGCTGTCACCCCGGTGCTATAGCGGATTACAGCGGTAAAAAAACAGACTTATCCTCTTTTTTTCATACCGTGGAATCAGCCTATTACCGTAAAAACTTAGGCGCCGTGGTACTCCTGAGCGATGGCATAGTAAACGCAGGCGGGTCTCCCCTGTATGCCGCTCAAAATATACAGGCACCCATATACACCGTAACCATGGGCGATACCACTCCCACCCGTGATGCCCTTATAGCTAAGGTGAACTATAATAAAACGGTGTACCTGCACAATGTGTTTCCCATAGAAATATTGGTAAAAGCCACAGACATGGCCGGTAAAAACGCTACGCTTACCCTATATGAAGATGGCGTAAAGCTAATGGAACAGCCGGTGCATTATTCCGGAAATAATCATGTGCAGTGGATAAAAACCTCATTTGAGGCCGATAAGGCCGGTATGCATACCTATAAAATAACACTTTCGGTAGCAGAAGGAGAAATTACCCCTCTTAATAATACCTGCACAATAGCTATACAGGTGCCGGATAAGCGTAAAAAGGTCGCCATAGTGTATGCCTCTCCTCACCCCGATGTGGCTGCAGTGGCACGCAGCCTGGCCACATCAAATGCCTATGAGGTGGAAAGCTATCAGGTGAATAACTTTAACAAGCCTGCAGGAGAATATGATATAATGGTGCTGCACGGATTACCTGTAGATGCAAGGTCGAAGGCACTGGTAAATGATATTAACTACATGGGCATACCCTGCTTGTATATGCCGTGTAATATGGACATGTATAATGCTTTCAATTCCTCGGCTACGGGGTTGCAGGTGCTGAATAAAGGCAGCATGACCAATGAGGCCTATCCGGAAGTGAACCCTAATTTTTCCGGCATATCCCTATTGCCTTCTACCACGGACTTTCTTAGCGGCGTGTCACCGGTAGAAGTCCCCATGGCCCAATACCAAGTAGGGGCACAATGTAAGGTGGTGCTGTACCAAAAAATAGGTAAAGTGAGCACCCGCTATCCGCTAATGGTGCTTATACAGGGTAATAAGGCCCGTAGTGCCGTGCTCATGGGCAATGGCTGGTGGCGATGGCGTATGTATGATTATGTGCAGTCCTCCGCGTGGGAACATTTTGACGACCTTATATTGAAAGTGTTTCAATACGTAGGCATACAGGAAGATAAGAGCTTTTTTAGGGTGAAAGGCAGGCAGGTGTACGCCGAAAATGAGCCTGTAGTGTTTGATGCCGAACTCTATAATGCCAACTATGAGCCGGTGAACACGCCGGAGGTGCTTATGGAATTACAGGGTGAAACCCAAAAACATCAATTTGCCTTTACCCGCTATGGTAAAATGTATCGTTTGCAGGCGGGCAGCCTGCCGCAGGGTACCTATAAGTGGAAAGCCACCACCACTTTCAATAATGAACACTACGAGCGTAGCGGTAACTTTGTAGTGCAGGAGGTGAATGTGGAAGCCCTTAATGTAACGGCCGACTATCAGTTGCTCTATAATTTGGCCGCCCAAAGCGGCGGAAAATGCTACTCCGATAAGCAATTGGACATGTTGCGTAAGCATATATGCAGCCGTACCGACCTTAAGCCTGTGGCCCATTATCACAAGCTCCCGCATGCCGTAACCGACAGCCTGTGGGTCCCGATATTGCTTATATTACTTATGTGTGGCGAATATTTTATTCGCAAATGGTATGGAGGTTACTAGTAACCGACATTTTACCTGCTGTAGGCGTATTATAAAACGATAGTAAATATACAAAAAAGTGATATTTTATTTTAATGTAAAATATCACTTATAATATATAATTAGTTATGATTTACTATTTGTTTATGGCCTCTTCCAAAAAATAAGTGCACAAATCGGAAAAGTTCATATTCTTCATTTTTACCTGTTTGGGTACTATGCTTTCGTTGGTTTGCCCCGGAATGGTATTCACCTCTATGAAATAGAGACCTTCACTATTGAATATATAGTCTATGCGTACTATGCCTTTGCAGTCAAGTACGCGGTATATGTGCATGGAGGCCTGTTCGCATTCCAGCTGTACGTCCGCACTTATGGGGGCAGGGGTTATTTCTTCCGACAGGGCAGGATTGTATTTGGCCTCAAAGTCGAAAAATTCTTTTTTACTTACTATTTCGGTAATACCCAGCACCTGTATTTTCCCCTCATATTCCATTACACCGCAGGTAATTTCCCTCCCCTTAATGAAGGTTTCCACCAGCAACTGGTCATCATGCTCAAGTGCGGTATTAATGGCCGGAATAAGTTCTTCTGTTCTGTTTACCTTTGACATGCCTACACTGGAACCTGAGTTGCAGGGCTTTACAAAGCAGGGCAGACCGGTTTTGGCTATAATGTCTTCGGGAGTGTAGCGGTCTTTTTTGAACAGGTGTACCGATGTAACAGTGCGTATGCCATAGGAGGCAACCACGCGGTTGCAGTAGTTTTTGTTAAATGTGAGGGCAGATATAAGGGCACTGCAACCGGTGTAGGGTATGCCCAGCATGTCAAAGTATCCTTGCAGGCGTCCGTCTTCTCCTGGCTTGCCGTGTATGGCTATAAATACACGGTCAAATGTGATGTGCCGGTTATCAATGTGAAGTGAAAAATCATTTTTGTCTATGTCATATACACGGCCTTCGGTATTGGTGTATGTCCATAATTTACCCTTGAGCACTATGGGATATACATTGTAAAGGTCGTGATTGAGCTGGCGGGCTATATTGGCACCGCTTTTGAGTGATATGGCATGTTCGCCTGAATTGCCGCCCATAATTACGGCTATATTCTTTTTCATGTGTTCAATTGTTTTTATTATAAATACCAATTGCAAAAGTAGCGTAATATTTGCTTATAAACGGACTTATTACGCAAAAAAAATGAACATATAAAAGTTGATGATACCTGTGGACGAATTATAATATACCCCCAAGTTCAGACCATTAGGATAAAGAAAAAAATACTATCTTTGCAACATGTAAACAATTATAGGCAGTTGCACGGGAATGTGGCCGGGCGGATGATAGCAGGCATTCACATGGCAGCACGTCACGTCCTATCCGAACCTGTATCTTACCTTCAACGCCAGCGGCGAATATATCAAGCATTACTATAGCGGTAACGAGCATATAGCAAGTTGCTTAGGAAAAAATACTATAAATATTACGCTAAATAATACAAATAGTGTGCAATAATGTAACACCATGGCAGAAGAGCACTTTAGGGCTGATGTGCAGCAGCTCATAGCTGCAGATGCCCCCGTGGATATGCCTCCTGCCATGGATATACAGGCCTTGCAGTCCGCAGGCACTAATATGCCTATATTATTATCGCACCAACCACTTGGGCAGCACCGCCTTCGTAGCGGATAATAACGCCACCATCACCCGGGACTTCCTCTATGCTCCCTATGTGGAGACAGACATGGAATATAATGCCGGTTTAGTGGGACTGTGTATTGCAAATAACAGACTGATGGAGTGTTAATAACTTTGTTAATAACTTTTTGTTTCGTAAAGTACCCGTGCGCTATATTTTTGTTGTAATTTTGTACCCGTAAAAACCTAAATACGGTATGAATAGCAGTTATATAT
>JAZLLK010000094.1:0-1880 GCA_045598105.1 Bacteroidales bacterium | reverse complement strand
GTTCATTTTAATGCCTACAGCCATGTAAATGCCTATAATAAGGTTACAGACAATATAAGCACCTTTCACCATTGCACCTTCAGTGTAAATGATAATGCGTATTATACCATGGATACAGGCTGTGTACAGGTAACACTGCACAATGTGCGGGGGGTGCGGTTCAATGGTTGTAACTTTGAAGATATGCAGTCCAAAAGCGATTGGATACAGCAGGGTACCGCCCTGTATGCCTGCAATGCAGGCTTTAGAATGAATGAAAATACAGGTATTATGACTTATCCGGCTACATGCCATGATACGGCCTGCACCTTTTATAATTTTAAAAACGGTATAGCCGTTACGGGGTCAACCGAAAAGCCCGTACATGTGTATCATGCCGTATTTACCAATAACAGCATAGGCATTAATGCCAAAAATGCCGATGCACTGAGCGTGATATCCTGCACATTTTCAAGCGGAAGCACTTCCTATAACAGTGATGTGCATGGACTTATAATAGACTCCTGCACCATGTACAGGGTGGAAAACAATACCTTTATGGGTATAGGCAACGGCATAAAAATAATAGGCAAAACCACTGATAACAATACCATACGGCTCAATACCTTTCAAAACCTGTGCCGCGGTATAGAAATATACGGGTTAAACGGTAACGGTTATGATAATGAAAATAATAACTATACTATTCTTACAGGTTTGCAACTGAAATGCAATGTTTTTGTAGAAGACAGTATAGATATATATGTGGATACTCCGGCAAGTGTAAAACGCTATCAGGGGTATGAAAACGGGGCATGCGGAAATTATTTTGAAGGAGAATCGGCTTTGCATTTTAATAATTTAAGTAGCCAAAGAATATTCTATTATTATAAAAACAATGAAAATTCGCAAAACCCTGTTAACAATTATCAGCTTTTTGTAGCCGGAACCGCTAATGATGTGTGTGGAGACCGATACGGCTGTATAGGCAGTTCATACTATAACATGCCCGTGAGCATAACCGAATGTGAGGATATGTATAACAGCACATATAATATGTATGTGTCTGCCCTGGACAACTATCATACTCTATATGAAGGTATAGAAATAGATTGGGAAAATGTATCCGGTATAAGTAGTGAAGAAAACAGTCAATTAGGAGATTTAATCCAATTGTCGGAACTGAAAAACACCTTGGACGAATCGTGTATTACCGCTGTGTACATATTGAATAATGCCATAGACCCTGATGTATCGGATATAACCCTATGGCTGGAACGCCTGTCCTCACTTAATGCCAATATGTTGGCAGTCAATTATTACACAATGAATGCCGATGTTGCACAATTGCAACATATATGGGAACAGGTACTCCAACAGCATTCTTATGTGCCTACAAGTGATACAGCCCAATACCAATTATGTTTAAATTATTTAAAAGCATGGTCGCAGGATACTTCCGCTGCAGTTACAGTGAGTGAATATGCCATAGATAGCATACGCAATATAACTATGGCACACAATACGGCCTCCCTGTTAGCCGAATCGGTACTGGAGCATATTAATGAATGGTATCCGCATTGGAAACAGCATATACACACAAGTTGTGTATGGGTGCAACCCATAGCTTCCCGCCCTTATATTCACGATACCCGTAAGGAAAATGAGGTAGCCATATCACCTAATCCCACTAATGATATAATTAACATAATTACACAAAACACCACAAAAATAACACAAATCACATTATATGACGTATATGGAAAGCAATTAATTAATATAAAGGCAAATAACAATATATATTGTATAAACCTGTCTCCCTATGCCGCAGGCATATACGTGCTTAAGTGTGCATTGGACAACGGACAGGAAATAGTAAAGAAAATAGTGAAACATTAAAA
>JAZLLK010000093.1:0-3548 GCA_045598105.1 Bacteroidales bacterium | reverse complement strand
AATGTTTAATATTCTGCCCCAACTGTCGTATTCGAACCCTGTGCTTATGGCTATAGGTTGCGAAAGGAAAGGCAGAGCGTAAATGCGCGTTTCCTTGGTTACTTCGCCCATGTTGCCGTACTCATAGCACATTACGCCGCTCTCATCGTAGACGGAATCGGGCTGCCCTGCGGCATTGTAATGATAAATGGTGGTCAGGACATCATCATAGCGCACGCTGTCCAACCGGTGGGCGGTGTAGTGGTACCAGGTGGTTTTGGTCTGCGGCTGGCCGTTCTCAAACCAGCTTTGGGTGTGGGTGGAGAGGTTGCCACCGTTGTAGGTGTAGCTTTCGGCAAGCTCACCCTCCGTATAGGTCAGCCTGCGGCCCAGCAGGTCATACGTGTAGTTGCGCTCCCAGTCGTTGGGCAGGCTGCTATAGACTTTTGTGTTGTCACCCACAGGGTTGTAGTTGAAATAGACGAACTGCCGGCCTGCGGCCTGCACCGCCCAGGGCTTGCCGGAAACATCCTTGAGTTCAATGGAAACTGAAAAGCTTGACGAGGTCACTGGGGTAATATGTTGTATCGTAGTAAACATAAATTATGGCCGTTTTATTTTGTGCTTTCAAAAAATACGCTTTATCTGAGCTACATTGTTACTTTCTTTTGGTGTAATATTATTCTTAGTAACCATTTCTTTTGCTTGTTCATGTCCCTTTTCTGCAGCAAGAAGAAGATAGTTTATGGCAATGGATGCTGTTTTTTCATCCATTTTTTCATCCATGAAAGTGCAATTTTGAAAAAATGGTTCTGTTAAACAATCAAATACATCAAAATAGGCTTGAGGATAATCGTATTTATTTGCCATTATCATAGCATAAACTAAAAAATCTTGTGATTCAAAATCTAAATATTGTATATATAGTTCATAATAAGCACTTGTATCTCCATTTTCTATGATTAATTTACGCAACTCATTGATACTGCGGGTAGACGAATTCATAGATTTGACTTCTTCTGTTGAATGAGAACAACTTAGTACACAGCTGATAATCAAACCAATAACTACTGTCTTTTTCATCTTTTTCTAATTTTGATACAATAATTTATCCCATAAATTGGGTTTTTCTTTAGGATTCCAACAACCCTTATAGGAATTGGTTTCTTTTCCATTTAAAAAAACTCTCCAAGTTCCCATTGTGTTTGATCTTTCTTTACTTTTTATTTGACCATTTTCATCGTGTTTATATTCATTATTTTCGTTCACATATTTAGCTTTATATGTGCCAATTTCGCCTTCATTAGAAAAATAATCACGTTGATTTGGAGCCACTACTGTAACGCCTAATTCTTTCGATATTGTTTGTGCAAAAGAATTTTCACCTTCTCCAGTTCGGCATGAATGAAGAATAATTACAATATCGTCCCCTTCTTTTTTGTTTTTCCAAATATCACTATATTTCGATAAAAGATTATTTAGTTGCTTTGAATCTTTAATTTTTTGATTTTTACCATCTATGCATACTGAAATACCTTTGGAAGATCCATGAGCAAAAATATGTATAGCTCCGTCATCTTTATAATTACTTGCTCCTGAAAAAATAGTTTTGTCTTTATTTTTATCAACCCAAATTAATTTTTCACATCCCGTCGGGTCCACAAACTTCATCGGATTGTTCGCACAATACGCGTACGGAGACATCCAAAAGTATTTCTCAAACATCGCATCCCTACTAGTGAACACCGGCGGGTTGTAATATCTTGCTTCGTAATAGTACATCCCCGTTTCTTCGTCCAACTCCTTGGCGTTGAAGGAGTATTTTGGTATTACGCCGTTGGCAAAGCCGACATTGTACTCGGTGGTGATTTCACCGAAGGGCGCATAGAGGAAGCCTTGGGTAACGGTGGCGTTATTATCCGTTACGAAGGCGGTGCTGCCCATACTATTGTTTATCATTTTTCTATGCAGAAGTTGCATCTGTTGGTTTAACTTAGAAAAAACTAATCCCATTTGAAATACCAAAACGGCATTGGCTGAGGATGATCGGCGAACATATACGATTTTTTACCACATCGTGGACAAATATACACTTCCTGCCATTTTGTAAATTTTTCAACATTACCACAATGCAAACATTTTATTCTTTCTTGCCCACATTCTTCGCAAGTTGCTACTTCTACTGCTTTTTTCTTTTTTAGCAAAAGTTGCCATGTATGAAACATATGCTTGAGACTTGTAAAGGTACCGCCGACTTGCAGAGCGAATAGTCTACTGAAAAATGTGTGTTTAAGTGTATACCCATTTGGATGGACCCAGTAATGCTGTGTCATTTTTCCGCACTTTTCGCAGAATGCCTCAAACGCTATTGTTTTTTCTTTACCTACAAAAGGCACATTTCCTATATATTTCGTCATCACCATTTATAATTCACATCAATATTTATTCCAAATATAGTAGCTATTCCAAAAGAAACATCTATTCCTTCCCTGTTTATTCCTAAAAAGGACTCTGCAACCGATTTTTTATACGAATATCCAAATGTATGATTTGCATCTTGATAAGGTTCTTTTGTATAATTGTAACCCACAAAACCCAGAGAAATGCCCATTCTATGAGTGGCTTCTCCATATTCATTTACATGGCTATATCTTATTTTTTGACCTGTACCAAAATTTATTGATGCTACATCAATGGATCCTAAATTTAAAGAAAACCCTTTCCCCTTAAGTGTTCCTCCTGCTTGAGCACCTAATGTCAAACTTGTTTTAACCGTCAGAATTCCATTACCTTGACTGTGTTTGTACTTTCTATAGTCCTTTCCGGTTGAAATAGAATTTCCTTTGTAGGCGCATACACTGATGTTTTTTTCGTTGACTGCAGTCCATTGCTTGTCCTTCTCTTTTCCTTTATCATATATTCGAAATTGATAATTCCGGTTCTCTGAATTTCCAGCGTTATATACGTCACCGACTCTTTTGCTGCCATACTTCTTCACCGCCCGTTCGTGATATTTGTTTGCCTGTGCTTCATCATCAAACATCCCACTCGGATCCACTCTCCCCACAGGGTTATTGCTACAATAATGGTACGGGCTCAGCCACGGTTTTTCGTTCATTAATGGGTCACGGGAAATGAAAGTAGGTGCCCTATAGTAACGAGCCTCAAAGTAGTACATTCCTGTTTCTTCGTCTAATTCTTTAGCGTTAAATGCATAATTAGGCAAAACATTGCCGTTAAATCCAGGATGGTATTCGGAGATAATTTCTCCGTAAGGAGCATAAAGAAAACTTTGCACTACAGACTGTTGCATGTCTGTTACATACATGGTAGAGGATAAGTGGTTGGGGTGGTAGTAGTAAATGGCATTGCTGTTCCCGCAGGGTTGTAAATAATCCAAGTGAAGTACTTCTCCTTCTTGCATGTCCGTAGGTTCATCATACAAGTGCTGTCCTATGGCATTGCGTAAAATTTCCTTTGTATCATGTTGGTAATTAAGCAATTCTTGGTCATTTTCCACGGATATAGGTATTTGTTGTTCGCCTAAACGAGAACAAATACGCTCTGTT
>JAZLLK010000092.1:0-4530 GCA_045598105.1 Bacteroidales bacterium | reverse complement strand
AATGCTCAGGCCGTGGTTATAGGCAGTGAGAATTTTGACAAAAATACTCACACTTTCACCTCTGCACCCGGTACAGCATGGCAAACTTCGTACAATCCGTATAATTTGGCCGTAAGCGGTACCAGGTCCATATGGAGTGAGGTGCCCTTTGGTGCAGGTGACTCGGTAATGCTCACCTCGCCGGTATACGATTGTACCAACTATCCCTACGTTGTGCTTCGCTTCAGCCACATTTGTAAGGTATCACCTATGGATGAGGTAAGAGTGGAGTTCAGATTAAACAATGTAGGTGCCCAGTGGCAGGCACTGCCAGGCAAATCCTATAAAGGGGCTGCTGCCAACTATGGCACCACCGGCTTTAACGCTGCCAGCTATTCCGAATGGAATGCCAATGACAGTTTGGCCGTACCCTCCAACGCATGGTGGAAGAATGAAATGTTCGACCTCAGCGATGATGCGTCATATTCCGGCGTTCAATTCCGTTTTATTATTAAAAAAGGTAATACTGCCGGTACACAAATTTCACACGGATGGGTAATAGACAACTTTGAACTCACCGCTTCCCTGTATGAAATTAAGCCTCCTGTAGTAGAATTTTTAACTTATTTCCCTGATACGGTAGGTTACACCGGTCCTTACACTGTAAAGGCCAAAGTAGTTGCCCGCACTGCTATACCGGTAGAACATCCTTACCTTGCTTACACCTATAGTAACACGCTTAACGGCAACCATTCTGACAGTATACTTATGACTGCGGTAGAAGGTGACTCTATATGGGAAGCCGTAATACCCCAACATATATTCGGTACTACCTACACCATGTCTATATACGGACATGATACTGTTGGAAATTACACCCTTGCCCGCAGCGGATTTGTAAGTGCTCACATAGCCGGCGGCGGCAAAGGACAATACAAATACATAGGTGACACCGTTAACACCACTACCGAAGACTATGTTCCGTTCTACACATGGTATGACTACAGCTGGTCACGCACACTCATACCTGCTGCCGACATGCCTGCCGGCAGCAATAAAATAAGTGAAATAGCCTTTAAGGTATATTCCATGAGCAATACTACAGGCTTGATCAGTCAGGAATGCTACATGAAAGTGGTATCTGATGCCACCATTACCAATACCTCGTATGTGGACCCTGTTACCGATGGGGCTACACTGGTATGGTCAGGCAACATTCCCGGCAACCTGCCGGCTAATCAATGGCTGGAAATTCCGCTCACCACTTCATTTATGGTACCCAGCGGTAATGGTCTCCTCATATACTGGCTCAATAAAGACGGCAGCTACGAAGGAAGTACCTGCCAATGGTATGCGAATACTTCCTCAAGCACCCTGGCAATAGAAAACTATGGTGACGGCAACATGCCTCAAGGCAGCGGTACATCCTGTAACCGACCTATTATTCGTATAATATCCGGCGGTACCGTATTAGACAGTAACTCGGTAGCCATGGAAGATATACTCATGGCGGACTCGGTAGCCACCTCGCTCACCGCTCAGGTACCCGTAAACATATCCATACGTAACAAGGGCTATGCCAACCTTACCAAAGCTACTGTAAACTGGACGGTAAACGGAGTATTGCAAACACCCTACACATGGACAGGCAACCTGTATGATGACTACATGGATAGCCTTACCATAGGCTCCTACCACCCGGGGGTAAACAAGCCGGATACCCTTACCATATGGGTGAGCATGCCTAACAATGTAATAGACACCAACACCTACGATGACACCCTTACCAAAATAATATATGGTACTTCAGACATAGTATTCACATGGATAGATGCTCCGGGCGACACCGTATTCTCTACCGGTCCTTATTTAATGAAATTACAGGCTCGCACCTTGTCAGGTGCCAATATAGATGCATTGGACATGACCTATACTTATCCTGACACCAATAAGAACACTATTACGGTAACTATACCCATGACCTACCGCGGTAAAAACATGTGGCACGCCGTAATACCCAACATCCGTTTTGAAAATCCCGTTACCTACTCGGTAACCAAAACCGACACTTTAGGAAATGTGGTAAACACCAATGGTCATTATTACATTAAATTCATGGGCTTAGGCAAAGGTGTAATAGTTACCGACTCTATGGACCACTACGATGCCGTTGATTTTGGTAACGGCGACTGCTCATTCCCGTGGACCATATCTGGTGACGGAACCAATTGGAGCCGCTCCATATATTTATCCTCACATTTGGGCAATACCAATAAATCGGTAAATTTAGGCGGTATAGCATACCACACCGAGAATTCGGCCAGCGTTGACGCCTACCGCTACCACGTACAATGCTATGCCAAAGCCACCACAGAAAGCTACATAAGCACTTCAGGACAATACATAGATCCTATTAGTGCCGGCGCCACCAAAGTATATGACGGTGATCTTACCGGCATTAACTACGGCTGGAACAAGGTGATATTTGACAACATAGTTACCATACCTCAAGGTATGAACCTCATGATATGGTGGATAGACACCAGCTCACTTAACAGCTGCGCCCAAAACAGCAGTACCACATTCTACTGGGATTACCTGTATTTTGATGATCCTATGGTAGACAGAGCGTCTAATAACTATACAACCGGATGTAGCGGTAGCAATATAGCTGCAGAAGAATGGGAACATCCTATGTGTATATTCTACTACGGCGTACGTAGAAATTCCGACACCAACTCGGTAGCTTTAGACAAAATAGTAAGTCCCAGTGAAGATGGTGTAAGCCCCGGCACTCACCCCATTCAGGTGATGATACGTAATATGGGCTTAGCTGATTTAACATCATGCACCATAGGCTATTCCATTAACAACGGCACACCCGTAACCATGCAGTGGACAGGATGCCTGCCCAGCGACTTCTGTGATACCGTAACATTGGGCAACTACACAGCCGTAGCCGGCCAAATAGAAAACATTACCGCATGGGTAATTAATCCCAACAATGCTTACGATTCCGCCACCTATGATGACACCGTAAGCATAGACATAGTAACCTGTAACGGAGCCTTGGATGGTACTTACACCTTAGGTGCTACCGGCTGCGATTTTATGACCATGGGCCAGTTTGTAAAAACCATAGAAAAATGCGGTATTGACGGTAAAGTAATACTGGAAATAAACGATGGCGTTTATAATGAGGGTATGGACTTTAAACCGCTTGACGGCATACTCACAGCTAACGATACCCTGGTAATCACCTCTGCCGGCGGTGACACTGCCGACGTTATATTTAATGGTAATGTTTCCATAAAGGGAATACAAAATTTCTATATATCCAACATTACCGTTAATGCAGGCAATACCACTGCATTTTCAATAGCTACGGCATGTAATAATGTGGAAATAAACGGTTGCCATTTTATAATAGATCCCTCTTCTACCTCTACCGGCACAGCCGGTATATACTATTCCGGTTCTACCGCAAGCGGTGCCACACCTATGGGTAATTTGCGTATACTGAACAATACCATTGACGGTGGCGGTACAGGTATATACATTAATTCCGCTTACCCGGGCACCACTGCCATGAGCCAGGGCACAAGCAAAATTACTATTGATGGTAATACTATTAATAATGTATATATGTATGGTATATATTCCTATTACTATAATATATATGACCGTGTAGCCAACAACGTAATTAATACCAGAGCATGCTCTTCCTCACAATACGGCATGTACATGTACTATTATAACAGAATAGACAGCGGTATTATTAATAATAAAATTCACTTCAACGGAACCGCTTATTGCTATGGTATATATGATTATTATATGAATGTAACCGCTACCGGTGCTCAGGCTCCGGCTCTTATAGCCAACAACGAAGTAGTAAGACCTACCGGTTCTAGTTACTTCTACGGAATTTATTTATACTATAGCGTATTAAATGTGTTCAATAACAGCGTATATTGTGGCGGTACAGGTACTGCTTATAATTTATACTGCTCTTATGCCAACGCCACTTACTACTGCCAATTAAAAGGTAACTTGAGTTATACTGCCACTTCCGGCACAGGATATCCTTTATACATATCCAATACCACCTATGCCGCAAGTGTGGATATGGACTACAACAATTACTATTCCACAGGCGCATACCTAGGTTATGTAGGAAGTGCACAAAGCAGTTTGGCTGCATTAAAAGCCACTGCAGGTACCAATGCTAACTCCATAAGCATGAATCCGCAGTTTACCAATATAAACGACAATATGGACTTTAGCAACAATAACAAAATGCTCATGCTCATGCCGAACATAGCTAACCTCACGGAAGATATAGCAGGTAATTCCCGCTATAACAATACCTGTATAGGTGCTTATACCATTGTACCTTCAGGATTTGATCTGGGTGCCATATCTGTAAGCGTACCTGCAGGCTCGGTAGCATTGCAGGCATTACCGGTAAGCATGGACATAACCAATTTGGGTGCTACCCCTATAAGCACTGCTACCATAGCATGGAGCATTAACGGGGTAAGCCAGACT
>JAZLLK010000091.1:0-5985 GCA_045598105.1 Bacteroidales bacterium | reverse complement strand
ATGACCACCTATACCGTTAACAACGCAGAGCAGGAAAAGAAAATATATTGTGGCAGGGAGTATGAGCACAACCTCACCACCAATACACAATATAATTATATTTATGTCGGCAATATGCCTGTTGCTTTGTATGTGCAGGGTGATAGCAATGTTATGTACACTTTGCACACCAACCACCTTGGCAGCATAGAAAAGATAACGGACAAAAACGGCCATGTGGCAGATAGCATGTCTTACACACCATTTGGTCTAAGGAGAAGCGTAACAGATTGGACACGAAATGACACCGACACCCGCTTTACCGACCGCGGTTTTACCGGGCAACAGCATGTGGATAATTTTGCCCTTATTAACTTTAACGGCAGAATGTACGACCCTGTTTTGGCTCATTTCCTTTCTCCCGACCCGTACATACAAAACCCCGAAAACCCATTAAATTATAATAGGTATTCCTATTGCTTGTATTCTCCGCTGCAGTACGTGGACCCGAGCGGGGAAATAGTAGAGATAAATGATGACATTGTAATTAAAGGAAAGAATAATTCCTCTATTACAATTAAAACAGATCTAATTGATTGGACCATAAATATTGATAAAGATTTCGGGGGGAATTTTATTTTAACACCAGATAATGTGGCATTTGGTTATGAATATGGCGTTGATGCTACAGGAAAAGCAGTTATTGGGAGTTCTTATACAGGATACAAACAAAGTCTTATGCTTTTAAGTGGTTCATATGCAGGTTATTGGTATGATTATGTTGGCGGAGAAGCTCAAATGGACGTATCTTCATCCGTAGAAGGTGCTATTGATGTTCACAAATATTTTTTTCTTGCTATCAATAACAATTCGGAAAAATATAATCCAATAGATTATCAAGGAATATATTTCGGCACCTCAATATCTGGATCAATTAAAGCATTAGGTGGTTTTTCACTTAATGCACAATATGCTATATCTAAAGATAAATCTTGGTCAACATTCTCATTAGGTACATCTGTGTCTATAGGAGCACAAGTTAATTTTTTTGCAGGCTTTGGAGCTTCTGCAGGTGCCCATCTTGGAGGAACAAGATTAATAGGTAGTCAACCTGTTGAAACACGTCAAAGGTCAAAAGTAGATATTATAAGTAACTGGATATCACATTTATTTTATTAAACATATTTCTATTATGACAGATAAATCACGAGGTATTATATTATTTATTGTTGTAATCGTTGTTGGTCAGATATTGCTTTTTGCTATTGCTTTTACAACATGTATTCGTTCAGAAATAAACAGAGAAAAATATAAGAATCAAACATTTGAAACATTTGAAGAAGTTAAATTTAAAGGAAAAATTTTATCAATATATAAACATAATTGTGGTGGACATATATATGGCATAATGCAAGTAAAGTTAGATTTTAGTAATGTTGATAGTTTTTATGTTTATAACGACATAAATTGTTTTAAAATATCTTGTGGTATAGCTACTTTGCCAACAAATATTCTTCATCCTACTGACACTTTTGATGAAAGGTCTAATGCTATTTTAAAAGCCACATATATAGATGTCCATGACAATTTCGTTACTTATTCAGATAGTTTAGGAAACCAATTATTTACTGAAGATTTGGATTTTCCAAGCAATCCACTTAGTAAAAAATTATTTGACCATATTTCTACACAATTGGAATAAAAATACTATCTTTGCTCCATGAAAACTAGTAATAACAACAAAGTATTGCATCTATCACTGACAGATAGTCTGGCAGGTACTTTTTGGTTTTACAACCACACCAACCACCTTGGCAGCATAGAAAAAATAAGCGATACTTATGGTCATGTGGCAGATAGCATGTCTTATACACCATTTGGCCTAAGGAGAAGCGTAACAGATTGGACACGAAATGATACCGACCCCGGCTTTACCGACGGCGGTTTTACCGGGCAACAGCATGTGGATAATTTTGCTCTTATTAACTTTAACGGCAGAATGTACGACCCTGTGTTGGCACACTTCTTAAGTCCGGACCCATATATCCAAAACCCAGAAAACCCACTAAACCATAATAGATACTCCTATTGCCTGTTCTCACCGCTGCAGTATGTGGACCCGAGCGGATTGCTGATATCTACACATGTAGATAAAGATGGAAATGTTATTGAAACATATAATGATGGCAATTTAGGAATTTATGTGCATTCAGACAAAGAAATCAACGATTATAAGACAAAAGGAATACGACTTGAAAATAATTATGACAATTTGATTGGAGTTACCTTGTGCGAAAAATCTTTTAAAAAAGGGGATAAAATTGATTTAGGTTCTAATCAAGCAGAACAATGGTTGAAAACCTTTGAAAGTTCTGTTGCTCATGCATGGGTTAATCCAATATCTTCACTATTAGTATATGTAATGAATGCAGGTAATGGGGATGTTTTTGATGCTAAATCTAAATTATCAAATGGCTCTCAAATAAGTGAAGGTGTTTATGTGTCTCCAAGAGATTTAGGAAACTTTGCTGCAGGTCTTTTTGGAAAACTATTGGGATTACCTAAAGAACGAACATTGGCTTCTTTCGGTGCTTTTCAATTGGCAGGTAATAACAAAAAAGAATTCCTTAATTCATATTCAAAATACTATAATCAAGCACTTGGTACAATGGGTATAGGATTGGGTCCAAGTCAAAAAACATATGGAGAAAAAGGGATATCAAACTATTTCCAAAGACTTGGATATGAAAACATTAAAACATTAGAAGATTTTAATAGGAGATATTCTGATATATGGAAATGAGAAGAATTAAACATGCATTGCTATCTATTTTAATATTTTTATTTTTAGTGGGCTGTGAACATGGAATTAAAGAATCCGATTTAAAAATTCCATACCAAACTTTTAATGTTGATTCCACTACTACAATTTATACATTCATGATGGATACTTGGGGTGAAGAAGGTTATATAATGTGTAAAACTTCCGATACTACATATATATCAAAACTTGATACAGATCCGATAATACCAATTATCAAATCCGTTTCCAATGATACAATATATTTAGCATATTATTGTGATAAACTGTATGGTGAAATAGACACGACAATAATTCGTAAATCTATTTGGGAATGGGCACAAAAAATTGGTAAATATGAGATAATTCAACAAAGACATTATTTTCTAGAAGGTAGTGGCGGTTTAACAATAGACACTATTGACCGCATATTTAGAAGCAGAGATTCTATTATTGCTTATTCTGATACTCAAAGAATAATGTCAGTTTCTATCAATGATGTTTATACTGAACGTAGGTATAATGGGTATTATTTAAGTGTTTTCAGAATAGATACAGCCCAATTGTTACAAAGATGGACATCTTATTATGTTTTGGATGGTGAAAATATATTGGCCCTCCATCCATAAATTTGGACAATAGTCATGAACAAAAAATATACTATCTTTGCAAAATGAAAAATAGTAGTAACAACAAAGTCTTGCATCTATCACTGACTGACAATCAGACAGGTACTTCTTTGTTTTATTACCACACCAACTACATTGGTAGCATAGAAAAAATAACCAATACAGCAGGAGAAATTGTGGACAGTATGTCCTATACGCCGTTCGGACAAAGAAGAAGCGTAACAGATTGGACACGAAATGACACCGCCACCCATTTTATAGACCGCGGTTTTACAGGACAACAGCATGTGGATAATTTTGCCCTTATCAACTTTAACGGCAGAATGTACGACCCTGTGTTGGCACACTTCTTAAGTCCCGACCCCTACATACAGGCTCCCGAAAACCCGCTCAACTACAACCGTTATGCCTATTGCCTGTATTCTCCGCTGCAGTATGTGGACCCAACAGGATTGTTGATAGATGAATGGGAAGTTAATATTAATGGTAAAATAAAGTGGGTAAGAGAAAGTAAAACTCATGTTTTATATTCTGTTGATGCTAATGGTGACCGTACAGGAGAATTTGTTGTTCTAAAAAATAGAGATATTCTTGACCAACTTGTTGAATCCGGAATGCAAAATAAATATAACCTTTCTTTTGCAATTGGTTCTGAATCTGACCAAACAGATATGATAAAAGCATTCAAATTTTTGGCTGACAATACGGATGTTGAATGGCGTTTAGACCGATTCCGCAACGAAAACGGAGGTAGTGACTATTCTATTGGGACATCTCATGATGCAGATATCTCGACTTCCGCTAGTGACATGGGACACTCAAGCTCTTCTGTGATAGCTTTAATTCATTCCCATCCAAATATTACTCTTGTAAATGAAAAAGCTAGTATGGGCTTTAAAATAGGAAACATCACGTATGGAGATATAGCTGTTAAATATAATACTTATCCCAATAGTCTTTATTATATGTATACTCCTACTTCTGGAAATATATGGGAAATTCGCAATTATGGTCAGTCTCCCCGTTTTATTAAACAAACAAATAATTATAAAGATTTCCTTTTCGGAACATTAAATACCAGATAACTATGTATAAATTAATAATAGTCTTCCTTTTTTCTCTTTTTTTTACTACTACTAGTTGTAAAAATAAAAATACTATTGAAGAAAAGAGTATCTCAACTTCTAATTTCTCCTTAAAGGAAGATATAACACACTTTTCCGAAACTATGAAAGACGAGGACACGATATTCGTGTGTGCGGATTTATCTGTTTGCATGCTAAGACTAAAATATTACAATTGTATAACCAAAAATCATGATACTGTATTTATAGAAACAAAATCAATAGAAACATCTGAATCCATGAATGAAACGATAGATTATGGAAAAGTTATTTATACAAAAGATTTAGAGGACTCTTTAAATTTTGAAGATATGTTTCTTTACATGCAACAATATGCTGATAATAAAGATAATACTTGTTTTTCAACACTGCAAATTACATATAAAACAGATACTCTACATTATAAACTAAATGGTATATTAAAAATTTTAGATTTCACAGAATACTATATGGCTATTGTGTATAAATATTATCCTAATTTCAGTGAAAAACTATAATATGATAGGTAGATTAATCATGAAAATACAATAACAGAAGACAAAAAACGTTATGTTATTACAGATTTTCCTAACCAAAGCAGGGCTATGACCACCTATACCGTTAACAACGCAGAGCAGGAAAAGAAAATATATTGTGGCAGGGAGTATGAGCACAATCTCACCACCAATACACAATATAATTATATTTATGTCGGCAATATGCCTGTTGCTTTGTATGTGCAGGGTGATAGCAATGCTATGTACACTTTACACACCAACCACCTTGGCAGCATAGAAAAGATAAGCGACAAAAACGGCAATGTGGCAGATAGCATGTCTTACACACCATTTGGTCTAAGAAGAAGCGTAACAGATTGGACACGAAATGATACCGCCACCCGCTTTACCGATCGCGGTTTTACCGGGCAACAGCATGTGGATAATTTTGCCCTTATCAACTTTAACGGCAGAATGTACGACCCTGTGTTGGCACACTTCTTAAGTCTGGACCCCTACATACAGGCTCCCGAAAACCCGCTAAACTACAACCGTTATGCCTATTGCCTGTATTCTCCGCTACAGTATGTGGACCCGAGCGGGGATAGTATTGCTATTCTGCTTGCAGGTAACGCTGTTAAGGGATTGGGACACATGGCCGTGTTAGTTCAAGACAAAGATCATAATAATAAATGGTTTCTATATTCAAAAAACGGTGATGATAATGGAAATTATAAACGTGTTTCCGGTGAAGAAAGAGGAACCAAGGATGATATGGGGTATGGAGGAGAAAGGGATAATAATGTTGGTTTTAACTCTGTTCAAGATTTTTTAAACCTAAATTCAACAAATAAATGCAACTTTATCACGAACAGGAATAGGATTTTTATCAAGTAAGGGAAAGCAAACACTTTCCCTATACTTGAAAGGAAAAAATGACTATTTTTGTGTGTGAAAAAAGTGCAAAAATATGAGTC
>JAZLLK010000090.1:0-63931 GCA_045598105.1 Bacteroidales bacterium | reverse complement strand
CCTGTACCGCCAACTCCGCTTGGCCGGCGGCAACATGCCCCATATAGCCGCATATACAGTAACCTGCTATGCTTATAATTATCACCAGTGCCGTTATGCTTGCCTTTTTTATCATATATGCGGGGTAAGTCAGTTTTCTTTATATTGTACCCATATTTTTAGACCGCAAAATTAGCAAAAATAAGGATACGTTATAGTTATTTTTTCTTTGGTTAATAAATTATACTAAGCAATACATGAAAATATATAGGTTCCTCACCGCTATGGCTGTGACGGTATTTGTGATTCGGCCCTGGCATATACCGCCTTAGGAGCAGCAAAGTGTTGCAGTACTCCCCTTAGTCCCAAAAACACCATGAGTGCCAGCCACAAAGCGTTATTTTGCCATATATGCATGGTAGCGTAATACACGGCAAAAAAAGTGGCAGTAGCTACTAACATACAATTTCTCATAGCCTTTGATGCTGTAGCCCCTATAAATATACCATCCCACAAAAAAGCGGCAAAACCGGCCGCCGGCACCATCATCACCCAAAAATAATAAGGTTTGGCAGCCGCTATAATATCCTTTTTATCAGTAAACGCACTCAACAATGCGTCTCCGCCAAAAGCATAAACTATGGTAAACACCGCACTTAAAGCTATTCCCCAATAGAACAAATATCGTATTACCCGCCTGAGCATGGCAGGCTCGCCTGCACCTGTGTATTTGCCCGTGAGCGACTCTCCCGCATAGGCAAAACCATCCATTATATACGAAAATATGGTAAAATACTGCATCAGCAAGGTGTTCACTGCCAATATTTCATCACCCATGGCTGCTCCCGCTACAGGTATGTATGAAAATACGGCTACCAGACATAAGCTGCGCAAAAATATATCGGAATTAATGCGGAAGAATATCTTCATTTTCTCCCACTGCATACTATATTGCCAATGCACATGCACCCATAGCTTTTTATAGTATTTTATCCATAATAATACCGATATTATAAGTCCGCTCCACTGCGCCAAAAGCGTCCCGTACGCCACACCCTCTATTTGCATGTGCCATACCATCACAAATAGCAGGCTAAACAATATATTCAGTACATTTATCACTATGGCTACCATCATGGGGGTTTTGGAATTTTGCATGCCTATGAACCACCCTTTTATGGCATACATACCCAATGTGGCAGGGGCTGCCCATATACGTATTTTAAAATACCTATATGCCATAGCTTCCATTTCGGCATTGCCATTTACCAGCCATAAGGCAAACTTACCTATAGGATATTGAAACACTATGAGTATTATCGCTATAACGGCAGCTATCACCACACCCCTCAGCAGCACGGCCATGGCTTCATCCAAATTTTTGGCCCCATAGGCCTGCGCTGCCAAACCGCTTGTGCCCATACGCAAAAAACCGAAATTCCAATATATAAAATTGAATATCATAGTGCCTATGGCTATGGCACCTATATGCACCTCATTGCCTATATGCCCCACTATCATTAAATCCACCATACCCAAAAGCGGCACAGTGATATTGGTAATAATATTGGGCAAAGCCAATCGGAGTATTCGTTTATTGGTACTATTGAGCATTAAACTTATTAAAATAGGTATTCACCTTACTTCTGTAATACGAATTCAATGCCGGTGGTACCGTGTGATATAATTCCGTTCCCTTATTCTTATTCAACTGTTGCTCTATATATGGTGGCGGAGTGGATACAGGCGCATTCACCGCCTGCCGTGACTGCCGCTGCTCCTCCTTTTCGCGCTGCATTTCGGCACGCTCGCTCTCCAGCATACGCGTCAGTATCTGCTGCTGCCTTTGTATGGTTTGTCCGGTAATGGTCTTGTTTACCAGGTCACGCTCCGTTTGCTCCATTTGCTGTAGCAGCTTATTAATTCCCGCATCATATCCCTTACCCTCCTTTTTCAAATCCGACTGATACTGCTGCATCATTCTGCGTATAGCCTCCTGCTGGGCCGCCATACGGGCAAACTGCTCACTCATACTCGGGCTCCCTTTTTCTCCCGGCTTGGCACCCTGCTGCTGCCCCTGCTGCAGCTGCTTACGCATTTCCTGCAACTGCTCATTGAGTTTCTCCTGCATTTGTCGCATGCTTTTGGCAGACTTGCCCTGCTTGCTCTTTTTACCACCCTGACAACTTTCACTATTACAATTGCCTTTGCCCTTGCCACTGCCCTGCTGCTGTTGCTTCTCCTCCATCTTTTTCATGGATTCGGCCAACATTAGTGCCAAATCATTGAGCGAAGTCATCATAAACTGCTGCTTAGCTACTATTTGTCGGGTGTTATTGTTATAATAATACCGCATAGAAGGCTCCTGCGTAAGTGATAACATATTCAGCACATCGGTTTGCGACTCGTTAATTATGCCTACCTGCTTGGTAATAAAAGGCTCTACAGCTATCTGCCGCCCGGCTACGGCACTCACCGAGTCGGTAATGAGCTTGAGCTGATTTTTCAGCTGATACTGTTCCTGTATAAGCATACGCATGGAAGGATCCTGCGGACTTATCACATCCATACGCTTCATTATGCTCTCCTGCGTAAACGAAGTTCTTACTATATTGTCCAATATCTGCCTTATAGTGGCTATGTCCTCACCGGTATCCTCATTTTCATCTTCTTCCATCATGCTCTCCATGGCCTGCGCCAAGGCCTGCATTTTTTCGGCAGCACGCTGCTGCTTTTCGGCGGCCTGCTGCCTGCTGCCTTTGTCAGTGGCATTTTGAGCTTCCTCCATGGCCTGTGCGGCCTCCTGCATGGCCTGCTCCACCTTCTGCATAGCATAAGGATCGTCCAATTCATTATTGAGCTTTTGCATTGCGTTATATTCCTGCTGCAACTGCCTGAACTGCTCATTAATACGCTGCTGCTCCTGCTGCACGGCATTCATATCTGCCGCCTTGTCAGCGGTTTTTTCCGATAAACCCTGCTCCTGCTTAGCTATTTCCTCCGCCTGCGATATGGCATTTTCCAACTTGGCATCCACTTCCAGCTGCTTGAACAATTCCAAATTCTGGTCCAACTGCTTATTCAATTCCTCCGTATTCACTTTTATGTTCTCCATCATTTGATTCATATGGTTTTGGTCCATAGTCCGGTTCATCAGCTGCTGTAGCTCATTCAAGGTACTCTTCATATCATCATTGAACAACTCATCAAACCTTCGCTGCAATTCCTTCTGCTTTTCTATAAGCTCCTCATTCATTGTTTGATACTGCTCGCTTATATGCTCCTGACGCTTTTGCTCTTCCACCACCTGCTCGCCTTCACGCTTTATATCCTGCAGCTGCTTTATCAAATCCTCCATCTGCTTTTTATCCTGCCAGTCAGGATTTTTCTTATCCACCATCTTCTTTTGCAATTCAGCTATCTCCTTGAGCACCTTTTCACCCTCTTTCATTATCTTTTCTATGCTCTTTTGGGTATGTTCATTGCCCTGAGCCATTTGCCGTGCTATTTCATTCACACTGGGCAAATGGAATTCCATAGCAGTGGAACGGGTGCATTTGGCCCCGTTAATAGCGTCATTATCATATATTTCAAAATAATAACTCACACTCTGCCCGGGCGTAAGTTGCAGCGTTTTGGCATCAAAATAATAATAATAATCCTGTAATGCCTGTCCGCCTTGCAAAGGCAGGTTCACTTTTTCGGTTTTTATTTTTTCCGCATTCTCCTCTATGGTATATACAAACTTTAAGGCCGTAAATCCGTAATCATCTTCCACCGTTCCTTTAAAATAGAATCGGTCAATATACGCAGTGTCATTTATAGCAGTTACACTTATAAGCGGATACCTGTCAGGCACCACATCTACGTGATAATGAAGCGAATCACAGTGTTGCATATATTCATTGGCACTGCTTATGGCATAGTCCACACCGGTAAAAGCCCTTAGGCTGTAAATGGTTTTGTCCCCAACAGGTTCCAAAGTATCGGTAGTTACATTGTGCCTGAAATATATTATATCCGCATTGCGGGAATTTATTTTCCATGTTATTTTAGTACCCTCGGGCACAGATATATCACCGGCGTTTTCCACCGTTTCATCAGGCTTGCCTACATAAGCGGGATATTCCATATCCATGGAAAAACTTATCAATACCGGCTTGGCCAGCACCTGTAAGGTATAATTGCGGGAATGTACCTCATGCGTGAATATATAAAATTTCACATCCTGTTGCACATTACGAAACTCATAGCTGTATTCTCCCTGTCTGCTCTGCTGCATGCCATACTCTACCCCGTCTATATTTATATACACCTCATCGGGTATTTCCTCCCCCTCCACCTTTACATGCAAGGTATAGTTGTCATTAGCAAAAGCCCGCAAATGCCTGTTCTGCACCACCAGCTGATAGGGAGCAGGCTTTTCAAAATATCTGGTATAATGTATAATACGATGCGTAGGAAGTGTAAATAATTGATTGTCAAATATCAACACACCACCTATTATCAGCATTGCCAATAAGGCATACTGGGCATACTTTCGGGTATTCTTCACATTTATGGCTAACGGAAAATGAAAACGATTCATTTCCACCGTTCTTTGCTCTATTCCGGCCATAAGCAAATCCATATTGGCCTTAGGACAAGTACCTGCCTGCTGCTGCAACTGCACAGCATTAAGCAACTTATCATCTATTTCGGGAAAATACCTCCCTATCATTACCGCCGCCTCACTATAACTTATACCCTTAAGTACGCCCCGCTTACGCAGGTATGGCACACCCACACACGCTATTCCTACTCCGGCAGCAAGTAATATAAAACTATATAACAATATTGCCCTTACCCATGACGGAAAATAGCCAAAATATTCTGCCACACTGAATATGACAAAACTACAGGCTGCCACCATTACCGTTATCATAGCACCTTTACGCATTTGATTACGATAATAGGCCTGTATAAACTTTTGCAATTGCAATATTAATGCACTTCCGGTTTTATACGCTGCCACGTTTACAGTTCCTTTTTTTGTTGGGTAAACCCAAAAAACGGCAAGGCCCTTCACGGCTTGCCTTTTAATACGAACAAACTAAAAAAGCAAAATTGCTGCCTTTTTGCCTTTGTCATATCTATTTGTCGGTTTTTATTAATGATTTTATCTTCATTACCCTACGCTCGTGTCTGCCGCCTTCAAATGAAGTGGTAAGAAATGTTTTGGCTATTTCCAGTGCCGATTCCTTACTTATAAAACGAGCCGGTATAGCTATTACATTGGCATTATTATGCTGACGGGCTAAAGCGGCCAACTCCGTGTGCCAGCACAATGCGGAACGCACATTGGGATACTTGTTCACCACCATGTTCACTCCGTTACCCGAACCGCATATTACTATGCCCTGCTCACATTCTCCGGTATTTATGGCTTGCGCCAAAGGATGAGCTACATCAGGATAATCCATGCTTTCAGTAGAATGAGTTCCGTAATCTTTCAATGTATAGCCCTCTTTTTCTAATGCTTCCTTTATGAATTCTTTGGTTTCATATCCGGCATGATCGGCTGCTATCAAAATCTGCTTCATTTTTTATATTTTATGTATATTTTAATATAATTTTATTGTTTATTTTTACCAGTCAAAATGTTATAACTCACACTTTTAAAAACAAATATTACATTATAACAATAAGCAAAGGTAGCATTTTTTTATGAGATATGCTCCCTGTTTTTTATCACTATCCCAAAAAAAAATGTTATCTTTGCCAATTAATAGTTTTAAACCAACATATCATTAATAATGAAAATATTGCTTTTAGGATCAGGCGGAAGAGAGCATGCTTTGGCATGGAAAATATCACAAAGTTCGTTATGCACACAATTATACATAGCACCGGGCAATGCCGGTACCGCCCTTTGCGGTAACAATATTGCCATAGCCGACCATGATATTCCCGGCATTAAACAATTTGTAATAGAAGAATGCATAGATATGGTGGTAGTAGGTCCGGAACAGGCCCTGGTAGACGGCATATACGATACCTTACATAACGATGCCGCCACGGCCCGCGTTATGATAATAGGTCCCTCCCAAGCCGGAGCCCGCCTGGAAGGCAGCAAGGATTTTGCCAAGGAATTTATGCAGGAATATAACATACCCACTGCAGCCTACCGCACCTTCAACAGCACACAATATAATGAAGCTGTAGCCTTCCTGCACACGCTGCAGCCTCCCTACGTGCTTAAAGCCGACGGCCTGGCCGCCGGCAAAGGCGTAATCATTACCCCCAATATAGAAGAAGCCGAAAAAGAACTGCACGCCATGTTCATGGAAGATAAATTCGGCCTCTCCGGCCACAAAGTGGTAATAGAACAATTCCTTAAAGGAATAGAATTGTCCGTTTTTGTCCTCACCGACGGTAAATCCTACGTTATACTTCCCTCCGCTAAGGACTATAAACGCGTAGGTGAAGGTGACACCGGCCTCAATACCGGCGGCATGGGCTCGGTATCCCCGGTTAAATTCGCTGACGATACCTTCATGAAAAAAGTGGAAGACCGCATTATTAAACCTACCATTCAAGGTATTCAGCACCGCCACATTACCTACCGGGGCTTTATATTCATAGGCCTTATGAATGTGGAAGGTGACCCCTATGTTATAGAATATAACGTCCGCATGGGGGACCCCGAAACCGAATCGGTAATGCCCCGCATTAATAGTGATATTGTAGATCTGTTTGTCCACACCGCCCACTCTACCCTGCATGAGGCACACATAGATATATCCTCCCAATGCGTAGCCAGCATTATGCTGGTATCAGGCGGCTACCCCGAAAAATACGAAAAAGGTAAAGTTATCACCGGCTACCAATCACTGGAAAACAGCCGCATATTCCATGCCGGCACCCGCCGCAATGAACAAGGCGAACTGCTCACCTCCGGCGGAAGAGTAATGACCATTACCTCCATGGCCCCCACACTGGAACAAGCCCTGGCCATATCCAAAAAGAACGCCGAAATAGTACAATTTGATAAAAAATATTATAGAAAAGACATAGGCTTTGACGTATGCAAATAAACCCTAAATACCTGCTTGCCACCATACTGCTCATAGCCTTTTGCTCCTCATTGCATGCCCAAAAAATAAAAGGCGGACTCCAAGCCGGCATGTCGGTATGCCAAGTAGACGGCGATGACTATAGCGGCTACCGCAAGCCCGGCGTGTTTGTGGGTACATTCGCCTATTTCCCGTTTGAAAGCATTAAATGCAAGCTGCAAATGGAAATTAACTACGTGCAAAAAGGAAGCCGCTCCACCACCAACGGCGTGTACAAAATAGCCCTGCACCAAATAGAAGTGCCCATACTATTCGGCTGTAACCTGTGGAAAGGCCTCACCCTCCAAGCCGGCCTCTCCCTCAATATATTGGCCTCGGCCAAAGAACTGCTTAACAATGAAGACATGGAAACCGATAACAAATTTCACCTGTGCGAATGCGGCTGCATAGCAGACGTAAACTACTGCATACGAGAACATTTTGGCATAGGCACCAAATTTAACTACTCCGTGTCACCCATAGGACGTAATTACGTACTCCGTGATGATGGCAGATACCACACCTACATGTGGAACAATGCCTTCATATTCTATATTTATTACCAATTTTAACACCTGCCCCTATGCCGCATTACGGTATTAAAATATGGATATGTACCCTGCTAATTGCACTATGCACCATAGGCCTATACGGCCAAACACCCCTGCAGGTACAATACCTCCAATGCGACGCTCCCGCCCAAAACATCATACTATCAGCACGCATTCCTTCCCTATGCCGCCATACGGCTCAAGCCGACCAACACCTGCATAAACTCATTTCACGCCTACACCAACAGAACTACATTTCTGCCAATATAGACAGCCTGTGGCTGCAAAATGATACCATTAAAGCCATAATATACGTGGGGCCATGCATGCACATACTCCACACCGACATACTATGCCCCCAATGCAACAACAATGACTACTCCTCTTTCAAAACCGATAAATACCTGCAGAATATACATAATATAAATGAACTGCAAACCTACGCCAACCATATACTCACCTACCTGGAAAACCATGGCTACCCTTTTGCTAAAGTGCAAATAGACCACCTGCTCCCCGCCACACAAGGCATGAATGCCACCCTGCTGGTGGAAAAAAATAACTATATCGTACTCGACAGCCTGGTACAACAGGGTAACCATAAACTCCGACCCTCCTTCTTATACGGCTACCTGGGCCTCAAACGAAAAAAAGCCTATAACGCCTCCCTTATTAATAAAGTAAATGACAAATTGCAAAACCTGAACTATCTGCAAATTACCCGTAACCCCGGAGTGGCCTTCTCACACGATAAAGCCGCCCTCTACATATTTGCCGACAAGAAAAAAACAAACCAATTTGAAGGCTATTTGGGGCTGGTCCCCAGCGATGAAATATCAGGAAAAATATTGGTAACAGGTAACCTCAACCTTGACCTTAACAATATTTTTAGCATAGGTGAACACCTTAGCCTGTCATGGAAACGCACCCAAGTACAATCACAAACACTGGATATTGCACTTAATTTTCCCTACCTATTCTACACTTCCCTGGGCATAGACGCCTCCTTTAACATGGAAAAAAAAGATACCCAATACGTCAACCTGTACGCCGAAATAGGACTACAATACTACCTTATGCATAACGGATGCATTAAAGCCTATTACGCCTACCAAAATTCCCGCCTGATATACAATGCCTCCCTCGCTACCCTTACTTCCCTGCCTGCTGCCGCAGACTATAACCTGCACTGGTACGGATTATCGTTCCAAACCCAAAAATTAGACTATTTATACAATCCCCGTAAAGGCTATAACATAAATGTAAACGTGGCCGCCGGCAACAAAACCCTGCTCACTAATGCTAAAATTCCCGCCGAACTTTATAACGGAATAAATAAAAAAACTGCCCAATTTAAAGCCTCCGTTCACTCCGACTTCTATTTTCCCATGGGTAAACATTTCACATGGCTGCTCTCCTGCCGGGCTGCACATATACAGGCCTCCAATCTCTACCAAAACGAACTCTTTGAAATAGGCGGACTCCAATCCTTACGCGGCTTTGACCATCACTCCTTACAAGCCTCCACCTACGTTATCTTAAGCAATGAAATACGATTCCTTTTTGCCAAACAATCCTACATACAGGCATTCTTTGACATAGCCGGCTATGAAAAAAAATGTAATAACACCTACTATAGCGACTTTCCCTTCGGATTCGGCATGGGTATAGCCTTTAATACTAAGGCCGGCATATTCTCACTCAGCTACGCCCTTGGCCGACAAAAAGGCAACCCTGTTAAATTTGCCACCGGCAAAATCAATTTCGGCTACACAGCCCTGTTCTAATACAGAATAAAAAAAAGCACCCCTCCCGGAATGCTCTTTTTATCATATATTGTAACCATTTATTCGCTTTTTACAGTGGTAGCTATATTCAATTCGGATAACTGCGAAGCATCTAATACCCCTGGCGCATTCAGCATTACATCTCTTCCCTGATTATTTTTAGGGAATGCTATACAGTCACGTATGCTGTCTAAGCCGGCAAATAAGGATACAAACCGGTCTAATCCGTATGCCAACCCTCCATGAGGAGGTGCTCCATACTTAAAAGCATTCATAAGAAAGCCAAACTTCTCCTGAGCCCTTTCAGGTGTAAAACCCAATACCTCAAATATTTTGGCCTGTAACTTACTGTCATGTATTCTTATGGAACCGCCACCTACTTCCACACCGTTAATTACCATATCATATGCATTGGCACGCACACTTGCAGGATCAGTATCCAGCAAAGGAATATCCTCCGGCTTAGGCGAGGTAAACGGATGATGCATGGCCATTAACCTGTTCTCCTCATCACTCCACTCATACATGGGAAAATCTATTACCCACAAACATGAATACTTGTTTTTATCTCTTAATCCTAACTGTGAACCCATTTCTAATCTAAGCTCACACAACTGTTTACGGGTTTTATTGGCATCATCACCACTGAGTATGAGTATTAAATCACCCGGCTCCGCATTAAAAGCGGCCTTCATGCTTTGCAATACCTCCTGCGTGTAGAACTTATCCACACTCGATTTTACATTACCATCGGCCTCCACACGGGCATATACCATGCCTTTAGCTCCTATTTGCGGACGTTTTACATATTCGGTAAGAGCATCCAACTGCTTACGGGTATAGGTAGCTGCCCCCTTGGCACATATTCCGCCTATGTAGGCAGCATTGTCAAATACACCAAAACCATACCCCTTCATTATATCCATCAGCTCCACAAACTTCATATCAAAACGGGTATCGGGCTTATCTGAACCGTAATACTTCATGGCATCATGCCATGTCATACGAGGCAATTTGGGCAAATCTATGCCCTTTATTACCTTGAACAAATGCCGACTCATGCCTTCAAACATATTTAATATGTCCTCCTGCTCCACAAACGACATTTCACAGTCTATTTGTGTAAACTCCGGCTGCCTATCAGCCCTAAGGTCCTCATCACGAAAACATTTTACTATTTGAAAATAGCGGTCAAAACCCGATACCATCAACAATTGCTTTAATATTTGCGGACTTTGCGGCAACGCATAAAACTGACCCGCATTCATACGGCTGGGTACCACAAAATCACGAGCACCCTCCGGCGTGGAATTTACCAATACAGGCGTTTCCACTTCCAAAAAGCCATGCTCATCTAAATACCTGCGAACCTCAAAGGCCATTTTATGCCGCAATTCCAAATTAGCCCGCACACACCCGCGACGTAAATCCAAATAACGATACCTCATGCGTATATCGTCACCCCCGTCAGTATCATCTTCTATGGTGAAAGGAGGCGTATCAGCCTCATTGAGTATGCGTATACTACTTACTATTATTTCAATATCACCGGTGGGATTTTTGGGATTTTTGGCACTACGCTCGGCTACCAACCCCTCTACCTGTAATACATATTCTCTACCCACATGATTGGCCTGCTCACATAATTGAGCATCTGTTTCATTACTGAATACCAATTGGGTAATGCCATATCGGTCTCTCAAATCTATAAAAGTCATCCCCCCCATTTTACGAATACGCTGTGCCCATCCGCATAAGGTAACTTTTTGACCTGCATTGGCCATATTGAGCTCACCGCAAGTATTTGTTCTATACATATTTATATATTTTTGCTGTGATTTTATATTCTATGTGCAAAGATAACATTTTTTTTACTATTCTCACCCCCAGTGCTCCTACATATCACATTTGATTTTTTATATACTATGCCCCTACAGGGCATAAAAAAAGGCCGCCTCTTTAAAAACAGGCGACCTTTTTATACCGATTTAATTACTGATTATTTCAATTCTAAAGTATCCTGATATGTGCCTATAACTTCATTGGTAACAGCATCTTGTATAGTGTAACTAATTACCAATAAAGTGTAACCGCCATCAGAAGTAGGACCATAAGTAGCTGTAGCATATACAGCAACCTGTCCATCACCATAAGTTACGCGAATAGATTCACCTTCCAATACGTCAGTACCATTACCTACTAAGGTAAGAGTCCAATCGGCATCAAATAAGTTAGTAACAATTAATTTTGTAACATCCATGTCTGACTTAGCTGCAGTAACATTATATGCATACGGTTCAGCATCAGGATCATCTAAATCAACACTGCTTACTTTGTAAGCACCACCTAATTTAGCTGAAGAAACTATGGCTGCTCTTTCTGCAGTACCTTCGTTATTAGCTACGTCAAATACTGAATAAACCAATGTACCTGCACCTACATAATCCAAACCTGATACAGTAACATTTGCAGTAACATCACCATCAGTGTTGTCATTAGCAGTTACACCTACTAATGCAGCTGCAGCATCACCTAAATCAAATACGGGTGTTGCTTCATCTTCAGGAAGAGTGATAACGGGAGCTTGTCTGTCATCTTTACAACTGGTAAAGGCTACCATCATAGCCACTACGGCTACTGATAAAAACATCTTTTTCATTTTTCTATACTTTTTAGTTAATATTAAATTTCTATTTTCTCGGTTCTACACCGAAATGCAAAAGTACAATTTAAATCAACACAAAAACAAAAAAACAAAAAAAAATTATTTTTTTTCTTTCTATTTGCTTTTGTTTGCAATTTTTATGTTACCTTTGCCGAAAATTTTTAGTCTATACATTTAACACAAGAAAAAAATGAAAAAATTATTTGCATTATTAGCAGTAGCAGGTTTGGTATTCGTATCCTGCGGTCCTAGCGCTGAAGAACAGGCAGCTGAAGAACAAAGAATAGCTGATTCTATAGCAGCTGAAGAACAAAGAGTAGCTGATTCTATAGCAGCAGCCGAAGCAGAAGCTCAAGCAGCATTAGAAGCTGCACAAGCTGAAGCAGAAGCTCAGGCAGCAGCCGCTGAAGAATCCGCTAAAACAACTGTAAAGAAAGCAGCTAAGAAAGTGGTTAAAGAAGCATCAGTAGAAGTAGCTAAAGAAGCTGAAACCGCTGCAGACAAAAGAGCTGCTTTAAGAGGTGGTAAACAGGTTCAATAATTTACTGCTTATTTACATTAAAAAGCAAAAAACCGAATGCTTATGGCATTCGGTTTTTTTTGTCCCCTGCCTTACACTCCTTCATACTTTGCATTATATATACATTATAATATATAAAATACCGCTCACTTCCGCTTCACGTCATGTTTCACGAGCCCTGCACGCAGTACACACTCCACGCACACCAACAAAAAAAAGGGAGGCGCCCTAAAGCTCCCCCCTCAACAGTAACAATAAAAATTTATTCGCTTGCTAATAATCTATGGAACGCACCGCTATTGCTATCACCCTTTCATCCATACCTTCATACGATACCCTGGTAATCCAATTATCATTATTATCATAGGTATAGGTGAATTTTTGAACTCTTAATACCATTTTACCGCTATCATACCATGTTTCGTTAATGAGGTTGCCCTGCTTGTCGTATTCATACGATATTATACGACGCACCTTGCCATTGTCTCCTATACTTTTGCGTTCAACCTTTTCACCGGCGGCATTGTAAGCATATTCATAATGGAACATGAGCTCCCCTTTGTCATTATATCGTTTTTCCTGTATCAATCGGCCTTTGCTATCATACTTATAGCTGTCACACACTCTAACGCCGGTATTTTCACGTTCATATTTTTCGGTAAGTATGCTATTGGTATAAGTATAATTGTACTCACGCACACTCATGCTGTCACCTATACGGCTGTAAAGTGTTTCGGCTTGTATCTGATTATTTTTGGTGGTAAATACCGAACTGTCTATCATTACGCCGTCACCGTCACGCGATACATAACTCACAGGCGTTTCACCCTGATATGTTGTTACATATTCCCTATACATGGCTCCTGTAGAACCATACCATACTTTTTTTATCTCATTACCCTGCTTGTCGTACTTATATGCATATTTTCTCTGCATTTTACCGGTACGACCTATTACCTCGCATGTGGTTAAATTACCGTTTTTATCGTAGTCATATATCCACTGGCCCGACATTTCTCCTTTTTGTATTTCTCCATTTACCATAGAAGCCTTATAGTTGGTTTCTACCATAGATGTCACTGCACCTTGTAATCCTCGCTTGGCTGTGGTACTTTTTTCGGGCAATTGTGCATTTACCTGCAACATGCTCATTAATGCTATGGCTATTACACCTGATTTTACTCTATTCATTATTACTGCTTTTTTATATTTACCACATTGCCTATTCAAATTCTATGCCAAAAAAAAGGTTGGTGCATGCACCAACCTTTTTAGACTGTTTTTTTATACAGACTATTGAACTTGTACTTTTTCTACTCTTACACCGTTTTCTGATTGTATTTTAACTAAATACATGCCGGCAGCACATTGGCTCATATCTATGCTTACGTTACCGTTAGCATTTTCTATTTGTTTTACCAGCTGACCATTAATGGCATATATGTTAATATTGGCATTTTCTACACCATTTACATTCAAGTTACCATTTACCATAGTAGGATATATGCTTACATTTTCTAATGCGGCATCATTAATACCGGCAACATTTTTTATTTTAAATGTAACACATTTATCTACTACCTGTCCTTTTTGTAAATCTACACCGTTTACTTCGGTTACGGTCATACATACACTTCCCTGATATGTTTTGGCATCTAATTGGGTAAGGGAATTATTGTATTGTGCTAAAGCAAAAGTGGTAAGTTCATTGCCCTTTACGGTAGCACCCGGTGCCAAATCTGCTCCTAAAGTGTATTCGTAATAGTCAGGATCATTAAAGGGATCTATTTTAATGGTTAATTTAGTACCTGCGGTAAGTGTGGAGGAACCGTCATTGGTGATATCATATCCAAAACGCATATTGGCTGATGTCCACACGGTATAGTCAAAATCATTAGTGGATAAATCAGTATATACACCTGATTTATAAGAATAAATGGTAGTTACCTTTTGAGCTTGTACTGCTGAAAAGCAAGCTGCTACTGCGAGTAAAAGAATAAACTTTTTCATTTTAATACTTGTTTTAATTAATATTATTGTTTTCTACTATTATATTATTCTACCCCTTTACGAGGCTTATGTGCATATTTCAATTTGCAAAAGTACACATTAATATTTTATGTTTGGACATTTTGCCTTATTTTTTTTATTTTTTTTATTTTTTACATTACATATACGGGCTTTGCCCTACGCGGACAAAAACGATTATTGCTTCACCATTACCTTTTGCGTATATACCTTATGAGGAGTAACAGCTCTTACTATATACATGCCGGCAGGCCACGTACTTACCGGCACCTGTACACTGCCGTTTACCTGCCCACAGGCAGCCATTTTTTGGCCGTTTACGGCATATATTTCTACCATGGCATTATCAGCATGACTTATGGTAATTACATTACGGGCAGGATTAGGATACACCATAAGGGCCTCCTGCTCATGAGCTTCATTTACCACAGTAGCATCATTCCATGCTATGCCGGCACATGCTCCGGCATCATATACAGGTGTATTATAGTTCATGGATGTAATCATAAAACATATACTGTTCACCCTATATAATATGCTGCTTTGGCGTATAAGCGGCTCCGAATACCCCCCTAATACATAAGCCAGGGTATCTCCCGCAGCCATATCATACTCCAGCTGAATATATTCCTCCCAATAATCCATAATGGTATCATTAAAACCGGCACCTATTCCCAATACACTGCCCCGGGGTATTACAGCACCGGTATTGTTCCTTATTATTACCTGCGGATACATGGTATAAGCACCCCCATAAGTAAAACCCGATAAATAAATATACTCTCCATAGTCAATATGTACATGTACAAAAAATTCTAAGGTATCAATATAAGCCAAAGGTACATAATCGGTACCATTGGTAGCCATATAGCGGGCTTTTACCACCGTTTGTGCCTGCGTGCATAGCATACTTATACATACAACTGCTATTATTGCTATTCGTTTCATTATAGTGGTTATTTAAATATTATTGTATTTGCAAAATTACCATTTTTATTTACACCATGCACAAAAAAAAAGGCATTCTTTTATAAGAATGCCTTTTTATATTATTTATATGGTGTATGATTATTTCACTACCTGAATTTTTTCAGTGCGAACATCATTACCGCTTTGCATACGTACTATGTACATACCGGCTGCCATATCCGAAAGATCAACCTGAGCATTACCACTAACATTCGCCATGGATTTAACTAACTGACCGTTAATGGCATAGATATTAACATTAGCATTTTCCACATTGTTAATATTTAATATATTACGGGCAGGATTAGGATATATGTTTACATTTGATAATGCATTTTCCACTATAGACTGCTCTGCCGATAATATAACATAAATATTATCACCGGCATCATTTACGGCAACACCATTGTACTTGGAAATACTATAGTTTATTACATTCAAACCACCTTTTGCATAATCACCTACCATGGCACCATCCAAAGCAACTGCCAATGAAGAATCTGCTTCCAAATTGCGTTGTAATGTCATCGTATAGGTTAACAATTCTGTTCCGTTAAATTTAACGCTTATTTCCAAACTGTCACCTGTTAACATAGTAGAAGAAGTATTATTTTTCATTTCTACATATGCTTTAGCGGCTGTACCTGCACCAAAACTTATTTGGGATAAACGAAGAACCTGACCTGCAGGAAGTGTGTTATTGCTCAATGGAATGGTATCCAATCCACCAACTATTTGATTATTAGATATTACAATTACTGTTGCATAAGAAATTGTTTGAGCACTTACAAAACCCATACATGCAACTGCTACTAATACAAGAATAAATTTTTTCATTTTTGTCTATTTTTATGTTAATAAATTAATGTTTACGTGCCTGCAAAGATAGCATTTTTTTCTACATTCGTACCATATATTACCATTATTTTTTTAAAACACAATAACGTATTGTTTGTCTGATATTTATCATACGCAACAAACAGGCTGTTACAAACGAAAAAACACTTGCTGCCACTACTTTCCATAACCAATTTAATGGTAAATACCGCGAAAAATACATTACCACAGCCGTTACCATGGCAAAAATTGCCATACGACACACGGTGGAGGGTAATACTTTAAAATGAAATATTTTACATGACAATATGATTTCAGCTATAATAATGAACATTTGCGTACACAGGCCGGCTACTGCCGAACCCCGTGCCTGCCAACGGAATATAAGCAATAAATTAAGCCCTATATTCAGCACCATAGCCGTAAAAGCTATAATATTCAGTTTTTTCATTTCACCTTTGGCCGTAAGCAAAGAGCCGAATACATAGGTAGCCGACAGCGGCACTATTGAAAGCATAAGCAGGCCAAATACTTTAGCAGACTCATCCACATGACCTTTATACAGCAATAACATCAGTTCTTCACTATAACAATATGACACTGCGGCCAATAGGAATCCATACACAAATATAAGTGAAAAAGCAGTTTTTACTATACTTTTTACATTCTCGTTTTTAGTTAACATATTAGCAAACAGCGGCAACAATATTACCGAAAACAAATAAGCCACCATGGTAGCGGCATCCAGCAACCTGAATGCCGAAGCATATACACCCGCCTGCGCACTGCCTGTGCCATTAGGCAACAAACGCTCCAGCAACACGGCATCTACACGATTATGCAAATTGGTCATAAGGGCCAACAAGGCAAAAGGAAAACTTTGAATTAATATGTTTTTAAAATATTGTCTGTCTATAAAAGGTGATTGCAACCCGGTGTGTGACAGCACTATGGGAATAGCTATGAGTATGGTAAGCATATATGCCGCCGTTTGACAATACACGAACCACTCTATTTGAAACGGCCTGTCTGTAACATTACCCCACAGCAATATAGCGCATAGTGTTATCATTATTACCCTGTCTATTACCGAAAGAAAACTATCGGTTTTGAACAACAGCAAACCCGATACATTGGAACGAAGATAAAGTATAAAACAGGACAAAAACTGATTAAATACCATAAGCGACAATAAAGCCAACGCATAGCCGCTATAACGCCATATAAGTGCACTTACCATTACCACCACCGCATACAAAACGCCAAGCAGTAACTTAAGTGTAAATATTTTGCTGAAATTATTCCGTAGAAAACTTTCTGATTGGGCTATACTTCGACTATTAAAATTATTAATACCAAAATCCAATACACAATTGAATATTACGGTAAAATTGAACAAGGCAAAATACAATCCGTACACCTGCTCTCCCACCACATTTTGCACCGTTCGGTCTATTCCGAATATCCAAAACGGCTTTACTATGAGGTTAAGCGTGAGTAAAAATATTAAATTTTCTACAAATTTACGGTGCATTATACTTATACATTAAAAAAATGTAACGCAAAAGAAGGCAGATTTCGTATAAAAAAAATGATATAAAATCATTTTTAGCTTTATTTTGCCTTAAAAACAGAAAAAGGTGGTATCTTTGCATTTTTTGGTATAGCCTATTTAATATGAAACTGAGTATAATCATAGTAAACTATAATGTTTCCTACTTTTTGGAGCAATGCCTGCAATCGGTAATAACGGCCACACATGGTTTGGAAAGTGAAATATATGTGGTAGACAACTCCTCGGTAGATAATTCGGTGGAAATGGTTCAACAAAAATTTTCCCAAGTAAAACTTATAGCCAATAAAGATAACGTAGGCTTTGCCAAGGCGAACAATCAGGCCATACGCTTGTCACAGGGTGAATATGTGCTTTTGCTCAATCCTGACACGGTAGTAGAAGCCGATACTTTTCATAAAACCGTATCATTCATGGATGCACATCCTCAGGCAGGCGGATTAGGGGTAAAAATGGTAGACGGGAAAGGGGTATTTCTTCCTGAATCCAAGCGTGGGTTGCCTGTTCCAAGCGTGGCTTTTTACAAAATATTCGGCTTATCAAAAATATTCAAAAAATCCAAAAAATTCGGAAAATACCACCTTACCTACCTTAATGAAAATGATATTAACGAGGTGGAAGTACTTTCGGGTGCTTTTATGCTACTGCGAAAAACAGCACTTGACAAAGTAGGTCTATTGGATGAGGACTATTTTATGTATGGTGAGGACATAGACCTGTCATACCGTATTACACAAGGCGGATACAAAAATTACTATTATCCGCTTACCCGTATTATCCATTATAAGGGAGAAAGCACAAAAAAAAGCAGCATCAACTATGTAATAGTATTCTATAAGGCCATGCAGATATTTGCAAAAAAGCACTTTTCGCATAAAAATGCAGCCTTATTCAATTTTATTATTAACATGGCTATATGGCTTAGAGCATCTATGGCTATAGCCCAAAGGCTTATTACCCGCATATTGTTGCCATTGATTGATTCTATTACTATATATGGGGGAATTTTAGGCATAGCCTTCTATTGGCAAAATCATATATTATGGCAGCGAGACAGCAGTTTTTCTTCAATATTTCTATATGCCATACTCCCCGCATACACCCTTATATGGACATTATGTATCGGCTTTGCCCAAGGGTACAAAAAACCCCTATCTGCCCACAAATTGCATAAGGGCATTATAATAGGTACCGTAGTCATATTGCTATGCTATGCCCTATTGGGTGAAAATTGGCGTTTTTCACGTGCAGTTATCATATTGGGGGCGGCATGGGCATTTATAAGTACGCACTGTTTGCGTTACATTATAAGCAAACTGAAACTTAAAAACTATCCTGTAGGTACTCATGCTCATAGCAAACGGCTACTCATAGCCGGAGACCTCAATGAGGTAAAACGTATATCCATGCTACTAGGCATATCCAATTATCCTGTCGAATTCATAGGCTACGTATATTATTTGCCTCAAAATAAGCCTCACCATGACTTTATAGGCCACATAGACCAACTAAAAGACATCATAAACATATACCACATAGGCGAAATTATATTTTGCGGTAAAAATTTTACCGCAAAACAAATAATAAGTTGGATGGAAGCCACACAGGAATATGGCATGGAATATAAAATAGCACCGGAAGAAAGTTCCTTTATTATAGGCAGTAATTCCATTAACGCCTTTGGCGAATTTCATTCCATGCACCTTAATTCCATAGGCAAAAAAGAAAATATGCGGAACAAACGCTGCCTGGATATAGCCGTTTCCCTGTTTTTACTACTCACCTTCCCTATTAATACATGGTGGGTAAAACACAAAAAAATGTACTTTCGCAATATATTGTTGTGCCTATGCGGCACTAAAACATGGGTAGGCTACTGCCCCAGTAACAATGAAGACTATGCCTCCCTGCCCAAATTACGCAAAAGCGTACTGTTTTCCACCGATATGTTTCAATTGGAAACGTATAACAACGACCTTATAGCCCAAATAAACAATTTATATGCCGGTAATTATAGCATCAGGAACGACCTTCGTATTATAATAGCCGCATTTGAGCATTTGGGAAGATAATAATATCAGCATTTTACATCATTATATAAGAGTATTTTTCCGTGCATGAGTCACGAAAAAAAAATTTTTTTCTTTTTTTTTCTCTTTTTAATGTACCGTTAAAAAAAATGTTACCTTTGTAGTGTAATTATATAATGTAATAAATAATTTTTTTTGACATAAAAACAGCATGCTAAAATTAAAGAAATTTGTTAAAATACCCCTTATTATACTGGCAGCATTGGCAGGTATTATTATACTCATAGCCATTATAGCACCGCCCGTAGCACAGCATTATGTGGAAAAGCACAGCAAACAAATATGCAATCGTGTGGTAAAAATGGAGAAATTCAGAGCCAATATTTTTACGGGAAAGGCTTCCATTACCAAGTTTCAGTCATGGGAAGAAAATGAAAAAGACATGTTTCTTACCTTTGACACCCTTTCGGTACGTATTAATTTGTTCAAACTTATAGCCAAAGAAGTCCGCATTAATGAAATTCGCCTTATAGGGGTAAAAGCGCCCATACTCCAAAATGGCAGCACCTTTAATTTTACCGATATTATTCAGCATTTTACCAAAGAAGACAAGGACACCACTCCCGGCCAATGGGCTGTAAACCTACGACACATTACCCTTAGAAACGGTAACATTATATACAAGGATTTACAAAGAGACAGTAAGTTTTCGCTCAAAGAACTGGCCATATATATACCGGGCATATATTTTGGTCCCGAAAATACGGATGTAGGCCTGCATCTTAAATTTGACAATGGGGGTGAATTAGGCTTAAAGCTCCTATATGCCATGGAAAACAAAGCATACACCCTACACATAGATATGAATAAATTCTCCATAGCCTCCATACAGCCCTATTTGCAGGAATTTATGAATATCCAAGCCCTTAAAGGATATCTTTCTACCAACTTATATGTAGAAGGCAACACTGATCACATAGCTGAAATTAACGCTCATGGCACAGTACACCTGCACGATATGTCAGTAGAGAACGCCCGTGAAGAAACGCTTATGGCTTTTGAAAACTTAAATGTAAACATAGCCCAATTAAACCTTAAGGAATATAATATACTATTAGATACCATACTGCTGAACGGCCTTAAGGTGAACTACACCATGAATAAGGGCTATAACACCTTCTCCCAATTGTTCAAAAGCAATAATGATAACAAAAAAGCGGAAGAAACCGACACAAAAGAAAAAGAGAATGCCGACAATACCACTACCAAAAACCTCACTTTAAAGGCAAACAACATACAAATAGCCAATGCAGCCGTTAATTTTACCGATGCTACCATGCATCGCAAGGTGAATATACCTATAAATAATATTAATATATCTGCTAAAAACTTTAACATTGCAGGTTTAAACAAAATAATAATGAATGCCTCATTAGGTCACAACGGCAATATGATAGCTACATGGGAAGGCTTATTAGACGGATGGAAATCACACAAACTGAACCTTCACATATCAAATTTTGACCTTACACAGGCATCGCCTTATTGTGAACACTATATGGCATACCCCATTAATCACGGTACTTTTGCCCTTACCACTACCGCCACTATTAACAATGCCGAACTTTCTAATCAAAACACCATAGACATTAACAAATGTGATATAGGCAAAAAACTACCCGATATAAAACCGGAGTACAACATACCACTTAGAGCCGGCATATTTGTGCTGGAAGACAGAAAAGAAAATATAAAAATAGATTTACCTTTATCAGGCAATATTACTTCGCCCGAATTTTCGCTCAAAAAAGTAATATTTAAAGCTATATGTAATCTCATAGTAAAAGTTGCTACCGGTCCTATTGATTTATTGGCCAATGCATTTGGGCTCAATGCCGACAACTTTAAAGACATGAATTACTACATATATAATATGGATTGGGAATCGGCACACTATACTCAAATGGAAGCCATGGTGCAATCATTAAAAGAAAAAGCCGGCTTATCACTGACAGCTACTCACCATTACAATATAGAAGAAAACACCAAGGCCTATGCTTTATATGCTACCAAACGTGATTTTTACATAAGCACACATACTGATAAAAATCCCATGAACCTGTCAATAGAAGACATAAAGGCCATAAACGCCATACGTAATGATAATAAGGACATGCTAACCTACATAGCCGAAAAAACACCTACGGAAGGCAGCATATACGATAAAGCATTTGCCTTATATCCGCAAGCGCAAATGCAAAACATGGTCGAAAGAAATGTAGCCATGAAGGAGAACATGATAAAAAAATATTTTGCCGATGCCGGCATAAATGAAGAAAGAATAAACTTTGAAACCGATGCCGCAAGCAATTCCACCGACAAAAATACCATATCATTTGTGGTAAACTACACCCCCACCGATGATGATATAGATGCCGGAAAAAAAGAAGTAGGAGAATAATTAATAATAAACATACAACAAACTCACATAAAAACACTTTTTTAAAAGATATATGAAAATAAAAGAATTAGCCGAATTACTCAACGGCACTATTATCGGCAAAGCCGATTATGATACCGATTATAACTACGCCATTAGCTCTGATTTAATGAGTGATGTATTGCGATTAAACGGACATAGCGACATACTCATTACGGGATTATGCAATATGCAAACTGTTCGAACGGCAGAAATGGCAGAAATTAACGTTGTTGTTTTGACTCGTGGCAAAAAAGCTGACGATGAAATGAAAGAACATGCCGCTGACAATGACATAGTGATTATTGAAACCGAATATAGTTTATTCAAAGTTAGCGGAATACTATATGCTCACGGGATACAACCTTTATTTTAAATATGCACTACACGTTTGAAATAGAAGAAGGTAATTTTACCAATGCCGGACATGCTTCAGGCAGCATAAAAAAGACGCTTAAACAGCTGAATGTAAATCCCATAAGCATTAAACGCATAGTAGTAGCCCTATACGAGGCCGAAATTAACGCCGTAGCCCATGCCTATGGAGGTAAAATAGACGTGGACATAGAAAGCGACAAAATAAAAATGGTGGTAGCCGACCGCGGGCCGGGTATTCCTAATATAGATTTGGCCATGACGGAAGGATATTCTACGGCGTCAGAAGAAGTAAGAGAAATGGGATTTGGTGCCGGCATGGGCTTGCCCAATATAAAAGACAATACCGATCAATTAGATATACAAACCACCTTAGGCGTGGGTACCACTATTACCATGATAGTATTTTTTTAACCAATACCTATAAACATGAGTGAATCTGACAATCATTTTTATCACGCATTAAAAATAAACGAAGACTATTGTACGGGCTGCACCCATTGTATGAAAGCATGCCCTACTGAAGCCATAAGAATACGTAATGGCAAGGCCAAAATAAACAAAGACAAATGCATTGACTGCGGAGAATGCTTTAAAACATGCTCCTATCAGGCCATATACATTAAACAGGACGACTTTGGCCTTATGGACAAATACAAATACAAGGTGGCCCTGGTTCCGGCCACTTTCATAGGCCAGTTTTCCTATGATACTAACACCACCCAAATATATGCGTGCCTCAAAAAAATAGGATTCACTCACATATACGAAATAGAACACGGAGTATCATTTTTAATAGAACTATATAAAAGGTACATGGCAGAACACAAGGAAATAAATACCTTTATATCACCTTACTGTCCTGCTGTATTGCGACTGATACAAACACGATTTCCTTCATTGGTAAAAAACATTATACATTTGAAGGTTCCATTGGATATTACCTCTATGATAATACGTGAAAACCTGGCCAAAGAGAACATAAAAGATGAAGATATAGGTATATTTTATGTATCTCCGTGTGCAGCCAAAATAGCCGCCATAAAAAGTCCGGTAGAAGGCCAAAAGTCTACTATTACCGGAGTTATTAATATGGACTTTTTGTACAACAAGGTAAAACGTTTGCTTAGCCGCAAATGCCAGGATAAAGATGAACCGTACATTAATCATAATTTTAGCGGAAAAGACATACTATGGGAACTTACCGGGGGCGAAAGCGTGAATTTTGACAATTCCAGTTTTGCCGTAGATGGCATGAATAATGTGATAGATTTTTTGGAAAAAATGGAAGATGAAAGCATAGAAGTAAACGGGCTGGTAGAAATGAGAGCCTGCGACCAAAGCTGCGTAGGTGGGATACTATGCTCTAACAACCGTTTTTTGGCCAAGCAAAAATTGGAAATACGTGCCCAACACATTAAAGACAAATTTGAAGGAGATAATACTGAAAAAGAATCCATATTCAGTCAGGAGGAATTTGACACAAAAATAGCTCCGCAAATGGTAATACCACATATTATGCCCCGTTCCAGTTTTAAACTACATGACAATTTGCAAATAGCTTTAAAAATGGTAGAAAACATGAAAACTACCGAAAACAAATTGCCCGGAATAGACTGTTCGGCCTGCGGAGCTCCGTCATGCAGTGCATTGGCGGAAGATATAGTCAAAAACGAAGCAAAAATAGAAAATTGTATTTTTACCTGCCTTGCATCTAAAGAAAACGAGGAAATACTAAAAGCTATATGGGGTAAAAATTTTAAAACACTATAAACAACCATTTATTATGACAGTAAAAGAAATAATAGAAAAACTGAATTTAAAAGTTTATAATAACGCTAACGAAAACGTAGAAATAAGTGGCGCTTACGCATCAGACCTGCTTAGCGATGTAATGGGCAATGCCAAAAGCGGACAGTTGTGGATTACCATGCAAACACATAAAAATGTGGCGGCTATAGCATCGTTAAAAGATGTTCCCGCCATTATATTGGTAAAGGACAACACACCCGATGAAGATATGCTGGCATTTGCCAAAGATGAAGATATAGCCGTATTGGCCAGTACCGAAGCTACTTTTGAAGTGTGCGGCAAATTATATCAACTCATAAAATAAACCACTTCCATGAAGTTTAAAGCCGACATGCATATTCACTCTGTGCTGTCGCCCTGTGGTGATTTAGACATGAGTCCTTCGGCCATAGTGCAACAGGCCAAGGCCAAAGGACTGGATATTATAGGGCTTACCGACCATAATACCACCCTTAATGCCGAGGTTACCCGCAAACTGGGTGAACAATGCGGCCTGGCTGTGCTCATGGGCGCCGAAGTTACCACCAAGGAAGAAATCCACTGCCTGAGTTTTATGCCTAATGTGGAAAAACTGGCAGAATTACAACGATTTTTAGATTCCAAAATAATATTCTTCGAAAACGACCCTGATAAATTCGGCTATCAGGTAGTGGTAGACGAAGAAGACAATATAGTGGACCAGGTGCCTCACCTGCTCATTAATGCACTGGATTTGCCTATGATAGAACTGCAACAGAAGGTGTATGATATGGGAGGCATATTTATACCGGCGCACGTGGACAAGAGCCGCACCAGCATTAGTTCCCAATTAGTATTTGTACCTGACCATTTAAAATTTCAGGCTTTGGAACTTAGCTGCAATGCCGGTAAAAACAAATTTTTTGAGCATTTCCCGTGGTTTTGCGACTTTAACTATATACAAAGTTCCGACGCCCACTTTATACAGGACATAGGCAAAGTGCATAGCGAATTGGAAATGGATGGTTTCAGTTTTGACAATTTTAAAAATGCTCTCCACACAGGAGAACCTATAATATTATGAAAACATTTGATTTACATATAATTGATATAGTTCAAAATTCCATACGGGCACAAGCCGATGAAATAAAAATAAGCATGGAAGACAGTGAAAAAAAAGACCTGTTTTCTATATGCATTACCGACAACGGATGCGGCATGCCCAAAGACATGCTGGAAGCCATTAACAGCAGTTTTTTTACCACCCGCACCACCCGTAAAATAGGCATGGGCATAGCCTTGCTAAAATACCACTCGGATATATGCAACGGCCACTTCCGCTTAGAATCAGAACAGGGAAAAGGCACTGAAATATACGCCGACTACCAACGCTCCCACATAGATATGCAACCTAAAGGCGACATAGCCGGTTGCATTAGCGATTTTATATGTCAATACCAGGATATCAACTTTATATTCTCCTATATTACCGATAATAATAACTTTGAGGTAAGCTCCAAAGATATAAAAGAGGTATTTGAAGGCATGGACCTCAACAACTACAAAATCATATCCACCATAAAAGAATTAATATCGGAAAACATTAATCAATAACATGAATTATGCGAAAATAATAGCCACTGAACTTCAGTTACAGGAAGTTCATGTGAGCAATGTGATAGACCTGCTAAATGAAAGTGCTACCATTCCTTTTATAGCCCGCTACCGTAAAGAAGCCACCGGTAGCATGGACGAAGTACTTATTACTGCCGTGCGTGACCGTTACAAACAACTTACCGAAATAGAAAACCGCCGGGCAGTAATACTCAATTCTATTATAGAACAAGGCAAACTCACCCCTGAACTGAAGCAAAAAATAGAGGCCGCCACCACCATGGCCGCACTGGAAGACCTATACCTGCCCTACAAGCCCAAACGCCGTACCCGCGCCGGCATAGCCCGCGAAAAAGGGCTGGAACCCTTAGCCGTCATTATATATCAGCAACGCAATATAGATATATACCAAGCCGCCAAACCTTACATTAACCCCGCCAAAGGAGTAAACACCGCCGACGAAGCCCTGGATGGAGCCCGGGATATAATAGCCGAAAACATATGCGAAGATGAACTTACCCGCGCTAAACTACGTAAACTATTCGTACAACAGGGAAAAATAACTTCCTCTGTAATAAAAGGAAAAGAAGACGCCGGTGAAAAATACAGCCTGTACTATAACAACAGCGAACTCCTTAAAAAAGCCTCCTCTCATAGAATACTGGCCATGATGCGAGGTGAAGACGAGGGCTATCTGAAGGTGAAAATAGCTCCTGATGAAAATATCGCCCTTAACACCATAGACCACATTCACCTTAAAGCCGATAACGAAGCCGCTGATGAAGTAGCCGAAGCCATATACGACAGCTATCAACGCCTGCTACAGCCACAATTGGAAACAGAAATGCGACAAAAAGCCAAAGAAGAAGCCGATACCTATGCCATACATGTGTTTTCCAATAATGTACGCCAGCTTCTGCTGGCTGCCCCCCTGGGAGAAAAAGTGGTAATGGGCATAGACCCCGGATTTCGTACCGGATGCAAGGTAGTAGTGCTGGACAAGCACGGCAACCTGCTGGAACATACCGCCATATTCCCTCACCCGCCACAAATAGAAGTACACCGGGCCAACGAGATAATAAAAACGCTGGTGGCTAAATATAATGTAGAAGCCATAGCCATAGGCAACGGCACAGCCGGCAGAGAAACCCAAAATTTTATTAAACATGTGGACTTTGATCACAAGCCCATTATAGTAATGGTGAATGAAAACGGAGCCTCAGTATATTCCGCCTCCGAAATAGCCCGAGAGGAATTTCCGGACTACGATATCACCGTCCGCGGTGCCGTATCTATAGCCCGCAGACTCATAGACCCGCTTTCGGAACTTATTAAAATAGACCCCAAATCCATAGGCGTAGGCCAATACCAACACGACGTAAACCAAAAACGCCTGGCCGAAAACCTGGCCGAAACCGTTTCCAGCTGCGTAAACGCCGTAGGCGTAGAAGTAAATACTGCCAGCAAAGAACTGCTGGCCTACGTATCAGGTATAGGTCCGGCTTTAGCCAAAAATATAGTGGAATACCGTAAAGAACACGGTAGCTTTAATAGCAAAAACGAACTAAAACAGGTAAAACGATTTGGTGATAAGGCATTTGAACAAGCCGCAGGCTTTATACGTATAGCTCAAGCCCCCAACCCATTAGACCGCAGCGCCGTACACCCCGAAAGCTACTACATTGTGGAACAAATGGCTCAACACCTGCACTGCTCCATACCCGACCTTGTAAACAATGCCTCTCTGAGAAAACAAATACAACCCGAAGATTTTGTTACCGACAAAGTAGGACTGCCTACCCTGCAGGATATTATGAAAGAATTATCCAAACCCGGCCGCGACCCCAGAGAAGAATTCGACCTGTTCGAATTTGACCAAAATATAAGCGACATTAATGACCTTAAAACAGGTATGGAACTTACCGGCGTAGTGGTAAACATAGCCGCCTTTGGCTGCTTTGTGGACATAGGCGTACACGTGAGCGGACTATTACACAAAAGCCGCATGGGGCACAAACATGTGGACGACCCCGCCAAAATAGTAAAACTTAACCAAAAAATACGGGTAAAAGTAGAAGAAGTGGATACCCGCCGACAAAGAATATCTCTATCACTTATACATTAAAAAACGATACAAAATGTATATATTACAATTTTTTTATACATAAAAATGTAAATTATTGTATATAATCGTATTATAAACATATTACATAAACTTCAATAATAGGAAGAGATATTACCGGCGAAGTATTTGCTTAATATTCCACCTGTATATGCTGTTATAGGCGGGATTAGGTGTATGAAAATTTATATACATCCACCTTCCCTTTACCTCTACCCCTTCCGGCTCACAGCCTATATTTTTAAGATCTAAACAACACACTTCACGGCCTGTGCGTAGGCACACCACATGCAAATAATACTTTCCGGGCTTGTTGCCGTCAGGCAACAAAACATATTTTCCATATATTTTGCTGCCTTGTGCTACCTGCACTCCATATAACCACACCTGACTCCTTACCTGACTACAATTATAATATACTTCCTTACTGCCAATACCTGCAAGCTGCAACTGCTTTAAATACATGGGACCGCCCATTTTTCCGCCATAGGCGTATATATGCCCTCGTCGCACGTCAACACACCAATCCTGAGCCACGTTACCTTCATCACACTGAAAATAAAGTTTTTGTACAAGATTTACTCCACGTTTACCCATACTATACACATAGCAGGCCTTACGGCCAAAACATTCCGACACATATAACAAAGGTGAACCCTTATACCTTCGCCCGAAATTGGCATTATTACAATGAGAGGTATTTTGCGGAAGCTGATACACCCGCTCACATATATGCTTACGCATATTCAACACCACACACTGCCCGCCATGACGCAACATATAGCAATACTTACCTTTTATAGCCATGCCCTGAGTAGAGCCATGTAACACTATACTATCCGGTATCCATGCCCCCAAATGCGCTACCACTTCCACAGGCTGCACACACTTTACAGGTGCCTCCTGACTATTCACTACGCCTACACATACCAACCATATACATATACATAGGACTATAGTTCTTTTCATGTCTATGTATTATTGCATTACAGCAGTTACCGCTGCCTTTACTACCTGTATTACCTTACTTACATCTTCCAGGCTCAAAGTATAATACACAGGAAGAGTAATTTCCCTGCTATAATTATCATAGCTTACAGGATATCCGGCCATATCATACCCCATCCCGCTATAATAACTCATTAGCGGAAGCGGCTTATAATGCACATTTACCGATACTTCCTGATTAAATATATGCTCTATTACTGCATTACGCTGCTCCAATGATGCACCCTTAATACGCAATAAATATAAATGATATGACGTTTCTCTACCTGCTGTATGATACGTAGGCAATTCTGCCCACTGTTCACACTTAAATGCTTGAGTATACGCATCAAATATAGCTTTACGCTTTACCAGCATATCGTTATCATATCGCTCCAACTCTACCAAACCCATGGCTGCAGCTATATCCGTCATATTGCATTTATTACCGGCCTCCACTATGTCATATTCCCAATTACCTATTTGCATTTTGGAAAAAGCATCCTTAGTTTGGCCATGCAATGATTTTATATTGAACTCCTTATACATTTCTTCTGCCGAAAATTCCTTAGGCATATTTATGCAAATAGCTCCGCCCTCGCCCGTGGTAAGATTTTTAACCGCATGAAATGAAAACACACTGATATCGGCAAGCGCACCGGTACGTTTGCCTTTGTACATGCCACCTATGGAATGAGCGGCATCTGCCAATACCAACATACGCCCCAACTTTTGCTGATTAGCAGTACGCGGATTGTATAACCGTCTTATTTCATCACTATTTACCACACTATATATAGCATCATAATCACAAGGCATGCCGCCTATATCCACCGGCATTATCACCTTGGTTTTGGCCGTTACGGCCCGGCGTATAGCATCTATACTTATATTAAAATCATCACTGTTACACTCCACCATTACAGGCCTTGCACCACAATGCACCACCACATTGGCTGTGGCCGCATAGGTATATGCCGGCAATATCACCTCATCACCTTCTTGCACTCCATACCAGCGTAATGCCAACTCCAAACCTGCCGATGCCGAACTAACACACAACACTTTCTCTATACCGCAGTAGGCAGCTATACGACGTTCAAATTCCTTGGTACGTGCTCCGGTAGTAATCCAACCCGATAACAAAGCTTTGCTTACTTCTTCTACTGTTTTTTCATCTACTCTGGGTGGCGAAAATGGTATCATGCTATTGTCATTTTAGTAAAATGCAAATGTAACATTTTTTTCACAAAGCCCTACATGTCGGGCTTATATTTTTCCCCTACATTTTTTATTATTTTCTAAGTTGAAATTTTAGCTGCCATTAGCAAAAAAAATGCTACTTTTGCACTCAATTATGAGTATATACACATTAGCTATAGAATCGTCATGTGATGACACTTCTGCTGCCATACTGAAGGACAATGAATTACTTTCAAATGTAATAGCCAGCCAGAGTGTTCACGCACAATATGGTGGTGTAGTACCGGAACTGGCTTCCAGAGCTCACCAGCAAAATATTATTCCTGTAGTAGATACCGCTATTAAACAAGCCGGTATAGCACAAAAAGACATATCGGTGGTAGCTTTTACCCGCGGCCCCGGTCTGCTGGGCTCCCTATTGGTAGGCGTATCGTTTGCAAAAGCTTTTGCCTATGCCTTGAATATACCCATGGTAGATGTGGACCACCTGCAAGGCCACATATTGTCACATTTTATTAAAAAAGAAAGCCCCGCTCCCAAGTTCCCCTTTTTATGCCTATGCGTTTCAGGCGGTCATACCCAAATACTGCGTATTAATAGTCCATTTGACATGCAAGTGGTAGGTACTACCATAGATGACGCAGCCGGCGAAGCCTTTGACAAGGCAGCCAAAATATTGGGATTCCCCTATCCGGGCGGCCCCCAGATAGATAAACTGGCCAAAGAAGGTAACCCTAACGCCTTCAGCTTCAGTAAAGCCAATATAGCAGGATATAACTACAGCTTTAGCGGACTTAAAACCTCATTCCTGTACTTTTTGCGTGACAAATTAAAAGAAAACCCCAATTTTATACAGGAAAACATGAACGACCTATGCGCCTCTATACAACAAGCCATTATAAGTTCCCTTACAAAAAAACTGATAATGGCTTCCAAAAATTTAAAAATAAAAGAAATAGCTATTGCCGGTGGCGTATCGGCTAATAGCGGCCTGCAACAGGCTATTATCAACCTGTCACACCAATACGGATGGACAGTACATATCCCTTCGTTTAAGTTGAGTACCGATAACGCCGCTATGATAGGCATAGCCGGCTATTTTAAATATTTGAATCATGATTTTTGCTCCTTAAACGCTGCCCCCTATACTCAACAGCATTTCAAAAAACTGGAATAACAATTACGCATGCAATAAAATATTATAAATCACGGTGTTAAATATAATACATTTAACACCAGGATGTTTATTAGCATTCTGTTTACTCTCCTGCCCTTCACTAAAAAATGATTACCTTTGCATACCTTATAGTTTAGTATATGAAGAAATCAGTAGTTATATTCATGGCCTGCTACATGCTCCTGATTATGGAACAGCTACATGCCCAATCTGTAGTACACCAATACGAACAGGAATATTCCTACTATTTTGAAAAAAATAATACCGGACACCGCTTTTTGTTCGACTTAGACAGCACCTGCTCCGCATCATTCTTTAAATATTATATTACCCTTGCAGGTAACATATCTTCACATGACAGCTTGTACCACCTTCACCTGCAGCTGATACACCCTCACTCCGACTGCCAGCTTACCTATAGGCAGTTTTTACTCAAGGACTCCATATACGCCTCCATTGACCACATTAACATAGATATAAAAAGCGGCATGAATGTGCTTACCTCACTGGTTATTAACAAATATAATATTCAACATCCTTATTATGAATATGATACATTATTTGTGTGGAATAATATTACTTCCACTCCCTATATAAAAGTAACTGACATAAAATTCGGCTACTCCCAGCAGGCTCGCATGGCGCTTATACACTATAGAAATCGTATAGATGACTATTACAAATGTGATTCCGTGTTTGCATCCTTACATACTCAATTAGACCAAACCGACACTTCCTATGTGGACCGATACCCGGTATATTTATTTAAAATACAATCGGTTGAACACTCTTTGAATCAAATACGGCAACAACATTTTGAACGCATGCTCCAGGCCTCTGCACTAGATACCATGCCCTATTATTCTGCCTATAACACACTAAAACACAGAATTGAATATTTAAAGCAACTATTGCAGCAAAAGCTGACTCATATAGATGAACTATTCTATAACAAAGCCCTGAACTGCGAACAGGCAGGAGATATAAAAAACGCCGTTTATTATTACCATCGGGTGCTGGACTATAATCCGGAACACTGCAACTCCATATACCGACTCAGCTCCCTGTATACCCGTAACCGGGAGTGGAACAAAAATTATGAACTTTGGCACAAAATAGCTGCCCGCGGCGATAGCCTGCCCTGTAAGCAAGCCCTGCTACTTGAATTGTATGACAGCCTGTACAGCCAAATAAATAAGCATATAGCCGCCCGCAACTACTATGACGCCCTTAAAATAATTGATACCGCCGACATGTTTGCCCGCATAGTACCCGTGGAATCATGCTACAATTACCTGCCCCGCATTAAATCCAAAGCACAGGAAGGCATATATGTATCCTACTATGAAATTATAGGTAAAGCCATAAGAATAAACAAACTAAACCTGGCTCATACCTACGCCGCAGGACTTACCCAACTCATGTACCTGTATAACGACAGCATACAAAACCACACCGATTTTAAGAATTTAGCCCTTAATATAGCCGAACGTCACAAAGAAAATATACGTAAAAACATCAGTTACAAACGATACACCGAAGCCCTTAACGAAATTAACGCCACCCTCCTATTTACCGCTGATACCCTACACCTTATTATTGACAGCGACTTCTTTGCCCACGAATATACCGATATATATACCTACTACTATAACCAAAAATTGGAACAGGTGCAACAAGCCGCCCGCTCGGGCAACCTTCTGCTCACCGGCACCCTGTCTAATGAAGCAGACCAATACTTCGCCATGCACTCCTCCTATATACAACTCACCTCCCGTAATACCACTCCCTCCCAACGACCTGCACACCCCTCTGCCGACTCGGTATATATTTCCGATAACTATACTTACGATATTACAACCGACATCATAGCCGAAACACCTAAAGATACTATAGCCATACAAAAACACATTAACGAATTATGCTTCAGCATTCATTTATACGATATTCCTTACGGCAACTACTCTCTGTTGGATTCCTTTTTGCTGCTTAAGCAGCTACAAACTGATATAAATGCCGTAAACGACATAAAAAATGTGTATTTAACAGAAAAAAAACTAACCCCTACCATACAATATGCCTTTATGAAATACAACCAATGGGTGTACTGTAACGACTTTGAACCCGCCAAACAACTTTATAACCGCATTGAAAGAGCCTACGACCTGTATGGACTGGACACCATAGCAAGCCTGCACGGCAAAAAAGATGAAGCCCTGCTACTCATGGACCAACGTATGCAAATGTATTTGGAAGAAGAATTTCAACTTACCGAAATAAAATCACGCGAATACCTGCGTCAACAACAATACTATGAGGCCTACCAACTGCTACACCAAAAACAACGGGAACTGCAAAACCAAAACCTATATAGCCAAAATATATATAGAATAACCGAAAAAATACGTCCCGCCGCCGAATACCAAAGCCAACTGCAACAAATAGAAGTATACCTTAACCTTCATTTGTGGGACACCGCTTTTACCGCCTACACATCGCTACAAGACTATTATACAAAAGAAAATATACAACAATACCACCTCATCTGCCCCGGTCTTCCCGACTTCTTAAACACCCCTTCCCATCAAAAATATCTGCCCCATGCCGCCCTGTGGTATATGCAACAGCAGGACTATACACACTGCATGGAAATATATAACATAATGAAAAACAGAAATATGCTATCAGAAAAAGGTCAAAACAAACTGGCTGAAATGTTTTTGAAAAACAGCCAAAATTTTGACTGGCTGGCTCAATACCCCTTTGGCAAAGAGGACAAAATATTCCTCCGCCGACTGGTAAGCAGTAAAATATACCGATACATTATTCATAAATAAGCTATACATGGATAGATTCACTCATTTGCTGATGCAATGGTATGCCATAAACAAGCGAGACCTGCCCTGGCGGGGATTAACCGACCCCTACCTGATATGGATATCGGAAATTATACTGCAACAAACCAGAGTAGAACAAGGCATAGACTACTATGAACAATTCATACAGCGATTTCCTAATGTACAGGCATTGGCCACTGCCGAAGAAGATGAAGTGCTGAAATATTGGCAGGGACTGGGCTACTACTCCCGTGCCCGCAATATGCACGCCGGAGCCAAATATATAATGGAACACCTCAATGGCATGTTTCCACAACAATATCAGGATATACTCCGCATAAAAGGAGTGGGTGCCTATACCGCCGCTGCCATTGCTTCCATAGCATACAATATGCCCTATGCCGCCATTGACGGCAATGTGTACCGGGTGCTTTCACGCATATACAATATAAACACACCCATTGACAGCCATAAAGGCAAAACCCTGTTTGCCGAACTGGCACAACAGGTGCTGGATACCCGCCATGCCGGCACCTTCAACCAAGCCATGATGGACTTTGGCTCACTGCAGTGCAAGCCCTCCGCTCCCCTCTGCCACACATGCCCTATGAGCGATATATGCCTGGCCTGCAAAAACCACACCTGCCACATGCTACCCGTAAAAGAAAAAAAAGTACGTATAAAAAAACGCTTTCTCTATTACCTGTGCGTAACCTGTCAACAATATACATACCTGCAAAAACGAAAAACTGATGATATATGGGCCGGACTCTATGAATTTCCCCTTATAGAAAGTAATACCCCCCTACTATGGGAACATATAATGGAACACCCCTACTTTACACAGGCTTTGCAGCATTGCCAATTCTCACTCCTGCACTCCTCACCCGTGTATAAGCACCAACTTACACACCAACTCATTACCGGCCAATTCTTCTACATGGATATACAGGCAGGCACACCACATTGGCCTGCCAATGTGCTTACCGTACACCATAACATGCTATTCTCCTACCCCGTGAGCCGGCTTATGGAAATGGGGCTTTCTGCTTACCCTAATACATAGCTGTTTTTTATCACAATGCATTATATAAGCATCATTGCCCAATTTTTTAAAAGAACCTGTCCATGTTTCGTGTGTAACCTTATCGGTAAAATGAACTTCACCGCTATCCGTATCCTCATAATAAACCTCCAAATTCTTCACATCACGCCCACATACCAGCATTTTACCTGCCGTATCTGCACTTTGCTGCAACAATTGTGCTTCAGCTTTATTACTTGTTTTACAAGCTATAAATAATATTCCTGCTACCACTACAGCTATAACCGCTACTCCAAATACTCTCTTCATTTTATGTTGATTTTTATATTACTATCTTTGAAATAATGATACCTCTTCTATTTTCAATATGCAAAAGCACGAGTTTTTTTCTGAGATTGAGCGTTTCTTCCTGTTTTTTTGCCTGCTATATAACCATTACACATTTCCATTTACCCATAGCATCCTGCTCTCCCCCATGCAGTGCCTCGCAATAACTGTACGGCCTTCTGCTCCTTACAATTGATGTACACATGGCTTTCTTATTCGCAATATGTTACAATAATAGAATGTATATATATATATTTAGTAATAAAATCACAATAATATACAATTATATATCAGTGTATTATTATTGTATATTTATAAAAAAATTGTAATTTATAATTCTTCTGAATTCTTTTTGCTTATGGCCAACAGGCCAAAAAAAGTAAGCAATCCGTTTACCAGCAACAATTCAAATCCGAACTTATAACCGCCAAACCATATCTCAGAATGTTTGCTCAATACCAAACATATTATAGGAGAAAGCACGGCTATAACAGGTACCAGCCTGTCATACTTGAGCCTCCTGCGCGTAAATAGTCCAAATGCATACAAACCCAACAAAGGACCATATGTATAACTTGCCACATTAAACACTATACGTATAAGCGCGTCATTATGATAGTTGGCAAATACTATGATAATAGCCAAAAACAATCCGCTTACTATCAAATGTATTATCCTCCGTATCGTTACCTGCTCCCGCTCGGTTTTATTCCGGCCTTTAATATTCAAAAAATCCACACACACCACCGTGGTAAGAGAAGTGAGTGTGCCATCGGCACTGGAATAGCCGGCAGCTATAAGCCCCAATATAAACACTATACCCGCTATAGGCGGCAAATAATCAAAGGCAACTGTAGGAAATATTCTGTCGGTTTTCATCAATGATAAATCCAACCCCTGCTGCGAAGCATACACACACAGCATACCTCCCAATATAAGGAACAACATATTGGCTACCAACAATATGGCAGAAAATACAAACATATTCCTTTGCGCATCTTTCAGCGTTTTGCAACTCAAATTCTTCTGCATCATATCCTGGTCCAATCCGGTCATGGTAATGGTAATAAAAGCACCGCTCACTATTTGCTTAAGAAAGAAATTATGATCCTGCCACCGGGTATTAAACATGGTAGTATATCCGTCCTGCCGCATCATTTGCCACATTCCGGCCACATCGGTGTGCATGCTTCTACGTATATACACCATTATAAGCACCAATGCCGCCAGCATAAAGGTAGTTTGTAAAGTATCGGTCCACACTATGGTTTTAATACCTCCCCTATAGGTATATAACAATATAATTATAATGAACAATGAAGCCGTAGCCCATATAGGTATGCCAAAGCAGGAAAATACAAATTCCTGCAATACATATATTACCAAATACATACGCAATGCCGAACCGAACAGCCTTGATAATATAAAAAAGAAAGAACCCGTTTTATACGAATAATTGCCAAAACGCTGCCCCAAATAAGCATATATGGATGTAAGATTGAGCTTATAATACAGCGGAAGCAATACCAACGCTATAACGGCATAACCCATTAAATAGCCTATTACTATGCCATAATAGGTAAATTGGGTATTATACACATCACCCGGTACACTCAGCAAGGTAACCCCCGACAAAGATGCCCCTATCATGCCATACGCCACCACAAACCACGGAGAACGACGATTGCCTATGAAAAACGACTCATTATCGGCCCTATGGGAGGTAACATACATGACCGTAAACAGCAATATAGTGTACACCAGCAAACATACCAATGCTGTTATATGCATATTATTCTTTTCTTTTTATGTTACATATAAAAAAGAAAAGCAACTTTCTTTTTAAAAGTTGCCTTTCTTTTAAAAAAAATTATTTTATGTCTATTAATTCCACTTCAAACACCAAGGGTGAAAAAGGAGGTATGCTTCCGCCGCCTGCACCGTTTTCACCATAGCCCAAATCGGAAGGCATAATCAATATAGCCTTTTCACCTTTATGCAACATGGCTATACCTTCATCCCATCCTTTTATTACCTCTCCGGCTCCCAGGGTAAATTCAAAGGGAACATTTCTTTCTACTGAAGAATCAAATACTTCACCATTCAGCAGTCTGCCTGTATAGTGCACCACGCATTTGTTACCTGCTGCCGGCATACGCCCTGTAGTGGTATTACGCTTCACTACTATAAGTCCGCTTTCGGTAGGTACTTCCTCTATGTTATTGGCCACCAAATAATCCGATATCTGCTTACGCTCTTCATCTTTGGCCTTCTTCACATTGAGCTGCTGATACTCTTCGTAAGTATATATATTCTCTATTTTCAGCGTAAACCATAACATGGTTTTATCATCTACAAACGAAGGCACCTGCCCATACTGATAGGTGGTGTAATACTGCTTGGCATTAATGATAAAAGTTGCCGAATCACCACAATGCATCATGGCCAAAGCATCAAAAAGGTCGCCATTGAATTTGGCATTTTCCATCATGGTAGCTATGTGCTTTTCGGGCATTATCACCGAGTCGTTTTCAGTGCGTACGCTCATACCCAATTCCACTATGGAACCGTTTTGAGGCATGGCTCCTTTGATATTTTGGGTGTGAAACTGATAATACAATCCGCTTTCGGCTTTTTCATAGCCGGCATAGTGCTTTCCGCATGCCATAAGCATGCATACTATGGCAACTACACATAAGTATTTTATTGTTTTCATTTTATATGAATGAAGGCAAAAGGGTTATTTTATGCTTATCATTTCCAAATCAAATACCAAAGTGGTAAAAGGAGGTATGGGTGAATAAGGATTGCTGGGACCATATGCTATGCTTGAAGGCATAATTACCGTAGCCTTACATCCGGCATTCATCATTCTCACCGCTTCTTCAAATCCGGGAATAAAGGGCTGCTGACCCAATACAAATGTCATAGGCTCGCCTCTGTCTATAGAAGAATCAAATGTGGTACCATCCAAAAACTTACCTACATAATTCATGGTAATGGTTTTACCTTCGGTAGCCAATTCGCCTTTACCGGCTTGCGTTTCCATATAATACAATCCGCTTTCGGTAGGTTCCACGGTAACATTGTTATTGGTAACATACGCCTTCAAAGCCTCAGCTTCTTCGGCTTCAAATTGTGCTACGGTTTTTATTTTTGTCATTTTAATGGTAAAATACATTACATCCTCTTCGGTAATACCTAATTCCTTCAAATTTTCGGCTGTAGCACCCATGGCCATATAGAAAGAATCAGCCTTGATAACAAACTCCATTTTATCACCTTCGTGCATTATGGAATAAGCATCATATATATCTCCGGCAAAAGCATGCTCGTGCATTACATCGGTCATCTCTTTTTCTTCAAATGCAGGAATAGAATCATTTGATGAAGTGTAAGAAGCCACTATGTAAATAAAATCACCTACCTGAGGAGTAGTGGTCCCGGTACCTTTTTCTACTACCTTATACCACACACCATTGTCGGCCTGTTTATAACCTTTGTACTTTTTATCCCCACATGAGGAGAGAATTACTGCTGCTACCATACATAAAGTAGCAATAAATGATAATTTCTTCATTTTAAGTGTATTTACTATTTTATTTTTACTATTTTAATTATTTCTATATCACATACCAAACTGCTCAAGGCCGATATTTCCATGCCGTCACCGCTTATGCCATAAGCTAAAAATGAAGGAATAATGGCATGCGCATGCTCGCCTTCGGCCATGTGCAGCACCAGTTCATGCAAACCTACCACATCTTCGGTACCCAATACCTTCATTTCCTTTATGCCGTCACGCTCGGTGCTATACACTACCTTGCCATCGGCCGAAGTAATAGCACCTTTCAATTGTACTATGTCACCTTTTTCGGCTTTAACATTGCCGGTAACATTCACTACTTCATACCACAGCCCCGACTCCGTTTGCTTCAGGTTCCAATCATATCTTTTGGCTATCAGCTGTATATCAGCCTGCTCTCTACGTACTATTTCCTGATTTACGGTTATTTTTTCCTCCTTATAGTCATTTTGTGGCACTGCTATGGGTACTATTTGCGATTCCCTATTACAAGCACACAGGCAACATACACCGCATAGCAATATCATTAATCGTTTTATTTGTCCCATGGTGCACATAATAAAGACTTATATTGAGGCAACAAACTTTCAAAATAAGCTATGGTTTCACTCATGCCCACATAGGAATTACCTCCGGAAGCATTTTTATGACCCCCGCCATTAAAATAATCACGGGCAAAAGTATTTACATCAAAATCACCTTTCGACCTGAACGATATTCTTATTCTATCATCCCGCTCGGTGAATATAGCAGTAAAACGGACACTCTTAATTGACAACCCGTAATTTACTATTCCCTCGGTGTCACCCTGCTGATAATGAAAATAATCCATATCAGCCTTGGTGAGGTATATATACGAAGTGGCATATTCATCCAATACCACCAATCGCTTGAACAGGCAATAGCCCAATAGTCGCATTCTGTCTTCCGAGTAGGTATCATACACCCTTTTGTGTATTATTTCACTATCTATGCCGTAATCTACCAATGCCCCTACCACAGTATAGGTGGAACGATTATTGCAGGAATAACTTAAGGAACCCGTATCGGTCATTATACCGGTGTACATACATTCCGCCATGGCTTTGTTTATTAAGCCCCTATCCCCCATTTTTTCGTCTATAAACCTGTATATAAGTTCACTGGTGGAAGATGTGGTTTCCGTAAGTGAATAGGCTATGTCAAAATACGGCATGGGCTCTATGTGGTGATCTATAAGCACCTTAAACTTATGTGAAGCCTCCAACACAGGTGCTATAAGACCTGTACGATGAAAAGCATTAAAGTCCAAACAAAATATAGTATCAGCCTCCTCTATAGCCTGCCTACACGCCTCCTCCTGCTCCGTGGCCAGCAGAACCTTATCACTACCCTGTAACCACGCCAAATAAGAAGGAAATGAATTAGGAGAAAGCACACTTACCTTATGCCCCAGCTGCTCCAAATACATAGCCAAAGCCAATGAAGAGCCTAATGCATCACCATCGGGATTATAATGCATTACCACTGCTATACGCTGCGATACCGATAATCGCAACTTTAAGATATTTACATCCTGCTCGGTCAATTCTCTTTCTGCTTTTATACGAATTTGCAAAGATACCACTTTTTATAAAACTATACCTTAACACCATAAAAAAATAGTAACTTATTGTACTACACCATATTACACGTAAACTTTCGCTTTTTTTTGCCTGCCATGCAGACCAAATGACGTGCATAAACCAACAAAATGTCCCGAAAACTCCCCCCTACAAATGTTTTTTTTTGTACCTTTGCAAAAAAATATATACATAACATGACAAAAATTAAAAGCATAACCCGCTACACCAGTACCTTTAACCGCCAAAGCATAACCGGTAACGAGCAGGTGGAAGAAAAACACCTTACCTCCTATACCGAAATGGATACACAAGGAAATGTAATATCCGATAAAACCTACAATAAACACGGCGAATTGGAAAACCATATCAGCCGAAAATATAATGACAAAAACCTGCTCATACAGGAAGACTTTTACGACGGTGACAGCAACGAACCCTATGAGAGCCGTGTAAATGAATATGATGAACGTAATTATTTGGTTAAAAGCACCATTTCATACATGGACGACAGCGTGGAAGAAATATACACCTGTGATGACGAAGGACATCTGCTGAAAAAGGAAGTAATATACGCTGACGGTGAAGCCTGCGTGGAAACAGCATGCGAATGGGGCCCGCACGGGCTGCTTCATATTACGGAATATGATGATGATGAAGAACCAAACGTAATTCGCCATTATGAATATGATGAACAGGGCCGCATAAGCAGAGCCGTTATGGAAGAAAAATCCCTTATGGATATGCACACCGAAACCTATGAATATGAAAATAATAAAATAACCCAAACACTCTATAACCTTAAAGGTAACCCCATATCGGTTACCATAAGCATTACGAATGATAAAGGTGAACTGGTAGGCAAAACAGTGGAAACCCCCTCCCAATTCTTTAAATATATATACAGCTACGATGAGCAGGGCAATAAAAAACGTGAAAGTATGCTCAATCGTGATGATTTACTGCTCAATGACCAGCAAACCACCTATAACGATCAGGGCAATGAAATATGCACCTGCATATACTCCCGCAATATAGTGGACAATAATGACGAAATGCTGCCGGTAGAAAAACTCAGCACCGAGTATACCTATTGGGAATAAATCGCATAACACACTTATTTACAGTTATAAAAACAAAAAATAGTGTTCCTGCGTTTTTTTTGCCCTTTTAAGGGTATTAATCAAAATAAAAATACTATTTTTGCTTTTTAACAACACGCATTATTAAAGCGAACAAAGAAAATATAATTAATATTAAATATCAGATATTTATGGCAGAAAAAAAATTTATGACATGCGATGGTAACTGCGCAGCAGCTCACGTTGCATACATGTTCAGTGAAGTAGCCGCCATTTATCCTATTACTCCGTCATCACCTATGGCAGAATACATAGACGAATGGAGCGCAGGCGGCAGAAAAAACATTTTCGGTGAAAACGTAAGAGTGGTTGAAATGCAATCAGAAGCCGGTGCAGCCGGTGCCGTTCACGGTTCATTACAAGCCGGTGCTTTAACTACCACCTACACTGCTTCTCAAGGTTTATTGCTAATGATACCCAATATGTACAAAATAGCCGGTGAATTACTCCCCGGTGTATTCCACGTATCAGCTCGTGCATTAGCAGCTCAGGCATTATCCATATTCGGTGACCATGCCGACGTAATGAGCGCCCGTCAAACAGGTTTTGCATTCTTAGCTACCGGTTCCGTACAGGAAATTATGGACCTTGCTCCCGTAGCTCACCTCGCAGCTATAGAAGGGAGAGTGCCTTTTGTACACTTCTTTGACGGTTTCCGTACTTCTCACGAAATTCAAAAAGTGGAAGCTACCAACCAGGAAGATGTAGAAAAACTCATCAATTGGGACGCATTGAAAGAATATCGTGAAAGAGCCTTGAATCCGGAACACCCTGTTACCAGAGGTACCGCTCAAAACCCCGATATCTATTTCCAAACCCGTGAATTACAAAACCAATATTATGACGCCCTCCCTGACATAGTAGCCAAATATATGAAAGAAATGAGCAAAATTACCGGTCGTGAATATGCTCCTTTCACTTATTACGGCGCTAAAGACGCTACTGACGTAATAGTAGCTATGGGCTCTATTAATGACGTTATTAAAACCGTTATTGATAAAGAAAACGCAACAGGTAAAAAATTAGGTTTAATATGCGTACATTTGTATCGTCCCTTCAGCGTAAAATACTTACGCGAAGTGTTCCCCACCAGTGCAAAACGCATTTGCGTTCTTGACCGTACCAAAGAACCCGGTGCCAACGGCGATCCTTTATACTTAGACGTAGTGGAAGCTTTCAAAGATTGTCCTAACAAACCCATGATTATAGGCGGTCGTTACGGCTTATCTTCCAAAGATACCACCCCTGCCCAAATAGTAGCTGTATATGAAAACCTCGCTGCAGCTCAGCCTATGAACCAATTCACCGTAGGTATTAATGATGACGTTACCCACAAATCATTAAAAGTAGGTCAGGAAATATCCATACTTCCTAAAGGTACTTTTGAAGCCAAATTCTACGGCTTGGGTGCTGACGGTACCGTAGGTGCTAACAAGAACTCTATTAAAATCATTGGTGATAACACCCAAAAATACAGCCAGGCTTATTTTGACTATGACAGTAAAAAATCAGGCGGCTACACCTGCTCACACCTCCGTTTTGGTGACCAACCCATATTGGCCCCCTATTTGGTAGGTACTCCTGACTTTGTAGCCGTTCACGTTCCCTCTTACCTGCGTAAATATGACTGCTTACGCGGCTTGAAAGACAATGGTACCTTCCTCTATAACTCTCCTTGGAGTGTAGAAGAAACCAAAAAGAACTTACCTGACTTTGTGAAGAAATATTTGGCATTGCACCACATTACCATGTACATTATTGACGCTACCAAAATAGCTTCCGAAATAGGTTTGGGTAACCGTACCAACACCATACTTCAATCAGCATTCTTCAAAATATCAGGCGTTATACCTTACGACTTAGCCGTAGAACAAATGAAGAAATTCATTGTTAAATCCTATGGTAAAAAAGGTGAAGACGTAGTAAATATGAACTACGCTGCTGTTGATCGTGGCGGTGAAATAGTTAAAATAGACATACCTGCAGAATGGGCTAACCTCAATTGCACTACCGATTTCGAATTTGCACACAATGCAAATGACCCCGAATTCATTAATAAAGTAATGCGTCCTATGGTGGCTCAATGCGGTAATGACCTCCCCGTAAGCGCATTTAAAGAAATTATTGACGGTACATTCCCTTCAGGTACCACCGCCTATGAAAAACGTGGTGTGGCTACCGTAGTTCCCGAATGGGATCCTTCAAAATGTATCCAATGTAACCAATGTTCTTTAATATGCCCTCACGCTGCTATTCGTCCTGTAGTAATGACTGACGAAGAACTCAAAAACGCTCCCGCAAGCATGAAGGCCATAGACATAAAAGCTCCTAAGGAATTAGCCGGTATGCACTTCCGCATGCAGGTTTCCGCTTTGGATTGTACCGGTTGCGGTAACTGCGCCGATGTATGTCCTGCCAAAGAAAAAGCTTTAACCATGAAACCGCTTGAAAGCCAAATGCAGGAAGCTGAAAACTGGGAATATGGTCAACATAAAGTTACTTACAAAGACAACTTAATAGACAAAGCTGCCAATGTAAAGAATAGCCAGTTTGCTCAACCTTTGTTTGAATTTTCAGGCGCCTGCGCCGGCTGCGGTGAAACTCCTTATATTAAATGTATCACCCAATTATTCGGTGAAAGAATGATAGTAGCTAACGCTACCGGTTGCTCTTCTATATACGGCGGCTCCGCTCCTGCTACTCCTTATTGCAAAAACTATCGTAGCGGTAAGGGTGTTGCATGGGCTAACTCATTGTTTGAAGACAACGCCGAATTCGGCCTTGGTATGGCTACAGCTACCCGCAAAATGCGTGACCGCGTAGAACGCATAATGAGAGAAGCCATAGCCAACTGCGCTACCTGCGGTGATGAACTCAAAGGCTTATTCCAGGCATGGATAGACAACCGCGAAGACGGTGCTAAAACTGCCGAATTGGCTGAAAAGATAGTTCCTATGGTAGAAAAATGCAGCTGCGACTATTGCCAGCAAATAGCTGCCCTGAAAGATCACCTGGTGAAAAAATCACAATGGATATTCGGTGGTGACGGCTGGGCATACGATATCGGTTTTGGCGGCTTAGACCACGTATTGGCAAGCGGCGAAGACGTAAACGTATTGGTACTCGATACCGAAGTTTACTCTAACACCGGCGGCCAGTCCTCTAAAGCTACTCCTGCAGGCGCCGTAGCTAAATTTGCAGCCTCAGGTAAAAAAGTACGTAAAAAAGACCTCGGCATGATAGCCAAATCATACGGATACGTATACGTAGCTCAAGTAGCTATGGGCGCAAGCCAGGCTCAATACTTCAAAGTAATTAAAGAAGCTGAAGCTTATCACGGTCCTTCTCTGATTATATGCTACGCTCCTTGTATTAACCACGGTATTAAAGTGGGCATGGGCCGTACACAACATGAAGAAGCTATGGCAGTAGAATGCGGTTACTGGCACTTGTGGCACTTTAACCCCGATGAAGAAGAAGCAGGTAAAAACGGCTTCCACTTGGATAGCAAAGAACCTGACTGGAGCAAATTCCAAAACTTCATCATGGGCGAAGTACGCTACAATTCATTACTCAAAACCTTCCCCGAAGAAGCAAAAGAACTGTTCGCCAAAACAGAACAATTTGCTAAACTTCGCTACGAAGGTTACAAAAAATTGAGCGAAGAAAAGTAAGCCTCACAGCTATATAGCAAATGTAATGGGAGCATTCCCCTTTAAAAAGGATGCTCCCATTTTTTAATATTAAACATACTCTCATACAATAAAACTAAAAATAGTAAAATATACATTAATATAATATAAATAGCATTTATTGCTGTTTTTTGAATGAAAATAAAAGGATATAAACAAAATAGAAGAATATAGAGAAATAAAATTAACATATTATTAATCATAGCGTTTGCTATTTGTTCTTGTTACTCTGAAACGTAGGAAATTTCATTAGTGCAAATCGGGAGCAGATTAGTGAATGTTCACCAAACGTGAGCATTTTACTTATTTGCACCGGTTTCCTACGACCGCAGAGTAAAAGTGAGATGTCTCACGTTTATTTTATGGTCGTAGAGAATATCTGGCATAACGCATAAATAGCAAATAGTTATGCTAAAAGAAATTCAAAAAGACCACATCTATCAAGGAGATTGCCTTGAAATACTAAAATCTTTTCCAAGTGAATCGGTAGATCTTATTTTTGCAGATCCGCCATACAATATGCAAACAGAAGGAGAACTACTAAGAACAGATGGTTCTTCATTCAATGGAGTATCTGACCAATGGGACAAGTTCTATAGTTTACAAGAATATGACACATTTTCCCAACAATGGCTTTCCGAATGTCGTCGCATTTTAAAAAATGATGGAGCAATTTGGGTAATAGGCTCCTTTCAAAATATCTTTCGAATTGGCTATATTATGCAAGATCTTGGATTTTGGATACTAAATGATGTGATTTGGTCAAAACCAAATGCCGTACCTAATTTTGGTGGTACTCGATTCCAAAACTCTCATGAAACACTTCTATGGTGCTCCAAAGGTAAAGGTTCCAAATATCATTTTAACTACAAAACAATGAAATACATCAATGGAGAAAAACAAATGAAAAGCATATGGAATATTGGAATTTGCATTGGTAATGAACGTCTTAAAAATGATAAAGGAGAAAAAATACATTCCACTCAAAAACCTGAACAACTATTATACAACGTTATACTATCATCTACACAAAAAGAAGATCTAATATTAGACCCGTTCTTCGGTACCGGCACAACTGGAGCTGTCGCTAAACGATTAGGAAGACATTTTATCGGTATAGAAAAAGAATCTTCCTATATAATAGCTGCAGAACAGCATATAAACAATGTTCAATTGGAATTTTCAAATTTAGTTGACAATGTTTATGATGTAAAGCCTCCCCGATTTTCAATCAAACAACTCATAAGCCTCGGTTACTTAACAATAGGTCAAAACATATATAGCAAAGATAGACAATATCATGCAGAAATATGCAATGACGGCAGTGTTTATGATGGTGAAATAAAAACCTCCATTCACAAGATGTCTGCTAAATTTTTGAAACGCAGCAATAATAACGGGTGGGACTATTTTTGGTGTGAATATAATAACGAATTTATTCCCATTAATTCATTGCGATATATGGCGAATGAGAAAGGAGGATTACAATGATTATGGACTACATATACTTTAAGGATAGCCTTAATAGTAAATTATTTGAAGATAGCTATAGCGACTTACTACGTAAAATTGCCGAAAATCCAGAAAGATACATTGGGCTCTTTCGTCCTACAAAACCTAAAACCAAACTCATTCAAAATATTACGCAATCACATGAAATCCGTTTTGGAGACGCCTTGGAATTTATCTTTGAACGATACTTTGAAAAAGGTGGATTTCAACTTTTCAATAAACGCTTTCGAACTACAAATGACAAAGAATTAAGCATTGACCAACTTTTCTGCAAAGAAAATACTCTTTTTATGATTGAACAGAAAGTTAGAGACGACCATGATAGTACAAAAAAAACAGGTCAATTTGACAATTTTGAAAATAAGTATTTTACGATATCACAAATGTACCCACAATATGAAATTCACCCTTATATGTGGTTCATTGATGACTCCTTAAAGAAAAACCAAAAATACTATTTAGATAAAATGCAAAGTATGTCAAATGATTACGGATGCCAACCTAAATTGTTTTATGGAGAGGAACTTTTTTCTCAAGTTTCAGATTTTGATATTCATATATGGCAAGAAACGTTAGAGTACCTAGAAAGATGGAAAACAACGTTACCTGATATGCCAGAAATCAATTTTGATAACAATGCAACTGCTGCTTTTGAAGAAATAAAAGACTTACCACCAGCTATATATCGTAAACTTCTTAATAATTTTGAAATTAGACAACAAATTTTTCCAATAATTTTTCCAAACAATAATGTTTTAAATATGCTATACAAATATTTTTTATCAAAGCAAGAAAAAATTTATCAAACTTTAGCAGAATTAATTATTATTCGGATATAGTAGCTTTTTAACATTACTATATAATGTACCCCACCATTTAGACCAACTGCATAAACCCCAAAAAAAATGTACCTTTGCATATTTGCATATACACATTACACATGGTACATAGTCCCGTAACACTCCGCCTGCTCCAACAGCAGCTTATAGCCCCGCAGTTCTCCTCTCCGGAGGACGTGGTGGCCCACATGGGCTGCATGCAGGCCCGGGAATACAGCCTTATGCGATGGGCCGTAGCCATGCGTACCCGCAAACCCTCCCTCTCCGCCTTCACGCAGGCCTATAACACAGGAAAAATAGTTCGCATACACCTGCTTAGAGGTACCTGGCAGCTGGTAGCCGGCCGAGACTATGCCTCCCTGCTGGCCCTGTGTGCCCCTAAAGCCAAAAAAGTGATACAGGGATGGATGCACGCCAACCACATAAGCATAGAAGAACAGGAATACTGCCGCATAAGAGATATCATAGAGGAAACCGCCGCCGACCTTCGCAGCTTTACCCATGAAGATATTAGCCTCCGGCTAGCCATACATAATATACACATGGACCCTCACCGCCTAAGCTACCATATACGCATGGCCGAGCTGAGCGGACTGCTATGCAACGGAGACCTGCTTCCCATGAAAACCACCTACAGCCTGGCTGCTCATAAAATACAACCCGCCACCGCCCTTAGCCGTGAAGAAACACTGGCTCACCTTACCCAAACTTATTTCTTAAGCCACGGCCCCGCCACCCTGCAAGACTATGTGTGGTGGAGCGGCCTCAATATAATCGACTGCAAACAAGGCATACGCTCCCTGGGCTCCGACCTGTATAACATAACATGGCAAAACCAAACATTCTACCTGCACCGCAATAGCCGCTCCGACACCCTTAAGCAGGAAAGCATACTGCTGCTGCCACCCTATGATGAATACCTTATAGGCTACAAAAGCAGAGATATGGCATTATCCCCCTCTTATAAGCACTTGGCCCACAATAACAGCGGCAATTTCTACCCCATTATAGTCCGTAACGGCATGGTATGTGGCAACTGGTCGCCATTTAAGGCGGAAGCACAGGCCTCCTTTTTCCCCTCCTACCCTATATGCTCCATACAGCAGGCATGGAATAATTATATGCAATATATGCAAACATAATACTCCCTTACACAACAAATACACCTTTTTTTGCGTTATAGCCATACTTAATATTATTACACATGGAAAATCACAGTTTTAACATAAGCGGCCACATAGTGGACCTGGTACACAATAATATATACACCGGTACCCTCACCATTTCCCATGGCAAAATTACCCATATACAGCCCGGCCCCGTAAACGAAAGCCAATACCTGCTGCCCGGCTTTATTGACGCCCACGTACACATAGAAAGTTCTATGGTGCCACCCGCCGAATTTGCCCGCATGGCCATGTGCCACGGCACGGTAGCCACCGTGAGCGACCCTCACGAAATAGCCAACGTACTAGGCATAGAAGGTATTAAATACATGATAAACAATGGTAAACAGGTACCTTTTAAATTCTTTTTCGGCGCTCCCGGCTGCGTGCCTTCCACCACTTTTGAAACTGCAGGTTTCACCCTTAACGCCAAGCATATACAGGAGCTTATGGCCATGGACGACATACACTACCTGGCCGAAATGATGAACTGCCCCGGCATAATATACAAGGACCCCGATATACTGCAAAAGCTGCAGGCTGCCCGCCTTGCAGGAAAACCCATTGACGGACACGCTCCCGCCCTGTCAGGAGCCGACCTTCACACCTACATAGCCGAAGGCATCAGCACCGACCACGAATGCTTCACTCTGGCCGAAGCCGAAGAAAAAATAGCCGCCGGTATGAAAATACTTATTCGCGAAGGTAGCGCCGCCAAAAACTTTAATACCCTTATTCCCCTTATGGCTTCCCACACCGCTCAACTCATGTTCTGCTCCGACGACAAGCACCCTAACGACCTGGTAAAAGGGCACATTAACCTGCTGGTAAAACGGGCCGTAGCCATGGGCTACCCCGTAATGGATGTACTTAGGGCTGCCTCACTCAACCCCATAGAACACTATCACCTGAACGTAGGATTGCTCCAAACAGGCGATGACGCCGACTTTATAGTATGCGATAATATAACTGACCTGAATATACTGCAAACCTACATAAAAGGCCAAAAAATGGCCGAAAACGGCATATCTGTCCTGCCTTATCTGCCGGCTACACCTATTAACAATTTTCATGCAATGCCTATAACCGCCGCCTCTCTTAAAGTAGAAGACCGTGGCAAACGCATAAAGGTAATCAGCTGCATGGACGGACAACTCATTACACAAAGCATGCTGTGCACCCCCAAAACAGAACATGGCAATATAGTAAGTGATACCGAACGTGATATACTTAAAATGGTGGTAATAAACCGTTACCAACAAGCATCTCCCGCCATAGCCTTCATACACAATACCGGCCTTAAGCAGGGAGCCGTAGCCTCCAGCGTGGCACACGACAGCCATAATATAGTGGCGGTAGGCACCTCCGATGATGACATAGCCGCAGCTGTGAATATGCTCGTAGAATGCGGCGGCGGCGTAGTGGCCTACAGCCCTGCCTCACACGCCTTACTGCCCCTGCCGATAGCAGGGCTTATGAGCCCCCTCAACGGCTATAACGTAGCCGACGCCTACGAACAGGCCGACGCACTGGCACACCAATGGGGATGTACCTTACAAGCCCCCTTTATGACACTTGCCTTTATGTCGCTGGTAGTAATACCGGAACTGAAACTGAGCGACCAAGGACTTTTTGATGTAAATAAGTTCAACTTCACCTCTTTATACGAGGACTAACACACCTTATATACATAAAAAAAAAGAGCCTTACGGCTCTTTTTTTTTATTTCTTCATGCCGGGCAAATCCCTTTTGCCCATTACCTCTTCGTATGCACGACAATAATTCTCATACGAGGTACCCTCGCTCATAGCCCTTAATATGGCTATACGCTTTTGAATAGGCGGATGGGTGGAATATAAATCAGTGGCATGCTCCTTTATTTTAGGCTTGCTTATACACATGGCTGCCGCCATTTTACCGGGATTGAACACATGATTGTCTCCCGATATTTTTTGTAAGGCATCGGCCAGGGCCGATGGATCCTGCGTGAACTTCACCGCCATGGTATCTGCCAAATATTCCCGTTTACGTGACAAGGAAAAATAAAACAACTGTGCCAATACACCGGCTACCAACGCTACAAGCAATATTATTACCATCATAACTAATCGGCTACGGCCATCTCCCCCACTACTATTGGACGAACGGCTGCGACCTCCGCCATAGAAAAAACTGCGGGTTACTATATCCGATAATATAACTATGGTACACATCATTACGCTGGCAAAGGTCATATACATAACATCCCTATTATATATATGTGACATTTCATGGGCCATTACACCCTGTATTTCCTGTCGGTTAAGGGTATTACGCAAACCTGCGGTAATGGCTACCACACTGCTTTCAGGCTTGGTTCCTGATGCAAAGGCATTCATAGCTGAAGTATTAATAAGATATATCTTCGGCATGGGCAAGCCCGAAGCCATGGAAAGTTCCTCTATAATATTATACATCATAGGGTCCTTCTGCTTGGTGAGCAGGCGGGCATTCATACCGCTTAGCACTACCTGCGCCCCACGCTTGTAGGCTACCAATGCCTGTATTCCCCACAACAATAGGGCTACCAGCATACCTATATAAGCTCCTGCACATGGAAAAGGATAATAATAGCTGTCGTAATTTCCATCTACTATTATACCTATGCCCGCTCCCAATGCCAGCATGAGTATAGCCATGGCTATCATTACCAGCACGGATTTACGCTTGTTTTTTGCTATAAGCTCATACATATACTAAAACGATACCTTTGGTGCCTGACGGGCTTCTGCTGTACTTAATTCAAATAATTCCTTGGCTGCAAAATGGAATATTCCGGCCAATATGTTGTTAGGAAATATTTGTATTTTATTGTTGTAATCGGTTACCACCTGGTTATACAACTGACGTGAAAACGATATTTTGTTCTCGGTAGATGCCAACTCCTCCTGCAACTGCAAAAAATTAGTATTTGCCTTTAAATCAGGATAGGCTTCCAACTGCACTTTTAAACCTGACAAAGCGGAAGTAAGCAAATTATTGGCTTCGGCTTTTTCGGCTATGGTAGTGGCATTCATGGCCATGGTACGCAATTCGGTTACCTTGGTTAAGGTTTCACTTTCATGCTTGGCATAACCCTTTACCGTTTCTACCAAATTAGGAATAAGAGCATATCTGCGCTCTAATTGTACATCCACATTGTGCCATTCTTTATCTACGGTATTTCTTGATTTTACCATTCCGTTATATACGGCTATTATCCATAATACCAACAATACTACAATTACTAAAATAATAATTCCTGTCATAACTTATTTGTTTATTTTTATATTTTTTTAATTGATTTATATATTATTCTATTTTTTTACCATATTATTCGCAAAAATCTTCTAATTCATTGGCATTGAAAACAGGCCCGTCGGTGCATACACACTTGTGCCCTTCCTGTGTTTTGGTTACACAGCACAGGCAGGCGCCTACTCCGCAAGCCATGGTATTCTCTAATGATACCATACATGGAACATTATTTTTACGAGCCAGTGCTGCCAAAGCTTTCATCATAACAGAAGGACCGCAGGTATATATTTTATCATACCTGCTCACATGCTGCATAATGCTATGCCGGGTAACTATACCTTTTTCACCTTCCGAGCCATCATCAGTACACATATATACATCGGCTATGCCGCTAAAATCAGTCTGCAATGTAAGGTACTGTGCCGACTTTCCGCCTAACAGCACCGTAGGCCTGATACCTTTGGCATAAAACTGCCTTGCCAAATACACCAATGGTGCTATACCGCAACCACCGCCCACCAGCAAAGGAGCTTTACTTTCGGTATCAAATCCGTTACCCAAAGGGTACACTATATTCATAGTGTCACCTGCTTTAAGCTGCGACAACTTTATGGTACCTTTACCTGCCTTACGTATGTAAAATTTTAATTGGTTATTATCGGTATTTACATCACATATAGATATGGGCCTACGTAAAAAAGTAGCACTGCTATCGGGTACCAATACATTTACAAACTGGCCGGGACGAATATCTTCCAGCTTATCGGCACATTGTGCCTCTATTTCAAACAGGTCTTCACTTATATGATGTATACTTTTTACTGTAAAGTCTGCTATTTTCTTCATTTACTATAGTTATTATGCTCTTTTTAAAGAAGTATAAACGCAAAAAATGCTTTTTTATTATGCCTTCCGCTCGGTATTTTAACTAATTTGATACTTACGGTCCTGATGATATACTTCCATATTTTGGGGTTTGCCCTCTGTTATATCAAATCGGAGGCAGGTAACTGCCTTATGAAAGCCACTTATGCCGGCAGCGCCGGGGTTAAGTGCCAGCACTTTACGCGTGGGGTCATACATTATTTTGAGTATATGCGAATGCCCGCACACGAATATATCAGGCTTATATTGCTGTAGCAGCAGCTTACTTTCCGCATTATATTTAGGCGGGTAACCGCCTATGTGCATCATAAGCACCTTCAGGCCTTCGGCCTCAAAAAAAAGGTGATGACTGCATTTAAGCCTTATATCCTGCCCGTCTATATTACCATATACCGCACGCAAAGGCTTATAGGCCTGCAGTTCACTCCATACATCCACACTGCCTATATCTCCGGCATGCCACAACTGCTCACAAGGCAACAAAAAATCCTTCACCTGCGGCAGTAGCACTCCATGTGTATCAGATAATACGCCTATTTTCATACGCTGTGTACCAACAAAAAAAAAGTTGCCTTACGGCAACTTTTTTAAATTGCTTATCTGAGTTTCTTTATCTTCATTTCGGTACGACGGTTCAACTGACGACCCTCATCGGTGTCATTGGTAGCTATAGGCTTGTGGAAACCATAACCTTCATAAGTCATACGCTTACCCGATACGCCCTGCTTGGTTAACCAATTGTACACAGCCTTGGCTCTGTTCAATGACAAGGTCTTGTTATAAGCATCACTACCCTTTATATCGGTGTGACCGGCTATTTCTATTTCCATATTAGGATATTCTTCCATTAATTGAAGTACTTTTTCTAATTCAGCCAATGATGCTGAACGCAAAGTGTATTTGTCATAATCAAAGAATACATTCTTCAACACTATTACACGACCGGCAGCAAGCTTACGCAATACCAATATTTTTTCTAATTCCACATAGCTTTCGCCTATGCTTAGGGTATCGGTACCATTCATATAACCGCTCTTTTTGGCTACCAGGTCTGAATTGGTTAATTCGGGTAATATAAGCAGGGTTTCACCTCTATCGTTAGTAACACGTTTTATGGTAGATATTTTATCTGCACTTTCATGTGACTCTACAGGATATACATCTATATTCACCTCTGAAGAAGCTATTAAGTTGCTATCTTCATCTATTACTATTACTTTTACCACACCACCGTTACGGGCATTGTCTACATCGGCAGGAGCCTTTGTGCCGTCAGTATAGTGATCTAACAAGGAGTTAGGCGTACTTTGTGAATTATACATTTCATCATCGGTGAATAATGAGTTATCATAACACAAAATAGGGAAGTCGTTAGGTAATTGGGCCAAGGCTACGCTGTAAATATCTCTGCCGCCCACACCGGCTATACGGTCAGAAGTGAGGTACATAACGCTACCTGAATCATTTACCACAAATGACAATTCATCAGCTGATGTATTAATAGGATAGCCCATGTTTTGAGGAGTTTCAAATGTTTCACCGCCATCGGGAGTAGCCACACTGAATACATCTACACCGCCCATGGATTCATGACCGCTGGAAGCCAAATAGAATTTCACATTGCCTTCTACATCTTTATATTGGCTGAACAATACTTCATCATTAGGAGTATTAATTACGGATGATACTTTTTCGGGTTTTCCCCATGTTTCTTTTTTAGGCTTATCTGCATTTTTTCTTTCCTTGAGTGTACGGGTTATTTTGTATATATCATAATCTTTTTTGCTACCGTCACTTGATTTACCGTAGTATCCTTCAGGACAATTGCTGGCAAAATATATGGTATTACCGTCTTTAGCATAGGTGGCATTAATTTCATCGTATTTTTTGGTGTTAATGGCCTTAATGGGCTTTTCTATACGGGTTCTGCCTTTAATATTGGCATTGTATTCAAATACATTACCGTCAAAACATACCAAAAATCCGCTTTTATCAGGATGCATGGAGGTAACCAGTGATATGGTGTAGTTATTGGTTAAAGTAACCGCGCTATCCTTTATATTATATTCATATGTAGAACCCAATCCGTAGGTATCATTAGCCTTTTCAGGACGCAAAGAGCCGAAGAGCAGGGATTCATCCTGCACTTTGTATTGGGCATCAAAGTCATCATATTCGGTACACATGGGGGTTACCAACTGAACGTCTTTTTCATAAGTACGCTTTGATAATAATGTTTTGGCATATTCACATTGTTCTACATAACGCTGTGACATTGCAGTTAAATTTTGATCTGTACCTGCACTTATTTGTTTTTTAAAGCACATTTCTGCCGAATCTAAGGCTATGACACGTTTTGATACCACATCTTTATCTGGTGATATTACCCATTGTTCCATACGGGCCAACCCTATATTAAACCATATGTCTGTAGCTATATCGGGATGCTCGGTAGCTACGGATTCCAATATGGCTATGCATTGGTTATAATTAGCCGTATCCTTTATTTTCAAACTGGAGAGCGCATAACGATATTTCACGGCCACTGATGAAGAATCTTCTTCATAAGCCTTGGTGTAATAATGATTGGCTATGTAATACTGGCGGTGAGTAGTACCCAGTGCCAATGCGGCATCACCTTTGTTTATAGATGACTTTACACCTGCGGGATAATTATCTAATATGCCTTGTGAAAATGAGGGAAGTGCCAAAAGAGTTACTATTACAAATAATACTAACCGTTTCATAAATTATTGATGTTTTTTGTTAATGATTCCTTTTTATTGTTACTGTTAGCGGGTGTGAATATAACGGGCAGCTTCCACTACTCCGTACGATACAGCCTTGTTCCAATCTTCCATGGCGGCATCTCTGTCTATTCTGCTTTTGGATATACCTCTATTGAAATAAGCATATCCGTAATTGCTTTTACAACTAATGGCCTTATCATAATATTTAATGGATTCTTCTATTTTGTCCATTTTGAAATATAATATACCCAGGTTATTATATGCTAAAGCGTTATTGTTATCCTTTTTAACCACATATTTTAAATCTTCTTCTGCGGCTTCCCATTCTTCACGGTTAATATTTACCACAGCCCTGTTAATGTATGCAGGATAATAAGAAGGATTAATTTCTATGGCTTTACCAAAATCGGCTACTGCATCATCGCCATTGCCCATTTCACCGCTTACCACACCTCTGCTGCTGTAATAAAGAGGATTTTTACCGTCTTTTTCTATTAAGGTGGTGTAATCATCATAAGCTCCCTGTAAATTTTTGTTCAATTTACGGGCAGCGGCACGTTCCATATACAGGTTTTGATTTTCTTTATCCTGTTCTATAGCCTTGGTTAAATCCTGCTCGGCTACGTTATAACGGCCGGCTGCTATATACATGGTAGCTCTTTTGCGAAGCAAACGAACGTCATTAGGATTATCGGCTATGGCATCATTCATGGCTTCTATAGCGGCTCCTTCATCACCCAAACCTATTTGAGCATCAGCTATGCATTCATTTACTACAGCAGAAGCTCCACCTTTACGCTTGTAAGTGTCAAAATAAGTTAAGGCCTCTTCATATTGCTTATCACACAATAAAAGGTAACCTTTTGCCAAAAATGACTCTAAAAAAGATCTTTTTTGTGAAATACATTCGTCAAATTTTGCCATGGCACCCGTATTGTTGCCATTTTGGAACATTTTCACGCCTTGATTGAATGTTTTTGCTACTGTGGCAGTACTCTTACTTTCTACTATTACCTGAGGAGCAGTTTGTGCATGCAACATACCGCATGTTACCATTACACATACAGCTACTGCTAGTTGTTTTATCGCCTTCATTTTTCTTGTTATTGTTTATTTTCTAATATTTGAGCCTCTTAAGGGACTTGAACCCACGACCTACGCATTACGAATGCGTCGCTCTACCAACTGAGCTAAAGAGGCAAGAAATTGTACCTGCAAAAATAACTATAAACTTCACACCCTTGTTTGACTTTTATTTAATTTTTTCAAACATCGATTGTGAATTATTTTTAATAATTTCTTTGCTTAGCAAATATCGTACCACACTAATAATTTCTTGAGGTAAAGCGTTTATTTTTTTTTCAACATCTTCGGCCGACATGGGACCTTTATCTAACAGCAGTAGTATTTCATTGGCTATTTGTTGGAATTTTTTTTCTTCATTTTTTTGTTTTTTTTCTTGTATGCACACATCACAGCCTCCACATTGGTGCCCGTTTTTTTCTCCAAAGTAATCCAGTAGCAGTCGGCTGCGGCATTTATTTTCACACACTACATAATTAATAACCTCGTCCAGCTGTTTACGCATCACTTTTTTGCGTTGTGTATATACCTCATTAGGCATTTTTACATAATTTTTCACCCTGCGGTCTTCTAAAAATATCAATTTTGGCATATTTCCCTGCTGTTCATATATGAGCACCTGCTGCTGATGCAACTGTTGCAGGCACGCTACTACCTCCTGCTCCGCAAGCCCGGCCTTACGTGCTATATCACTTTCACGTATAGGCACGTACGAGGTAAACAGCCCCTGGTACATACGCAACATAATATCTATGATATCTTTGTACTGTGCATACTTGTCCTGAAAATGGTATAAATCCTGTCCTAAGAGCAAAAAATTCACCTTAGAGGTATTCCGTACAGGGTCGGTTAAAAAGAATAGGCCTGCTCTTTCCATAAAATCCATGGCATGATACACTTTTACCATAGGAAGCTTATAATGTGAACAAAAATCGGCAATATTAAAATCACAGGACCATCCGTTTCCTTCACCCATGGGTATGCGGTAATATTCATACAGGCAATCATACACCTGCTGTATTTCGGGCACAGTAGGGAACGATATTTCAAAATTACGCTCCAAATCCAGCAAATCAGCCTTATTATACAATATGGCTGCGTAGGCTTTTTTCCCGTCACGTCCGGCCCGGCCGGCTTCCTGAAAATAGGCTTCAAGACTGTTAGGAATATCCATGTGGATTACAAATCGCACCTCCGGCTTGTCTATACCCATACCAAAAGCATTGGTACATACTATCACCCTGGTTTGGTCAGTTTTCCAGGCCTGCTGTTTGGCATCACGGGTATGCACATCCAGGCCTGCATGATAATAATCGGCAGCAACGCCGTGCTGCTGTAGAAATTCGGCTATTGCCACCGTTTTTTTGCGATTACGCACATATACCAAACCCGTTCCCTTCATGGTATGCATTACCTTGAGCAAACGGGCATATTTATTATCTTCTTTTATAACTAAATAGAATAAATTCTCACGGGCAAAACTTTTTTGGAACACCCGTTCTTTACTAAAATTTAACCGGTATTGTATATCTTTTACCACCTCTTTGGTAGCCGTGGCCGTAAGGGCCAATACCGGCACCCGCTCACCTATAAGCTTGCGTATTTCGGCTATTTCCAAATACGGCGGGCGAAAATCATAACCCCATTGTGATATACAATGTGCCTCATCTACTGCCAGCAAATTCACGTGCATACGCTGTATGCTGTTCTTCAGCAGCTCACTCTTCAGCCTTTCGGGTGAAAGATACAAAAACTTATATACTCCCTGCTCACAATCACGCAATATAGCCTCTATTTCACGGGCACTCATGCCCGTGTATATAGCAGCAGCAGGTATATTCACCGCCTGCAGGTTCACTACCTGGTCCTTCATTAAAGCTATAAGTGGTGACACCACCACACACATGCCGTCCATGGCCATAGCCGGCACCTGAAAGCACACCGACTTGCCACCTCCGGTAGGCAATAAAGCCAAGGTATCATTCCCTTCTATTACCGAACGAATAATATCCTCCTGCATGGGGCGAAAACTGCTGTAACCCCAATATTTTGACAATACTTCGGTAATATTCATAGGGGGGAAACAAAAAAAGACTAATGTGTAATTTTAACCGTAAGGCCCAAATCACGCATTTTATTAGCAATAGTTTTTAATATTTCATGTTCGGCACGGTATATATCACATTGCCCTGTAGTATGGGTAATCATAGCACACTGACAAGCCTGCTCATAGGTGTGCTTACACAATTCCATAAGCACATCTATCACAAACTCGAAAGTATTGTAGTCGTCATTAATGAGCCATAAGACCATTATTTCGGCTTCCAATACTTCCGATTGTGTACAGGATTCACTTTCGTATTGAGGATTACCACTCATCTACTATTACTTTTTCGGGTTCCATACCATCTTCCAATGAATCTATCAGCTTTTCTACAGCCTCATGTATTTGATTCAAATGGTCATAACGAACAGGTGTCCATTCCGGACGGGAGGTGTCAAACCATTTTTCTATAGGAAAACGGGCTGATTCTTTTTTATAGAAATCGGTAATGGTATAACGGTAACGATCTGCACGGGCTTCTATAGTAAGCGTGTAATATACAAAACCGGCATTTACCCATGTTTTACCATCTTTTGATAATGTTTTAATGGCTATATTTGACACACATTCCAATACTTCATTCTTTTTATCCTGCTTGGTAATTACCACTGTAGGGTTGCTATAATATTTATTAGCCCATTTTAAGGCACGGGCGTATAATACTTCGGCACTGCCTGTTTCCTGCTCCACGTCACGATAGGTAACCAGCCCGGTATTTTCATCTATGGGCATGTCGGGGAAAGAGGTGTACTGAGTTCTTTGTGCAAAAACGCCACTTATAGTGGCAAAAACCATTACGAATAACAAACTTAACTTTTTCATGCTTCTTTTTATTTTCTTACGTAAGTACAAAAACTATAATCATAAGGATGCTTTTCGTCAGCCTTACATTGTATTTCCTCTTGCAAATTCCATTCCAAAAGATTTAATGTAGGAAAAAATGCATCCGCATCGGGAAAATCGGCGTGCATACGGGTAAGGTGTAATACGGAAGTCATAGGCAACATTTGACGATATATGGAAGCGCCTCCCATTACAAATACTTTTTCATCATTACGGCACATGGCCAGGGCCTGCTCTATGCTGTAAGCCATGTGACAGGCGGCATACATTTGCATTTCATTAAGCGTAAGCACTATATTCTTACGCCCCGGCAGCGGCTTGTGAGGCAGTGACAAATAGGTATTCTCCCCCATTATTACGGTATGGCTCATGGTAAGTGCCTTGAATCGTTTTAAATCATTGGGCAAATGACATAAGAGCTCATTTTTACGACCTATTTCATAATTATTGCCTACGGCAACTATCATGTTTAAATTTTCTATTACCATACGAATATATGTTTTACATTATATTATTTTACTATCCGGCTTTCTTTTAACAATTCGGCTATACGCTGTGACAGGTATTCTACCGATATACGCTCCTGCTGCATGGTACTGCGTACCCTTATGGTTACGGTATTGTCTTCCATGGTTTGGTTATCTACGGTAACACAGAAAGGAGTGCCTATGGCATCCTGCCTGCGATAGCGGCGGCCTATAGCGTCTTTTTCATCATATTGGCAGTTATAATCTTCCTGCAATACGGAAAGTATTTCTCTGGATTTTTCGGGCATGCCGTCTTTTTTAACCAAAGGTAACACAGCCACCTTATAAGGTGCCAAAAATGCGGGCAAGTTCATTACTACACGCACGGAGCCGTCTTCCAGTTTTTCTTCGGTATAGGCGTCACTTATAATAGCCAAAAATGTTCGGTCTAAGCCCACGGATGTTTCCACCACGTAAGGAACATAGCTTTCACCCTGTTCGGCATCAAAATATTGTAATTTACGACCGGAATACTGCTGATGTGCCGATAAGTCAAAATCGGTACGGGAGTGTATGCCTTCCAGTTCCTTAAATCCAAACGGGAAGTCAAATTCTATATCGGTAGCGGCATTGGCATAATGAGCCAGCTTTTCATGGTCATGATAGCGGTATTTATTTTCACTTATACCCAATGACTGATGCCATTTCATACGTTCGGCTTTCCAGTATTCAAACCAATTGAGTTCATCGCCCGGGCGAACAAAGAACTGCATTTCCATTTGCTCAAATTCACGCATTCTAAATATAAACTGACGGGCTATAATTTCATTACGGAAAGCTTTACCTATTTGGGCTATACCAAAAGGTATTTTCATTCTGCCGGTTTTTTGTACATTCAAAAAGTTTACAAATATACCTTGAGCCGTTTCAGGACGAAGATATATGGTATCGGTACCTTCGGCTGTAGAACCCATTTGGGTAGAGAACATGAGGTTAAACTGACGGACATCGGTCCAATTACGGGTACCCGATATGGGGCACACTATGCCTAAATTTTCTATAAGGGTTTTAATAGCCGGCAGATCATTATCTGTCATAGCCTGCACAAAACGAGCTTTTACATCATCTATTTTAGCTTGATATTCTAAAACTCTGGCATTGGTAGAACGGAACATAGCCTCATCAAAATTTTCGAAACGCTTGGCAGCCTTTTCTACCTCTTTGTTGATTTTATCTTCTATTTTTTGCAAATAATCTTCTATCAATACATCAGCTCTGTAACGTTTTTTTGAATCCTTATTGTCTATTAAAGGATCATTAAAAGCGTCCACATGACCCGAAGCTTTCCATATAGTGGGGTGCATGAATATGGAGCTGTCTATACCTACTATATTCTCGTGCATTTGCACCATACTTTTCCACCAATATTGCTTAATATTGTTCTTCAGTTCTACTCCCAATTGCCCATAATCATACACGGCACTCAGGCCGTCATATATTTCACTGGAGGGGAATATAAACCCGTATTCTTTGGCATGTGCCACTATTTTCTTGAATAATTCGTCATTGTTTGCCATAATGCTATACTATTGAAAAAATAAATGTTCTATTAATATTTTTGTTCCAATGGCTATAAGGATAATACCTCCCAATATTTCCATTTTGAATGTAAACTTCTTTTTAAAATAAGTACCTATATAAGAACCTGCTAAAGAAAATATTACGCTTACTACACCTATTACGGACACTGTCAGCCACATATAGGCATTATGCCCTACAAATATAAGCCCGGTAGCCAGAGCATCTATACTGGTGGCCACCGAAAGTAGCAGTAATGTTTTACAGGAATAATAGGAAGTGCGGATATTTTCTTCGTTGTTCTGTATACTTTCTATTATCATTTTGCCTCCTATAAGCAGCAATATACCAAATGCCAGCCAATGATCTATAGGCATAATTTGGCGGGCAAAATGATAACCTGCCAACCACCCCGCCAATGGCATTGCAGCCTGAAACAGGCCAAAAAGCAAAGCCATTAACAGCCTTTGGCAGAGCATGGCCCGCGGTTCCACTATACCGGCGGTAAGTGACACCGAAAAACAATCCATAGCTAAACCCATGGCTAACAATATGATAAATGTCAATCCCATATAAGTATTACCTTATAAACATAAAAAGCAAAGGTAACACTTTTTTATGAGATAACACCACAGATTAATAATAGTATGAAAAAGTTATTAAAACTTTTTTACCGCCTTCACGGCTAAATCATACCATGTTTCCAATTCCCTTATACTATTATAAAACAAATAAACGGTATCGTTAGGATCGTTACCTCTGGATTGCGTATCATAACCGAAATCAAAGTTTGACGCATAAGCTTTGCGTTTATTGCGTTCATCTATAGGTCCGTCTACATTGTTCACCTCCGTGCTGCTCCACCACGAACATGACATATCTCCTATATATTGGCCTGCGCACATGCGGGCATACCCCGGTAATTTGTTCTCATAGCGGGCATTAAGGGAATCACGGTATCTTCTGAACTCCAGCACTTCCATTATAGCCGGCAAATACCATTCCGGACCCTTGTCACGGCACCATTTGGCAGCCTGCATACGCTCGGGAAAACTCAAGGTGGTATCCTGCAGCAGCAGCATGAGTTTATCGGTATTGGCTTCTCCGTCTACCGAATCAAAGGCATACGATGACTTCATATCAGCAAAAGAGCTATACATCATACTATGGCCTGTTTCTATAGACATAATTTTGCCATGCCGGCTGTAAGGTTTGCCGTTATCATCATAGCCTATGGTATCGTTCAAATGCCACACTATGCCTTCGGGCATGCCGGTGGTGTCATAATACACATCGAGCATGCGGTAGCCGTCCACATGTGAAAATTCAAACATAATAAGCGTATCGTTGGCCGATATGGTGTCATAAAAGCCTCGGATTTGGTTTATGCCCTTATAATACAGTTCGGCCCAATATTGCATTACATCACCGGGCTCA
>JAZLLK010000089.1:0-19185 GCA_045598105.1 Bacteroidales bacterium | reverse complement strand
GATAATATATGGATAGAACGATTTTGGCGAACCATTAAACGGGAATATATCTATTTATACCCTGATAATACAATTACTCAATTACGGGCAGGAATAAATAACTTTATGCTATATTACAATACAATACGACATCATCAGGGCATAAACGGAGAAATACCGATAGAACGATTTTTAAATAATTTATTAACAAAAGAAGAAAAAGTAGCTTAACGTATCCTTATTTTTACTAATTTTGTGGTCTAAAATATGGGTACAATCTATATTAAAAAATAATTATATGAAAAGATTAGGATATATTATGGCTGTATTGGCTATTATAACTGCATCTTGTGAAAAAAGGGAATTACATGATTATAGTGGAGTAAAGAATCAAAAGTATTTAGAAAATCCGTGTGGGTGGAAAATGGAAATACTGATAGATATAGCTGACGCGGAGCAAGGTTTGTGTGGATATTATTATAGATGCACTCCGTACCATGATGTTCGGGTGCAGGAGTGTAATCCTGATAATCCGAGAACGTTAGGAGGCAGAGTATATCCTATATGTGATGAGAATGGAAATCCTATACGTTTTCCATGTGATGATGTGAGTCAAAGCATATATCCCTTGTTGTATGATCACACGTATGGTTGGGACAATATGAGAGCGTATTTACAAAGCATGTATGATGACGGTTTACTCTTGATATCGGTAGATGAGTACGTGGGTGCCAATTAAAAAAGCTGCTGTATGAAATATAGGGTATTAATTGTAATATGCGGGTTTATATTAAGTGCTTGTATGGCCGGTCATCCTATAAGTGCACGTATAAGTACCATGGAAGTAAAATTTAGTGCGGGAGAGCAGGATATTAAGATGTGGACCATGCGGCAATGTGCCCACACGGTGTGTATGGCGGCATGGTCGTTAACCGACAGCCTTATACATGTATTATATGAGCAGGATAGTGCCTATGTGGAAACTATGGCTTTTGTTCCCGATACGCTTACGCTTATGAATATATGCAAAGGTGTGCCTATACATTATGAGTCGGATATGCTTATGCTCAATGATACCTTGCTGTGTGTGGTAGCAGCCTGTAGCGTGTACTCGGTGTATGATGTACGCACGGGAGAACTTGTTTTTCAGCGGTGTAATGCTGATAGCAGTGTGGGTATGAGTCATTATTCCATGTCGGGGTATAGCCTGAGTTATGATGAAGTTAATGAAGTGTTAGTGTATATTCCATTTATATGGCAGGGTGTAAGTAGCGGAAAATATGCCAAAATAGCTGTAGAAAGTGTATTCACCGGAGCAAAACAGCTTGTCCCCGTATATGCTCCGCAGGTAAAGGAGAATGAAAGCGGCTATCCGCCATTGGCTTTTACGGAGGCCTTATTATGTGTAGCCGACGGAAAGTATGTAGCGGCCTATCAGAATAATAATACTATATTCAGTTATAACCCGGCAGAGGCACGTACCGATTCTTTTAACGTAGCGGCAGAGCATTATACAGCTTATCCCCGCAGCTATAGGCGTACTAAAATCAATAATATGAGTGAGCAAATGGAATTCATGATGCATAGTGCCCTGTATGATTATTATAATAATGCCTTCATATATGATAAATATAACAGGGTGTATTATCGTACATTTTCTATGGCACAGCCGGAGCTGAATAAGCAGGGGTATAAAAATACGCTTAACGATAAGCGTACGGGTGTAAGTATTATAAGCAATAATATGGAATATATAGGTGATTATGTGCAGAATAATTTAATGTTTGGCCCCCGCAAGTATGTGCCGCTTCCTCAGGGCTTATGTACTTTAAATTCTACCCAATGTCATAAAAGTATGTGTTCACTTAAAAAAGGCTATTATGAGGTGGTTCAAATTACCTTTGCTTATTAGCATGGTATTGTTGGTATTGTGTATGTGTTCACCATGTAAAAGTAAAGGCAAAAAAAACGATAAAAAATATTTTTCGGAGCTATATGTGAAGGAGGTGCTAAAGCAATATATACCGGAAACTTCATTTGTGGTGCTTACCTGTTATGAAAAAAATATATGTGTAAACTGTTATAAGGTGCCTATGGATAGTGTGTACAGGCGGGTATGTGCCATGTATAGCCATAGTGCCATATATGTAGTTACCGATGATAGTGCTACCATAAGCCGCATGCAGGCTTATGGTGATGAAAATGTAAGGTTTGTGAGTGATAATTCCCGGCAAATGCAAAAGTATGGTATATTGCGGGAGGTACCGCAGGTAATGGTATTTGAGAACAATAAATTAAAAGCCTTATATACTATGCCTCGTAAATAGGCTATTCCCATTGGTATAGCAGCAGGCGTCCGTCCTTATGCAGTGCCGCCATGGAGCGGGGCAGTATGCGTACCCGACTTATGCCCTGCAGGGGAAGGGAAACAGTTTGTTGCCACAGGGTGGATATATTTATAATGTGTAGGCTTTCGTTGCGGACGAAAATAATATTATCATTATATACGCAAAAGTCGGTTATCCCCCGTATGGGTATACTTTTTATAAAGGAACCCAAATGATTAAATATATAAAATCCGCAGGTGCTGTCACAGGCTATGAGTTTGCTGTCTTTTTCGGTAAGTAGCTGTGGTATAAATTTTTCTGAAAGAATATTGCTCAGCAGCGGAGTCTCGTTGGAGAGGTGGGCAGCGTTGTCGTAGCGGATAATTTTATCGCTGCTTTCGTCGTATATCCACATGCCGTTATCATAGGAGGAGCACACACAGGCGGGCAACAGTATGTTTAAGTTATTCATGTTCTCCCATGCGGAGTGCAGGGGTGACAGCTGCTTATCCAGCAGGGTAAGGTGCATAAAATCTTTAGAAAATATCATTATTTTCATGGGGTTACGGCTATCTATGCTGTAGAAGTTACCGTATTTAAGGTCGGTGTAGGTGTGTAGCATGTCTCCTTGTGCACTATACAGGTATAAGGTGTTGGTATTGGCCAGGTATATATTGCCCAGTGGGTCGGCACTTATAATGTCGCCTGTGGTTTCATGCTGCCACAGCAGGGTGAATTGCATGCTTATACTGTCATTATTTTGTGCCCATAGGCACGATATGAAGTTGTAAAGTGTTATAAAAATGAATAGTTTTTTCATATATTTATTAGTTTTCACGCATTTTACCTGCAAATAACCTGTCTCCCATTACTATACGTATTCCTATTGCAAAATTCGGCCTTATTTTGTCGTAGCCGGTGAGTTGCAGTTTTTCTACGCTCACATAGCCGAAGGGCTCTATGGCGGCCCATGTATTGAAGGCTATACGCAGGCCTAAGCTCAGGTGCCCGCCACCGCCTATGCCGCCCAGCATGGGGTTCACTTCGGTGCGGTCAATGCCCGGCACGTAGGCTATGCCTCCGTAATAGTCTATAAGGTCAAATGGTACATCTTCCACCCATAGTTGGCAGTTGCGTATTTTTACGGAATTGAGGTGGGCGCCGGCTTCTATAAAGGGGTATATTTTTTTATCGTTGCGGAACATGTAGGTGAAGCTTATGCCGAAAAGGTTGCGGGTTTCTTTACCTATAATGGGGTAGAGCAGGTAATGGGTGCCGCCGGTATTAGGTGCGGAGCTGTTTACGCCCAGAGATACTCTTCCTGTGGCGCTCAGCCTTGCCTGTGTGAATACCAAAGCCATGGAGAAGTTCTCTCCAAAATGGTATTTGGCACCTATTTCAAACATGAATCCGGCCTTATAGTGCATGTCTTCGGTGTCTCCATAGCTGAAGTCATCGGCTACTATGCCGTGGTGTGTGTTAATAATGAGGTTGAGTATATCTTCCCGATAGTATTGGTTGCCCAGCACGCGGTTCAGGTCCGGCTGGGCCTCGTCATAGTCCATGCCGGGTTCGCCCTTATAGTAGTTGGCATTCACCTTGCTGCCCCAATAGCATCCGGCGGTGAAATAAAAGTCAAAGCCTTTGTAATTGGTGGTGAAGTTTTGGCCGCAGGCCGACCAAATCAGCATACCGCATAGCAGTGTAAGCAGGTGTTTAAGCATGGAAAGTAAGGTTATTGTTTAAGTAGTTCTATGGTGTGTACGGGGTCCTGTGCTCCGAATACGCTGTTGCCGCATACAAGGGCGTTGCTTCCGGCCATGGCAAGGTCCTTATAGTTATTAAGGCCTACGCCGCCATCCACTTCTATAAGGGTAGGCAATTGCAGGGCATTAATCATGGCTCTTAGTTTGGCTACCTTATGAAGGGTTTGGGGTATGAATTTTTGACCGCCAAAGCCGGGGTTCACACTCATGAGCAGTACCATGTCCAACTTGGGCAGTATGTCTTCAAGCACGCTTACGGGCGTGTGCGGGTTAAGGGCTACGCCGGCTTTTACGCCGTAGCTTTTTATGTTCTGTATGGTGCGGTGCAGGTGGGTGCAGGCCTCATAGTGTACGGTAAGGTATTCTGCTTTGCCTTCTTTACAAAAACGCTCTATGTACAGGTCAGGATTTACTATCATAAGGTGTATATCCAGCGGCTTTTGGGCGTGAGCTACTATGGCCTTGAGCACGGGAAAACCTATGGAAAGGTTAGGAACAAAGTTACCGTCCATAATGTCTACATGGAACCAATCGGCTTTACTTTGGTTTATCATTTGAATATCTTGGGCAAGGTTGCCAAAGTCGGCAGATAATAATGATGGTGCAATTATCTGATTCATTGTTTGTTCTATTTTTGTTATATGCTTTAAGTTAAATATGTAAAGGTAGCATTTTTTTTGTGAACAGGGGTTATAATACGGGTAGATTATTTTTTTTGTTTTTTTGCCGCAGGCAAAAAAAAGAAGTCTGTGCAAGTGTACAGACTTCTTTATAGTATCACCGTAATGAGGACTTAGTAGCCTCGTTGTTGGTTCAATATGTCCAGCATTTTAATAGCGCATTCGCTTATTACGGAGCCCGGTCCGAATATGGCTACGGCACCGGCTTTATACAGGAAGTCATAATCCTGAGCCGGTATTACGCCGCCTACTATTACCAGTATATCGGGGCGACCCAGTTTTTTGAGTTCTTCTATAATTTGGGGTACCAATGTTTTATGGCCTGCGGCCAAAGAAGATACGCCCACTATGTGAACGTCGTTTTCTACGGCTTGTTTGGCGGCTTCGGCCGGTGTTTGGAATAGGGGACCCATATCTACGTCAAAGCCTATGTCGGCATAGCCGGTGGCTACTACTTTAGCGCCGCGGTCATGACCGTCCTGACCCATTTTGGCTATCATTATACGCGGGCGGCGACCTTCTTTTTCTGCAAATTGGTCTGCCATGTGGCAAGCCTGATTAAAGCTGCTGTTATTTTTAGTAATGGAACTGTACACGCCTGATATTAAATTTATTTTTGCTTTATAACGACCAAATACTTTTTCCATAGCCATGGATATTTCACCTAAGGAAGCACGTTCACGTGCGGCATTGATGGAGAGTTCCAGCAGGTTGCCTTTGCCGGTGCGTGCGCATTCGGTAATGGCGTCCAAAGCCTGTTGTACGGCTTCATTATTACGTTCGCTGCGTAATTTTTTAAGGCGGGCTATTTGGGCTTCACGCACGGTGGTGTTGTCCACTTCCAAGGTGTCAATAGGAGCTTCATGATCCAAGCGGTATTTGTTTACGCCTACTATGGTATCATTGCCTGAGTCTATTTGAGCCTGGCGGCGGGCGGCAGCCTCTTCTATACGCATTTTAGGTATGCCTGTTTCTATGGCCTTGGCCATACCGCCTAATTTTTCTACTTCTTCTATAAGTGCCCATGCCTTGTGAGCTATTTCATGGGTGAGGCTTTCTACGTAGAAGGAGCCTGCCCATGGGTCCACTGTGCGGCATACGTTGGTTTCTTCCTGTATGTACAGCTGGGTATTACGGGCTATACGTGCCGAAAAATCGGTAGGTAATGCTATGGCTTCGTCTAAGGCATTGGTGTGGAGCGATTGGGTGTGACCCAATGCGGCACCCATGGCTTCTATGCAGGTACGTGATACATTGTTGAAAGGATCCTGCTCGGTGAGCGACCATCCCGATGTTTGGCAGTGTGTACGTAGTGCCAGTGATTTGGGATTTTTAGGATGGAATTGGTTTACCAGCTTAGCCCACAGCATACGTGCTGCACGCATTTTGGCTATTTCCATAAAATGGTTCATGCCTACGCCCCAGAAGAATGACAAACGGGGAGCAAAGGCATCTATATCCATGCCGGCATTAATACCGGCACGTAAATATTCCAAGCCGTCGGCCAGGGTATAGGCCAATTCTATATCGGCGGTGGCACCGGCTTCCTGCATGTGGTAACCCGATATACTTATGGAATTGAACTTAGGCATGTTCTTAGAGGTAAACTCAAATATATCGGCTATAATTTTCATGCTGGGTGCAGGAGGATATATGTAGGTGTTACGCACCATGAATTCTTTCAATATATCGTTCTGTATGGTTCCGGCCAATTGGTCCATGCTTACGCCCTGCTCTTCCGCAGCTACTATGTAGAATGCCAATATGGGCATAACGGCACCATTCATGGTCATGGATACCGACATTTTGTCCAAAGGTATTTGGTCAAAAAGTATTTTCATATCTAATATGGAATCTACTGCCACACCGGCTTTACCTACGTCACCCAGTACACGCTCATGGTCCGAATCATAGCCGCGGTGGGTGGCCAGGTCAAAAGCTATGGATAAGCCCTTTTGGCCTGCGGCCAAATTCCTACGGTAAAAGGCATTGGACTCTTCGGCAGTGGAAAAGCCTGCATACTGGCGTACTGTCCACGGACGCATTACGTACATGGTGGAGTATGGCCCGCGTAAAAAAGGAGGCAGACCGGCAGCATAGTCCAAATGCTCCATATTAGCCAAATCATTAGCAGTATAAACCGGTTTTACCGGTATTTGCTCTGCTGTAAGCCATTGATTTTCTGATGCGCTGCTATTGGATGTAGTAGCACCGTTTTTGTATGAAATTTTACTAAAATCAGGTTTCATATATCTTTGTTGTTTTCTATACAATAATAAAAATGCAAAGATACCATTTTTTTATGATATTATGCCTATACTTTTCAAAGTATAGCATTTATTTTTGTCAGGAGGCTTTGGGGTATGGTAAATATTATGCTATATCAGCGTAGGAGAGTGTTAAAACTTTTTTACCGCCTTCACGGCCAAATCATACCATGACTCCACTTCTACCAGGCTGTTATAAAACAAATAAACGGTATCGTTAGGGTCGTTACCTTTGGATTGCGTATCATAACCAAAATCAAAGTCTGACGCATAAGCTTTGTGTTTATTGTTTTCACCTATAGGGCCGTCTATATTATTCACTCCCGTGCTGCTCCAGTAAGTAGCTGATATATCTCCTATATATTGGCCTGCATGTATACGGGTGTATCCCGGCAATTTGTTCTCATAGCGGGCATTAAGGGAATCATGGTATCTTCTAAACTCCAGCACCTCCATTATGGCCGGCAAATACCAGTCAGGTCCTTTGTCACGGTACCATTTGGCCGCCTGCACACGCTCGGGAAAACACAAGGAAGTATCCTGCCGCAGCAGCATGAGTTTATCGGTATTGGCTTCTCCGTCGGTTGAATCAAAGGCATACGAGGATTTTCCGTCAGCAAAAGAACTATACATACCGCTTCCTATTTCTATAGACATCATTTTGCCGTGTTGGCTGTAAGGCCTGCCGTTATTATCATAGCCTATGGTGTCATTCAAATGCCATACTATGCCTTCGGGCATGCCGGCGGTGTCGTAGTACACATCCGGCATACGGTAGCCGTCCACATGATAAAAGGTAAACATTATTGTAGTATCATTGGCTGAAAATAAGGTATCATAACCTGTCCTTCGTTGCCCTTTTCCTTTATAATACAACTCCGCTATATAGAACAATACATCACCGGGCTCAATGCCGTATGCGGATATAGCCTTGTGCCTGCCCGTGTAGGCCGATAGCTGTGATACCACGGCTATGTCACAAGCCTCACCGCCCTGCATGGCCAGCATTTTTATGCTTTGTGTGCCGCGGGAAGTGTTCACCTGCAATATATATACCTGTGCCGCATGCCGCTTATATTCAGGCTATAGGTACCCGCATACAGTCGCATTTGCCTATGTGCATATACTTTGCCGTTCATATCGTATAATACCGTATTTACATCCTCATCGGCAGGCAGCTGCAAGGTAACGCGGGTGTGCCCGCAAAAGGGGTTGGGGCTGTTTTGCGTAAGCACCACATTACCCGCTCTGCTTTCACTTATGCCCGTAATATTGCTCATGGTGAGCGTGGTATCGGGGTACTCTATGTGTTGGGTCCAATTTTTGGTAAGGTTTTTTATGGTTACACCTGTTAGTCGGGCAAAGGTGCCATTGTCTAATATGGAGGTAAAGGTAATGGTTTTGGCAGTTTGTGCCATAAGCCCGCACACGGCAACTATGGCCAATAAGGTAAATAAATGTTTCTTCATATAATAATATTTTAATGTTTCACTACTTTTTTTACGGTTTCCTGCCCGTTGTTCAATGTACACCTGAGCACATATATGCCTGCGGCATAGGGGGACAAATCAACCTGATAATTATCACTATTTATTTTTATATTAATTAGTTTCTTTCCGTATATGTCATATAATGTTATTTGTGTAATTTTTGTGGTGTTTTGTGTAATTATACCGACAAACAGTATTCATGCCGCCACCGCCTGTGTTCAGCCTGCTTTCACGGTGTGCACGCGGTTTATTTTTTACAAATGTATTACAAATTATTTTGTGTATAAACACATAAAAAAACAAATATTTTTTTTTATATGTTTTTAGTAGCTGATGTAAGTTTCGTACAGGTGTTGCAAATAGGCACGGCCTTCCTGTTGCAGTAGCGGAAATTGTTCACTATTGCCCAGTCCGTATGAAAAATGTCGGTTACCATTGTCGAATTCTTCGTATTCGGCTTGGGGGCGTATCCAGCCGTAGCCTGACATGGCTTCAAAAAAGGCGAATTGCGGGCTATAGGGGTTGAATATATTATTGCCCCATGTGAAATCAGTATGGTTCAGCCCCAGCTGGTGTAGTACCGACAGGGCTATATCGGTATGTGAGCATACTTTATGGATGCGGGTGCCGCGTAATGCCTGCGGTATTACTTCGCCGTAGAATAGCAGCGGTACCTGCTGAAAGTAGGATGAATAGTGGTAGGGCTTGTGTATATGTGTGGGGTGACCGTGGTCGCCTACCAGTATAAACAGGGTATTATGAAACCATGGCTCTTTTTTGGCTGCAGCAAAATATTGTCCCAGCCAGTAGTCGCAATATTTGGCGGAATTCAAAAAAGGAGTTTCTTCACATTGTATATCTACGGGCGGTGTGTTTTGTGGCTGGTCGTAGGGGCTGTGGGAGCTGAGTGTAAACAGTACGCTCATAAACGGCTCCGGCATATTGTGCAATGCTTGCAGGTGAGCGGTAAACATGTATTGGTCGGGTATGCCCAGTTTGCCCCGTGGCAGGCGGGAGGGCATGTCGGCATTTTCCACTATGGTGTGAAAGTTGCAGTGTAGCAGAAAGGATCGTATGTTTCCATAGTCCAGGTTACCGCCAAAATAGAAGGAGGTGTGGTAGCCGGCTTCATTCATTATTTGCGGCCATGAGGGCAGGTGCTTGTATTTGGCGTGGTTGTCGGTAATGTCGTACACCGGCACGGAAGGAAATCCGCTCAATATGCTGCAAACGGCTTGCTGCGAGCGATGCCCGTTGGCATAGGTGCGGGTGCATAATATGCCTTCTTTTTCCAATTCGGCAAAATTATCGGTAATGCCTTGGCTGCCGCTTAGGGTGGCTATAAGGTCCGCACTCCAGCTTTCCAGCAGTATTACCACCACGTTTACCTTAGGGGTGGTGAGTATGCAGGTGGTGCTGTCGGCAGGCGTGTAACGCAGTTGCTTGAATATCGCTTCGGCCTGCTCGGAGGTGGTGTAGTGGTAGCGTTGCGGGTCGGTATTGCTGAAATAGGCTATGCTGTATAGTAAGTTCCATTGCGGATTCACGGCCGCATCGTTCAATATGTCATGGCGGGAGTAGTAGGCGGCACTTTGGGTAATGGGTATGGCATCCCATCCGCCACGCATGCCTGTAAAACATAGCCCTCCATATAATATAAAGGCTACAGGTGCCTTTATGCCACAATGCCTTACTACCGGCATATTATGAGGACGTATCCATTTGTAACATAATAGTATAGTTCCGCCTGTGAGCAATAGAACGGCAGCTATGGAGCCAATGAGCTGCCATGGTGTGGCGGTGGTGAATATTTCAGCGGGACGCTGTAAATACAGCAGTATTTTGTAGCTGAGCTTGCTCAGCCATTCCCCATATACGCATATTTCACCCAGGCTTATAAGGCTGCATATAAGCAATTCTATGCCTAAGGTGATGTAGAAAATATAGTCAATAATACGGCTGCCTGTGCATAGCTTAATGCTAAGCAGCAGTATGGATATGCTTATAAGGTAGCAGGCTGTGGATATATCCAGCCGCAAAGCATGCGGAAAACAGGCCATCACCTCTCCCCATGAGCAGGCCTGCAGGCTACTGTGGTACACGCATAAAAACAATCCGCGGCTTACCGCAAAAAACAGTAACCACAATAGCAGTAACTTTACCGGTGCAATAAGGTATTGTTTCATATTCTTTTGCTTATGCCTTAAAAAATGTAAAACGGGGAAAAATGAATTTTATTGTATTTTCTACGGGTATTTTACCATGCCAAGTAGGGCAAAAATAGCATAAAAAATGTTACCTTTGCACCAAAATTATATAACATGGATAATATAGTGGCCAATATAGAGGCTATAAGGGCACAATTGAACAGCGGCGTGCAGCTGGTGGCAGTGTCAAAGTTGAAACCCTATGAGGACATTATGGCTGCGTACAATGGCGGTCATAGGGTATTTGGGGAGAATTATGTGCAGGAAATAAAGGAAAAATATGAGCAGTTGCCTAAGGACATAATATGGCATTTTATAGGTCATTTGCAGACCAATAAGGTAAAATACATTATTCCTTTTGTATCCTGTATTCAAAGTATAGATACGCCTAAGCTGTTGGCCGAGGTGAATCGTATGGCCCAAAAGCACAATAGGGTGGTGGATTGTCTGCTGCAATTTCACATAGCGGAAGAAAGCACCAAATTCGGCTTTTCCCTGCAGGAAGCCTTGGGTATGCTGAGTGCACCCGAGTGGAAGCAGTACGCACATGTGCGTATATGCGGAGTAATGGGTATGGCTACCTTCACCGATAATAAGGAGCAGGTAACCGGGGAATTCCGTACCTTAAAGTCCTACTTTTCCCGGCTGAAAGCCGAATATTTTGCTCAGGCAGACTATTTTAAGGAAATAAGTATGGGTATGACTGACGATTACCTTATAGCACAGCAGGAAGGTTCCACCATAGTGCGTATAGGCAGTGCCATATTTGGAAAAAGAGTGTATGCTAATAAATAATAATATATGAATTTTGAAAAAATAATACAACAGGCAGTAGTAGAGCAGGTAAAAGCATTATATGGCGTAGCTGTAGATGAACAGCAGCTGCAGGTGAATAAAACCCGTAAGGAATTTGACGGCGATTTTACCTTGGTGGTGTTCCCTTTGGCCAAGGTGGCCAAATTATCCCCTGAAGCCGTAGCCAATCAGCTGGGTGAAGCCATGGTGAGTAATGTGCCATGTATAGCTGCTTATAATGTGGTAAAAGGTTTTTTGAACCTGTCATTATCACATGAGGTGTGGAAGGAATATTTCCATACGGCTGTCACTACCGATTTTAAATTTTTTACGCAAGATGTTACCAAGCCCATAGTGGTGGAATTTTCCTCCCCTAATACCAATAAACCCTTGCATTTGGGTCATGTGAGAAACAACCTGTTGGGCTGTTCGGTATGTAATATTCTGCAGGCCTACGGCTATAAGGTAATAAGGGTGAATTTGGTAAACGACCGCGGCATACATATATGCAAGTCCATGGTGGCATGGTTGCATTCCGGTAACGGTGAAACGCCCCTTTCCTCCGGCATGAAAGGAGACCATTTGGTAGGAAAGTACTATGTGGAATTTGACCGCTTGTACAAGGCCGATATAGCCGCCCTTGTAGCCGGTGGCATGGATAAGGAGCAGGCCGAAAAGCAGGCTCCCATATTGCTGGAAGCCCAGGAAATGCTGCGTAAATGGGAAGCCGGTGATGAGCAGGTGCGTAATTTGTGGAAGCAAATGAACGGCTGGGTATATGAAGGCTTTGACGAAACCTATGCCCGACTGGGTATAAGCTTTGATAAAATATACTATGAGTCCAATACCTATCTTTTAGGCAAGGAAATGGTGGATAAAGGCTTACAGTCAGGAAACTTTTACCATCGTGCCGATGGGGCGGTATGTGTGGATTTAAAGGCCGAGGGGCTGGATGAAAAGGTGCTGTTGCGTTCTGATGGCACCTCGGTATATATGACGCAGGATTTGGGCACCGCCGCCTTGCGGTATGAAGAATATAAGCCACAAAAAATGATATACATAGTTGGTAATGAGCAAAATTACCATTTTGACGTGCTTAAGCTGGTGCTGGACAAAAAACTGAACCTTGATTGGGGCAAAAGCATATATCACCTGTCGTATGGTATGGTGGAACTGCCCAGCGGTAAAATGAAATCCAGGGAAGGTACCGTAGTAGATGCCGATGACTTAATGCAAAGCATGACCGATATAGCCGAAGAAAATACCCGTCAGCTGGGCAAAACCGATACTTTTACCAATGAGGAAATAAGAGAGCTGGCCAATATGGTAGGCTTAGGCGCCTTAAAATATTTCATATTGAAGGTGGACCCCAAAAAGAACATGATGTTCAATCCGGAGGAGTCCATAGATATGAATGGAAACACGGCTCCGTTTATACAATATACACATGCCCGTATATCCTCATTGATACGCAAAGCCCATGCCGAAGGTATAAATATAGAAAAGCAGGCAGCTATAAGTGCTGTGCCCGATGCCGAAAAGCAAATATTGCGTGCCCTGTATGACTATGCCAATGTACTGGAACAGGCCGCCGTGGAATACAGCCCGGCTGTAATAGCTAACTATGCCTATAATTTGGTGAAGCTGTATAATCAGTTCTATCAGGCTACCCCTATATTCAGGGAGGAGAATGCGGAATTGAAATTATTCAGAATACAGTTGTCACAGGCAGTTGCCCGTTATGTGGCTCACGCCATGTCATTATTGGGTATACAGGTGCCCCAAAAAATGTAGGGTAGCCATATACAAATAAAAAAAGCGGAGTTTCCACTCCGCTTTTTTTATGGTAATATCTCTTTGGGATAGCATACATAATATTTACTCACCACCTGTGATAGGGTGCGGTGGTTAAGGTGGTCTGACAACTCTTCCAAGGGGTGCAGTGCTTCCTGCTTGTCCATTATCCATATGGATTCCACTTTGGCATTGTATGCCCTGTTTTCCATTTCACCCGATATTACAAAGTAGTCGGTCATACCCACCGGAATATTCAGGTGCCTGGCGGTAAGGTCTTTTTTGTGGGCTATATATTCCGCACTATAGGGCTGCTCGTGCATGTCTATGTGGAACAGGCGTCGGTTACACAGGCGGTTGCTCAGCTCGGCCAATATGGTATCGGGGTTGTACTGCCATTGTTGTATGCAAAACCATATATTTATGTCGTCCATCATAATATATTTTTGCAGGTTGTCATCCTGCTCAAATTCTTCAAACTTATGTTCCGTTTCAAAGAAGAAGGCCAAAGAAGAAGTGGTGAATACCGGCAGGTGGTGTTGGTATAGCCATTGTGCCCGTTCCAGGGTTTTTATGAGCATTTGCTCGGCCACATGCACTGTTTTATGCAGGTACACCTGCCAATACATAAGTCGGCGGGAAATAATGAATTTTTCTATGGAATATACCGCTTTAGCTTCGGCTACCAGTTGGTCGTTTTTTACATTCAGCATTTTTATAATGCGTTCGGCGCCTATTACGCCTTCCGATACGCCGGTATAGAAACTGTCTCTATTGAGATAGTCTAACCTGTCCACATCCAGTTGGCTGGATACCAGCTGATGTAGAAAATGCTTGTGGTATTGGTTGTTTATTATTTGTATGGTAAGGTCCAGTGCATGATCCAACTCTTCATTGAGGTGCTTAATTATCAGGTGAGTAAACTCCTCGTGAGAAGAACCGGGTACAAAAAAATTCTCCAGCGCATGTGAAAACGGCGTGTGCCCTATGTCATGTAACAATATGGCTGCCAGGGTGGCTTCCTGTTCCACGGGAGTAATATCTACCCCCTTTTCTATAAGGGTGTCCATGGCATTTTGCATAAGGTGCATGGCACCTATGCAATGCTGAAAGCGGGTGTGGGTGGCACCCGGATATACCAAATGTGACATGCCCAACTGGTGAATATTACGCAGCCGCTGAAAAAAAGGATGCTGTATAATGGTGAATACCAGTTCGCTATTAATACTTATGAGCCCGTACACGGGGTCGTTGATTATCTTTTTGTTTTTTATAGCCATAATTTATTGAAATATACGTAACAGTTCTTTTTCGTCAAATATCACAAATGTCTTTTTGCCACCGGGCGATATGTGCGGTGAAGGGGTGCTGAACAAACGGTTGATAATATTCTGCATTTCTTCTTCGCATAGGTTAGCGGTGTCTCTTTTGGTAATGCTGCGGGCAAAAGAATGGGCTAAATTGCTCTTTTTACTTATTTTGAGCGATAGTAAATTGCTATTATAGGTGTCAAGCAGCATGTCCACGGTGCGTTGTATGTTGTCTGCACTGCAGTCGCAGGGAATACCATTTACTATGAAGGTGTTTTTGCCGAATTCTTCCATGTCAAACCCCAGCTGTTTAAATTCAGCCATCATGTCCTTCACTATTTCCGCATTGCGGGGGGTGAAGGTGAGTGTTTCGGGAAAAAGCAACTTTTGGGAGGCGGCAGGATCGTTATCTAAAGTGCTGAGATATTGTTCGTAACGTATGCGTTCCATGGCGGCATCGGGGTCTATAATAACGCATCCTGATTTCATTTTGCCTACTATGTATTTATTGAGCACCTGAAATACATGTGAACCGTTGTCTTGTGTAGTTTCCTGTGTGTGTGGAATGTCAAGGTCTATAGCCGTTTGTATTTCCATAGTCACTTCTTCGGCAACGGTGGCGGTATTCTCCAGCAGACTGTCATATATTTTATCCCATCCGCCGGAGGCGGTATCCTGAGGCTTCCACGAACTATAATTAGGAGTGGAGGCTTTGCGGAAGGTGGATTTGTCAAAAGGATTATAGTCGGGGTTAGAATAGGCAATGGGTTCTTTGGGGAGATGCTTGTTATCACAATTGGTGAACTCCATGGGTGGTATGTCCTCAAAGTTAATGGAACTATTTATGTGAAAGGAACCTAAACTGTGCTTTGCGGTAGCATGCAGTATGGTGTATATGTGTTTTTCCTCTTCAAATTTTATCTCCGTTTTGGTAGGGTGTACGTTTACGTCTATTTTTTCGGTATTCACCTCAAAAAATATAAAGTAACCCGGTGTGGTACCTGCCGGTATAAGTGATTCAAAAGCCGAGGTAACGGCATGATGAAAGTAGGGATGCTTCATGTACCTTTGGTTTACAAAAAAATATTGCTCTCCTTTGGTTTTGCGGGCATATTCGGGCTTTACTATGTATCCGTGTATGTTCACCACATCGCTATTTTGTTCCAGAGGTATGAGTTTTTCATTATAGCTGTTGCCAAACAGGTTTACTATGCGTTGTTTGGGCATACTTACCGGCAATTTGTATTCTACCTTGTCGTTATGGTATAGGGTAAAGGCTATTTGCGGGTGTACCAATGCTACACGCAAAAATTCTTCCTGTATGTGAGAAAATTCCACATTATCGGATTTTAAAAAGTTTCGGCGGGCGGGAACGTTAAAGAACAGGTTCTTTACCGAGAAAGATGTCCCGTTTTCGCAGCTGCAGGCGCTTTGTTCTAAGCATTGACAACCTTCCATGAATATAACAGTGCCCAAGTCAGCATCTTTTGTTTTGGTACGCAGTTCCACATGGGCTATGGCGGCTATGCTGGCCAAAGCTTCGCCTCTAAAACCTTTGGTGTGCAGGTGAAACAAGTCGTCTGCGCATTTTATTTTAGATGTGGCGTGCCGCTCAAATGACAGGCGGGCATCGGTTTCGCTCATGCCACAGCCATTATCCACCACTTGTATAAGGGTGCGGCCGGCGTTCTTTATTATCACCTCTATGGAGGTGGCACCGGCATCTACGGCATTTTCTATCAATTCCTTCACCACCGACGCCGGCCGCTGTATTACCTCACCGGCGGCTATCTGGTTGGCTACATTGTCAGGAAGAATACTTATAATGTCGGCCATGGCTAGTGTAGTAATATGTATAATAATAATGCCAGCATGGCCATCATGATGATAAGCCTGCGGTTAGAGGTTTGTTTTGCCTTTCTGCTGTCCTCTAATTTTCGGTGTAGCTTATCGGCAAAATCCACATCGGTATTTTCATCGCCATCTATTATTTTTTGTTTGCGTATGTCCGATGTTTTTTTGTCATAGTATCGCGGTGTATAGTTAAAACCGCGCTTTTCCGGCGTTTCGTTTTTGAATATTAGTGCCATATTTGTATCTATATAGAATAACTTACAAAGATAGCATTTTTTTTACTAGAGTGTAGCAGGCTGCTTGGAAAAATTAAAAAAAAATTATTGTTGAGAAGAAAATAAATCGTTTTGAACATGTTCCGCCAGCCTTTGCTGAGCTATTTTAACGTATTCTTCCGATATTTCAGCTCCTATCCATTTTCTGTGAAGTAAATGTGCTATTTTAGCTGTAGTTCCACTTCCCATAAACGGATCAAATACAATGTCTCCTTCATTGGTCCATGTGTTTATTTGGTCTGTTACCAGTTTTTCCGGAAATATAGCGGGGTGTTGGTAGGCTATTTTATCTTTAGTGGATATACCTCCACCTATAGAATAACAAAATACGTTTCCTACTTTTTTGCTTTCAGTTCGCTCTTTTTTTGAGTAATTCAATAGCCCTTCCTGACCTCTGTTTTTCATGTTTGCAGGTCCATGGTATTTAGTGGACTCCATAATAGGATTGAATGTTTTAGGAGCTCCTTTGGAAAATGCAAACATGTATTCAAAATGTTGGTGATACCTGTTGCCGGTTTGAGGCATAGGGTTATTTTTATAGTATATCATGGTATCGTGAATATTGAAACCTGTTTCTTTAAAGAATAAAGCTTGTTTGAATGAAGTTCCTGTTTCACTGCCATTTATTGTAGCATCTGCTACTACCTATATAATAACTCCACCCTTTTTCATTACCCTATATAGCTCGCGAGCTATAGGTTCAAAATTAAATTGAAACCCATTATAGTTACGAATATTATCGTATGGGGGGGAGGTGATAACAAAGTCAATGAAGTCATTGGGCATTTGTTGCATTAAATGCAAGCAGTCATCACAATAAATCTTATTTAAAAATGTTTCATCAATTATCATATAATAGTTAATTAAATAGTTCTGCAGGGTTTATTTTAAATTGGAGCATTTTAGCTGATTCTCTTCCTCCATCACCGCCTTTTCGTTGCATGGTAATTCTGCCTATTTTAAAATTACCTCTTGGGGTGATGACTACATCTCCATTGCCAAAAAAAATCATGCAGTAATTCATGGGTTTTAGTATCCATCGTGCGCTTTTATCAATTTTTTGTGCCACAAGCATCCATTCTGCAGCAAATTTATCTCGCCCTTTAAGCAAATCGGCTATTATTAATGTCTGATTGTCCTTAAGCCATTTTAGTATGTTGCGTTGCTCTGTTTTTGAAAATTCATGGGCGTACATTCTGCGTTTGTCAATGGGATTTTTAATGTTGGGAACTTCTTTTCCTGTGTATCGTTTCAGTATAGATATTATATTGCCCGGTATATTCCACATTTGGGCATATTTATCTACTTCACGTTTATCTATTTGATTAAATCCCTGTAAATTACTTGCTAATTTTACTTGTAAATTTTCTACATCAATAGCCTGCTTTAATTTAATGGAAACCTGAACCTGTACATCTGTTTTATAAAGAGAAGGTATTTTTATAGCTTCTACATATTCAATTTCATCAAGTTTATATTTCATAATGATAAGCCAATTTTGAGCATCAGGATCCTTTTTTCAATTATTGAATTTTTTTACTATGTCATCTTCATTTTTTAAGCCGTTTTGGCTATTTGTGAGCCTTTGGTCGTATACATGTTCTATGTATTTTCATTTTATTTCTTATAACGAAACATAGGCTTGTTTTATTGTATATTTTGAGGTAAGCAGGTTCATCTTTTTTTATATAAAGCAATAATGTTTCAATTGTTATTTATGTATAATTTCACCCCTGTATAGCGTTTTTCACCCCGTATATACGAATTTCACCCCATGTGCGAATTTTTACAAATTTTTGTAATACATTGTATATATATGTTTATAGTGTGAAAAAATGTAAGGATTCGTCTAAAATGCGTATTTGTGGTATATAATAGCGGTTTTACACGTTGGCAAAGGTGTGCTTGTATATATGATGTAATGGATTTACTTTTTTTCATGATTATAGTCAAAAAAAAATAAAAAAAGGGAACCGAAAGGTTCCCTTTTTAATAATTATTACCAAACAGTGTTTATTTCTTAATAACCATTTTCTTCATAAGGCGTTGGCCTTGGAAGTCCATGGTGTAGAAATAAACGCCGGCAGCGAGGTTTTCAGTATTGAATTCAATACTGTTTTTGCCTGCAAGGGCTTCTACTGATTGAGTATGGAGTACCTGACCTGTAACAGAGAGTATGGTGAATACCACGCTACCGTCTTCGGGTATGCTGTAGCTTACCGCGGCTTGGCTGTTAGCGGGGTTAGGTACGTTTTGGCTTAAGCTCATGCCATTGGCGTCGGCTTCGTTAACGGCTACATTGGTAGCAATGGTAGCTGCCAGGGTATCGTTAGAGGCCTTGGTGTCAATGTTGTTAACAAATGCGGTAATAGTGAAATTGTCAGCGGCGGGCACGGTGAACGATTGCGGGAACTGATAATCTATGTGGTCATCAGCGGCTA
>JAZLLK010000088.1:0-76522 GCA_045598105.1 Bacteroidales bacterium | reverse complement strand
AATGGGAAAGAATTTGCAAATCATCAGGCTATTGCAGAAGACTTGAATGTAGCTTTCTACTTTGCACATCCTTATCATTCGTGGGAAAGGGGTGCTAACGAGAATATGAATGGACTTATTCGACAATATATTCCTAAAGGTTCGTCGTTAGAAAATATTGATGATGAATATATTGAGATGATTCAAGAGAAATTAAACAACCGACCAAGAAAAAAATTAGGATTTTTAACCCCATATGAATATTTTTTTATTACCTTTGCAAAAAATAATTGTTTAACAAAAGTTGCATTTATTTGTTGAATTTAGGAATAAAAATGTTGAAGAAGCCATACTTGATTATAATCTGGCGATAGCATTAGACCCTCTATCAGCTAACGTGTATTCAACTAGAGCTAATTGTTATGAAACACTATCACAACAAGAAAAAGATGAAGCTAAAAAGAAAGAGTTCTCGGCAAAAGCAGAGACAGACAGAAAAAATGCTGAAAAAATTCAAGAACTAAGTCTACTCTAAAAATATAATCATATACACACATAAAAAAACAAAAAAATGAAACGTACTTTTATAACAATTTTAACAATCTCTGCCTTCATTTTTGGCATGACAGCTTGCACTAACAATGATGATGCCGATGCTTTTGTAGGAACCTATTCCGTAAGCACCATTGAAAACGTAGTATGGGGCTCGTCAAGTGGTACGCTAAACGATAAAGGCACACTGACTATACGCAAAACAAGTCCCAATCAGGTACAGGTTACGGGAATGTACAACACTACAGGTGAAGTAATTGGAGATTACCTATATTTGGTAGCATACTCAGTTGCTGATGCATCCGGCTCTTTAACCTATACTTTTAACGCAGGCTACCTGAATGGCAATGTGCTAACCTTTAACGCATACTATACAGGGCAATTGAAATCTAATGGCACTTTATATCCCATACGTTCTAATGCTCAGGTTACGTGCATAAAACAATAGCGTCCATCCTCCCCTCCCTGGCTTTATTTATCGCATCATTTTTATACACATTTTTTATATTTTTATAATATATTATGCCATATTTTGCATAAATATACAATAATAAACGAATATGCATTTTCCTATAGAGGCGGTGTGCACCATCTTACCATAATTTTCCCAAAATAATGTTCCTATTATGCGTGTTGATGGTAATGAAATATGCTCCGCAATTATATCCGTACCACGGTGTGCGGACTGAAAGAATATGGTATTTGTTTAGGATTTTTTTTCAGACATTATATTTCGTTTCACCATTACATAACACACGTACACGTTCCTCATGCGCCCGCCTCGGCTAGAACACCTGCAATATTTGCACCACAAAGGCCACCAGCAGGCGGGGACGGAATATAAGGGCAAAAAGAAAACCGTATATGGCACCCCAAAAATGCGTTTTATGCCCCACATTGTCCCGGCCTTGTTTATCCATATACCACTCATATAGCAAATACATTATACCAAACAGCACGGCAGGTATGCCTATAGGGACAAACATAATGTAGAATTTTTTCAGCGGGAACAGCAATATGCTGGCAAATACCACTGCCGACACCGCTCCCGATGCACCTACAGCCATATAGCGGGTATCCTCCCTGTGCCGCAAGCCGTCGGCATAGGTGCTTATAGGCAATGCCGTTACATACAGAAGCAAATACAAGAGCATACCCCTGTCGTTCCACATATACCGGTAGGCATCTTCCACCATGGCTCCAAAGCACCACAGCACAAACATGTTCACCAGCAAATGCCCCCAATCGGCATGCACCAGCCCGTAGCTGAACCACCGGTATGCATTGGCTCGGTCGTTATACACAGGCACAAAGGCCAAACGGTAAAACCACTGCGGATTTCTAAAACAACACACCGACACCAGTGTACTTACGGCTATTATGGCTATATTGATACTCAAAGGGAAATAATTTTATAAGTTTTTTACATAGTAAGCGTGCGATAGCACAAGCCTATGGAGCATAATATTAATATCATCCCCAGCACTTTATTCATTTTATGTATCACCTGCGGTGATAATATAGCCGATATTTTATGTGAGAAGTACGACTTCACCACATCGGTGGAAAAAGTCATAAGCACTATACCCACCATAAAGGCTATGGACTCCTGCTCTGTTTTGTTTTCGGTACCCTTGGCCACTATGGCAAACCATGACACCCACAGCAGCGGATTCATGATATTCAGGAAAAAGCCCTTGCTTATTTCCGAAAACACCTTCAGCCAGTTTATTTTCAACTTCAGTTCCCTGCTCATAGGCACATGCTGCTTTTTATGCATAAGATAGGCCCCGTACAATAGCAAAAACACGCTACCCACCAGACCTATTACCAGCTGAAAAGTAGGATTATCCTTAATGTATTTTACCAAACCGAAATAGCTGCAGAACATAAGCAACACATCACTCATGGCTATGCCTGCCGCCATTTGCAATCCGGAATAAAAGCCCTTGCTCATGCTGGTATGCAATATGGCAAACAATGCCGGACCTACCAACAATAAAAACGGTAAGCCTATCAACATACCCTCCAATAGTGATGTTATCATATATCCGCTACCTTGCTATGCTACTTCTGGTATATTACAAATATGATGCCCTCTTTACGAGGGCATCATATTATATATGTTAACCGCAGTGGTAAAATTTAGTAACTATTTCCTGCATCAGTTCAGGATTCTTTTCCAACTGCTTACGCAAATCGGCATCATTATGAACTTTCAGCATGTCTATTACACCGTCTATCATTTTAGCGGTGAATACACCGTGCTTTTCATATATAGCCCTTTGCTTATTCAGCATTTCAGCCGATTCATGGCAGGAGGCAGGCAGGCTGTTCAATTTTGCAACCTTGTCTTTATATTGTTCTTCAAATATATTTACATCCACGTATGTGGCCTCGGCCTTCTGCATGGCGTTTTCCATTTCAAAACCGGTACGGGCTGCCACTGCAAGGCCTGCCAATAATAAATATATATTGGCGGAGCCGTCAGGACAACGGAATTCTACGGTTTGTTTTTGTGAGCCGTCCATGGTGGTGGGCTTTTCTTTAGGATTTTCTATAGAAAGCATATCACCCTTGGCTGTCCATCCCAGCGGTACTCTTACCAGCACGGAGCGGTTGCGGTCACCCCAGCATACGGTGGTAGGTGCCTCCTGATGAGGAACCAAACGGAAATACGAGGTAGGATTCATATTACCAAAAGCGGTAAGTGAAGGTGCACATTCCATATAACCGGCTATGGCCTTGCGGGCTGTTTCGTTCAGCCTGCCATCGGTAACCATGCAGTTTTTACCGTTCTTATCTACTATGCGGGTGTGTATGTGCATGCCGCTACCGGCCTTGCCGGTGGTGATTTTGGCAGCAAATGTAACATCCAATCCGTATTCGTAAGCCAGCTTACGAATTATCCATTTGGCCATAATAAGCTGATTAGCCGATTCTTCTACATTGGTAACCAAAAATTCTATTTCATTTTGCTCATATATTTTATCACCCAATGTAAAGTTACCTACCTCAGAGTGTCCGTATTTAATCATACCGCCCACCTTGGATATCAAATACATACATTCGGCTCTAAAACTTTCAAATTTTGCAAAAGGAGCTGATTCATGATAGCCCTTTTGGTCAGTAGCCGGAAACAAATCCTGGGCACTGCCTATTACGTAATATTCCAATTCACCCATGGTTTGATACTCCATGCCCGTAACTTCACGGAACGATTGGGCGGCCTTCTTCAACACGTACTCCGGTGATGTTTCCAGCGGAAGCCCGTCCTTAGTGTAATAGGAACACATAATACCTAAAGTAGGCAGCTGAGCAAAAGGATCTACAAATGCCGAACTGAAACGGGGCACCACATACAAATCACTGGAACCTGCTTCCACAAATGAAAACAGGCTGGAGCCGTCCACTCTTTCACCAAAGGTGAGCACCTGTTCCAAATATTCACGGTCCGAAACTACAAAATTAAGTGATTTAATACGACCGTCACCTCCCACATAGTGGAAATCCAGCATTTTAATTTCATTTTCCTCTATGTACTTAATGATATCAGCCTTAGTAAAATCTTTAGGTTCTTTTTGAAGGAACTGAACCAATTCATTCACGTAATTCTTATTAGTATTTGCCATATATATTTTATTTTTTATTTTCTTATTTATTCACTATTGCTACGCAATCAAAAAGTGCAAAAGTACACTTTTTTATTGTAATATGAGCATAAAAGCAAGTTTTTATTTACTCCTTATTATTCATGCTTTTTCTCAATAGGGCATTCACATCGGGTTTACGGCCTTTGAACCTTATATACAAATCCATAGGATGCTCTGCTCCACCTTTTTCCAGTATATGTTTTCTAAATCGGTCTGCCACTGCTGCCGAAAATACGCCCTCACGGGCAAATTCCTCATAAGCATCGGCAGCCAGCACCTCGGCCCATTTATAGCCGTAATATCCTGCGGCGTAGCCGCCGCCAAATATATGGGTAAACGCCGTACTTATACAGGTGTGCTCCACACGGGTAAGCAGCTGCGTATTAGCAGTAGCCTGCTGCTCAAACACTTCCACATCTCCGTTAAAAGGGGCTGTTATACTGTGCCAGGCCATATCCAGCACACCAAAATTAAACTGCCGCACGCTGTAATAGCCCGCACAATAGTTGTCTATCATCTTTATTTTTTTCACCCACTCCTGTGGCAACAGCTCTCCCGTAATATAATGACGGGCAAACAGCTGCAAAAATTCCTGTTCACATGCCCAGTTTTCCATTATTTGCGAAGGCAGCTCTACAAAATCACGCTTTACCGACGTGCCCGACAATCCCACATAGGCATTTTGTGACAACATGCCATGCAAAGCATGCCCGAATTCATGCAAAAAGGTAGTTACCTCCTTGTAGGTAAGTAAGGAAGGTGTATCGGCAGCCGGCGGGGTAAAATTGAACACCAACGATATTACGGGTAATACACGGCTTCCCTTTTCATCCTTACAGGTATCGGTAAACGAGGTCATCCATGCTCCGTTACGCTTGGTATCTCGGGGAAAAAAGTCCATATACAGCTTGGCCAGCATGCGGTGGTCGGCTTCATACACATTCCACACCTGCACATCTTTGGCATACACGGGCAATGTGTTATCCTGCCGGAAATACAGGCCGTACAATTTGCCCGCCAGGGCAAATACGCCCTGCTGCACCTGCTGCAGACTAAAATAGGGCTTAAGCTGCTGCTCGTCAAAATTCAGGTTCTCCGTTTGACACCCGTTGGAATAATAAGCCCAGTCCCATGCCTGCAACTCACCCTGCAAACCATGGGCATGTGCATATTGCTGTACCTGCAAACAGTCCTGCCCGGCCAGGGGCTTAAAGGCCTTATTCAGCCCGGCTAAAAACTCATTTACCTCCTTAGAAGTGGTAGCCATACGGTTCTCCAATACATAGTCCGCATAGGTATTATACCCCAGCAAACGGGCTATTTGCAGGCGTATGTTTACTATTTTGCGTATGCACTCCCTGTTATCACAGGCTCCGCCAAGTGCCCTTGCATTATAAGCCATATACAGCTCCTGCCGGCTATGCCTGTGAGCCACATATTTCATAAATGCCGTGTAGCAGGGCATAGATAAATCGAACAGCCATCCGCTGTTATATCCTTTGGCCTTAGCCCGCTCCGCGGCCAATACTAACTCACTATTGGGCAGCCCCTGCAACTTTTCCTTATTTTCCGGAGCAAAATACAGGGCATAATCGGTAGTGGCAGCCAAGGCATTGTTCTTATATTGCAGCGTAATATCCGATAACTCACGCGTGAGCCGCTTATACTCCTCCTTATCGGCCCCGCTAAGCATAATACCGTTACGCACATAGTTTTTATAAGTATGGTCAAGCAGGGTACGCTCCTCTACGGTAAGCATAGCCCTGTCAGCATGCTCATACACATACTTTACTCTTTCAAACAAGGCCGTGTATAAGTTGTAATAATTGGCATATTCCACCGTGAGCGGCATTACCTGCTCCGCTATTTGCTGCAGGCCGGGCGTAGCCTCGGCTTCCAGCAGATTAAAAAACACATTAGCCACCCTGTTATACATGACGCCGCTACGGTCTATGGCCGCTATGGTATTTGCGAATGTGGGCGTTTCACTATTATGGGCTATAAGGTCCAGCTCCTGCCGGGCCTGAGCTATACTATACTCAAAGGCAGGGATATAATGCTCCTCTTTTATAAGGTGGAAAGGAGGAACATTCCATGCCTGTAACAATGGATTTTCCGTGTGTGTATTCATTCTGCTGTTTTTTTTGCAAAAATAACATTTTTTTTCTTCCGCCCGTGCATTAAAAACTATTATCTTTGCATTTTCATATTTTATTACGCTATGATAAAGGAAATATATTTGGCCGCAGGCTGCTTTTGGGGTGCGCAGCACTACCTTCAGCTCATACGGGGCGTTACCTTCACCGAGGCAGGCTTTGCCAACGGGCACACCCCTTGTCCCACCTATAAGGAAGTATATTCCGATACCACCGGCTACGCCGAAACCGTACATGTGAAATACGATAGCAGTATTATCAGCCTGCAAGAGCTGATATTACTGTATTTTCAAAGTATTGACCCTACCCTGCTTAACCGTCAGGGTGAAGATGAAGGCACCCGCTACCGCACCGGCATATACTACACCTGCCCTGCCGATAAAGACACTATATTACAAGTATATGAGCAAATATCGCGACAATACAGGGAACCGCTACAGGTAGAGGTACTTCCTCTCACTAATTTTTACAGAGCCGAAGAATTCCACCAGCAATATTTAAACAAACATCCTGACGGATACTGCCATTTGCCGCAGGCCTTGTTCAAAATGGCAAAAAAATATCGTCCCAAACAATAATTATGGGCACTTGTAGGCTTTTTTTTCATACAAAAATTGTATCTTTGCAAATTGCTTATATACTTTTTAAGTATGCATACACAAGCTAACCCATATAACACATATAACATACTCAATATGAGATACAACAGAATATTACTCAAAATAAGCGGCGAATCATTGGCCGGAGAAAGCGGGCAGGGCATTAATACCTCCATGCTTCGCTATTATGTGGAAGAAATCATAAAGGCTCATGACATGGGCGTGCAAATAGGTGTAGTTATAGGCGGCGGCAATATATTCCGCGGTATGCAGGGAGCCGGTAAAGGCTTTGACCGCATACAGGGGGACTACATGGGTATGCTGGCCACCACCATTAACAGCATGGCCCTGCAGGGAGAGCTGGAAGCTAACGGCATTAAGGCCGTAGTACTTTCGGGCATAGCCATAGACCCTATATGCGAGCGTATGAGCAGTCGCCGTGCCATACAATACCTGCAGAACGGCTATGTTACCATCATTAGCGGCGGCACCGGCAACCCCTTCTTCACCACCGATTCGGCAGGCGCCCTTCGTGCCATAGAAATTAAGGCCGATATATTATTCAAAGGCACCCGCGTAGATGGCGTATATAATAAGGACCCCGAAAAATATCCCGATGCCGTTAAATACACCCGTCTCACCTTTAATGAAGCCTACGAGCAGGGCCTGCACATTATGGACCTTACCGCCTTCACCCTGTGTAAGGAGAACAATATGCCCATACTAGTATTCAACATGAATAAAAAAAATAACCTGTGCCGCATACTCCAAGGGGAAGCCATAGGCACCACCATTACTAATGAATAACATATAATCATCACATTATGGATAACGATATTATTACCAATACCGCAGAAGAGAGCAAGAAAGAAAAATCCCTGCGTAAAAAAGCCGGAAGAAGAGTGAATATGCGGGTGCATTTCACCATATTTATACTGGTAAACCTTGTATTATGGCTACTCTACTTCTTTTTGTTTAAAGAAAGCAGCCTGGGCGGCGGTATGCTTAAATTCTGCTTGGGTCTCACCTTAATATGGGCCGTAATTGTATATGCACACTATTTGATAGTGTTCAAATGGGGTAACAGTTCGGTAGATAAAGAAGTAAAAAAATTACGTGAGCAGGAAGCCAAAGAAATAGTCGCTGCTAACGAAGAAAATAATAATAACGAATAACATTTTTTAAAAATACTAAAAGTATATGATAACAACCAGTGCAGAATGCTTAAATGCAATGAAACAGGACATGACCAATTCGCTCAACTATTTGGAAAAAGAATTGGACCAAATACGGGCCGGCAAAGCTAACCCCAAAATGCTGGACAGTGTAAAAGTGGATTACTACGGTTCACCCATGCCCATTGCGCAAATAGCCAACGTATCCACACCGGATCCTAAGCAAATAGTTATACAACCTTGGGAAAAAAACATGATAGGACCCATAGAAAAAGCCATTATGGCAGCCAATTTAGGTTTTAACCCTCAAAATAACGGTGAAATTATACGCGTATTGGTACCTGCCCTCACCGAAGAACGCCGTAAAGAATTGGTAAAAAAAGTAAAACAGGAAACCGAGCAGGCCAAAGTAAACATACGCAACATACGCCGTAACGCCAACGAGCAGGCCAAAAAGCTAAAAGACAATGGCATATCGGAAGATGAAATAAAAAAACTGGAAGCCGATATACAAAAAGCCACCGACGAATTTATTAAAAAAGTGGACAACAGCTTCACCATTAAAGAAAAAGAAATAATGACGGTATAAGTCCTTATTTTTTTCACGTAGTAAAATAATAATCAATTTTTTAAATATAAGTTTATACAACATGAGTATTACTAAATTGGACCAACTTCTTGAAGTGGTAAAAACAAAAGGTAAAAAAAGACTGGTAGCAGCATACGCTAATGATGCTCACACCATAGAAGCCGTTTACAATGCCGTACAGGCAGGTATTATTGAAGCCACCCTCGTAGGTGACGAAGCCACTATATTGTCAGTATGCAAAGAGCACAACTTTGATGCTTCCGCATTCAAAATTGTACAGGAAGCCGATGAAACCAAAGCCGGCAGCGTAGCTGTAGCACTTATTAACAAAGGTGAAGGTGACATATTAATGAAAGGCCTGCTCAGCACCGATAAATACATGCGTGCCATATTAAACAAAGAAAACGGCCTTATGCCGGGTAAAAAAAGCGACATGCTTACCCACATAGCCGTGTTTCAAATTCCCAAATACCACAAGCTGTTAATAGCCAGTGATGTAGCTATTATACCTGCTCCCGATATGAAACAAAAACAAGCCATATTGGGTCACCTGGTAAGCACAGCTAAATCACTGCAAATAGAACAGCCCAAAGTAGCCGTGCTGGCCGCTACCGAACAGGTATCTGCCGGCATGCCTGCCTGTATAGAAGCCGCCATTATATCCAAAATGAGTGACCGCGGTCAAACAAAAGGAGCCCTTGTAGACGGTCCCTTGGCATTAGACGTAGCCATAGATAAGGAAAGTGCTCAAATAAAGAAACTCACGGGTGAAGTTGCCGGTGATGCCGACTGCCTGCTCTTCCCCAATATAGAATCAGGTAACGTATTCTACAAAGCCTGCACCAAATTCGGTGGCGCCGAATTGGGTTGCATGGTAGTAGGCGCTAAAGTTCCCTGTGTGCTCACCTCACGCGGCGACTCCGCCAAAACCAAAATGTATTCTATAGCCTTAGCAGCCATAGCTGCCAAATAACAATATAGAGCACATATATTAATATAAAGCAATAGCCTTGAAGGCTATTGCTTTTTTTATTTTTCCCGCTTTTGCAACACTGCATACAGCACCTGCAATCCATTACCGTATAGTGCATAGCATAATACCACCACCCCAAAAAAAACGCCTCCTCAACATTGCCCGCTGCCCATTTACACCCGCTTATACCCGACTTACAAAAAAAAATTAGGTAAATTTGACATTGGTATTGTTTTTTTTGCTAATTTAGCACGTTGAAAATTCTAGAAATTTTAATATAATGAGTACAGTACGAAAAATTAGTTACATTTTTTTAATGATGCTGATAATCAGCTCATCAGCTTTTGCTCAAAAGTCTCCGGCAGCCGATGCGGATAAAGCATTTTCCACATTCCAATACACTGTTGCTGCCGATTTATACAAAAAAGCATACAGCAAAGTAAAGAAAAACCCCGTGGAAAAGCGTCGTATCATGTTCCGCATGGCCGAATGCTACTCCATGACCGGTGATATGAAAAAAGCGGAACAGCAATACCTCCGTTTGGAAAAGGTGAACTATCAAAAAGACAATCCGCTTATATTTTTACGCCTGGCTGATATATATCGTATTAAAAAGGACTATCCCACTGCCTTAAAATACTACACCAAGTATAAAACAGCCCGTCCTAAGGATCCCCGCGTAAACGACAGAATAGAATCCTGTAAAATGGCTCCCGAATGGGTAAATCACCCCACACGACATGAAGTGGAGAACATGAAGAAATGGAACACGCCTCAAAGTGACTGGTCGCCTTCATGGGGTCTGCCTAATAAGGAGAACTTAATAGTATTCACCTCCTCACGTGAAGGTTCCACCGGTAAAAATGCTGACGTATGGTCAGGTCAGTCCTTCTCCGATTTTTATTCTACCAGCAAGCCCAAAAGCAAACTGGTGGACTTTCCCGGTGAATGGACAGCTCCCGTACTGTTAGATAAAGAAGGCATGGTAAACACCGAAGCCAATGAAGGTGAATCGGTATTCAATCCTAAAGGTACCACCATGTACTTTACCCGTTGCCCTAATGAAAAGAAAACAGTTTCGTATTGTAAAATATACCAGGTAACCAAAAAAGGTAAGGGCTGGGGTCAGCCGGAACAAATAGTTATAGGTCCCGATTCATTCGACTATGTACACCCTGTAATATCTAAAGATGAGCTGGAACTTATATTTGTATCGGACATGCCCGGCGGCCAGGGTGGCTATGATATATGGTCTATTACCCGTCCTAAAAAAAGCAAGCCTTTCAGCAACCCTGTTAACTTAGGTACTAACGTAAACAGCGGTGACCACGAAATGTTCCCCACCATGGAAAAAGATTCCATACTCTACTTTTCCTCCAAAGGTCACGTAGGTTTGGGTGGCTACGATATATTCCGCTCGGTAAAAGCCAACGGAGAATATGGTCCTGCCGAAAACCTTAAATACCCCATTAACTCCGAAGCCGATGACTACGGCATCATATTTGATCATTCTGAAGTAATAGACCCTGAATCGGGCTTCCCCTTCATAGAAAAAGGTTATTTCACCTCTAATCGTGAAGGCGGCAGAGGCATGGATGATATATGGTCGTTCAAGCTCCGCCCGCTGGTATTTACCATTTCCGGTTTTGTAAAAGACAGTGTTACCCTCCAATACATTGACGGTGCCACCGTTACCCTCACCGCCTCTAACGGCGTATCCTACAAAACCACTACCGACGTAAGAGGCTACTACAGCTTTGATAAAACCAAAGTATTGGGTGAACTTACCTATGAAATACAGGTTCAAAAAAGCGGTTACTATGACAATGACAATTGTAAAGGTAAAGAAACCACTGTAGGCCTCACTAAAAACACTGATTTAAAACACAACTTCATTATTAATCCCATACCTAAAGAACCGGTGGTATTGCCTGACATATTATATGATTTGGGAAAATGGGATTTAAAGCCTCAATATGAAGACTCACTTCGCGGCCTGCTCAAAATTATGCAGGAAAACCCCACATTTGTTATAGAATTACGTTCTCACACCGACTACCGTCCTATTCCTATGACCAATGATACCTTGAGCCAGCGTCGTGCCGAATCGTGCGTAAACTTCTTAATTAAATCAGGTATTGACCCTGAGCGTTTAGTAGCCAAAGGCTATGCGGAACGTGTGCCCCGCACCCTGGAAAAAGATAAAGTATCACGTGGCGTTACCTTCAAAAAAGGCATCACCCTTGACAGAGCCTATATAGAAAGCCTGCCCAAAAACCAACAGGAAGCCGCACACGACCTGAACCGTCGTACCGAATTTATGATACTTAGAGATGACTACGTACCTAAAGAAAAGGTAGATTCCGTAAGTGTGGACGGTGCTTCATTGGTAAACATTATTACCGAACGTTTCATACCGGTAGAAACCGAAGAAGACCTTACCTACGGTACCTGCTACCTGAATAGCAAAACACTTAAATTCTTAATAGAACCCGGCACCGAAAAGCTCACCATTTCATACGATCAGGCTATGAAATTCTTACGTGAAGCTATCATCACCGTGGGCGACTTTGAACTCAAAGACAAAGCTATTGTAGCTGAAGATGGTACCATTATAGATGGTGTAAAAGTATATTTGAAAACTTTACAAATAAGTGATGATGTATTGGAAAATGTGGAAATGACTGTAGTTAAAGGTCAAACCATACCTGTAATAATAGGCAGCAATACATTTGAAGACGAATTTGGACCTTACAGAGTAGATAAAGGTAAACAACGCCTCATATTTGAGCGTAAATAACCAATTACTATCTTATACTACATATACTAAAGTGATTAACTTCCATTATGGGGTTAATCACTTTTTTTTACAGCCGCCCTAAGGCTGTATGTATAAAAAATGCTACCTTTGCATATTATTATATATATAATGTACGTATGGAATTATATCCTTTAAAATTCAAAACCGAATACAAAGAAAAAATATGGGGCGGACAAAAAATACACACCCTATTGGGTAAAAATTTTGCCCCGCTGCATAACTGCGGCGAAACATGGGAAATATCAGGGCTGGAACCTAACAGCAGCGAGGTCATCAACGGCTTTTTGGCAGGAAACACCCTGAACGAACTGGTGGAAATATACATGGGGGACATGGTAGGTGAAAAAATATTTGACCGCTACGGCAATACCTTTCCTTTGCTTATTAAATTTATAGATGCATTGGCAGACCTGTCGGTACAGGTTCACCCCGATGACGAATACGCCGCTGCCCATAAGCTGGACTCGGGCAAAACCGAAATGTGGTACGTAATGGATGCCGACCCTCACGCCCGCATTAACGTAGGCTTTAATAAGCCCCTGAATAAACAGCAACTATTCGATTCCATACAAAACGGCACTCTGGAAGAACACCTTAACTACATGCCTGTAAAAGCCGGCGATACCTTCTACATACCTGCCGGTAAAGTGCACGCCATATGCAAAGGGACACTCATAGCCGAAATTCAGCAATGCTGTGATACCACCTTCCGCCTGTACGACTATAACCGTAAAGATGCCCAAGGTAAGCTTAGACCCCTGCATATACATGAAGCCTGCGAAGCTATGCATTTTAATACAGACTTTAACACACCGGTGAATTATACCCCCACCCTTAACAGAACTGTGCAACTGGTACGCAGCCCCTATTTTGCCACCAACGTATTACAATTTGACACCTTGGTGGAAAAAATATACACCGACATGGACTCATTTGTAATATACATATGCCTTGAAGGCCATGCCGATATACGCTACGAAGGCGGTGAAGAATGCCTACACCAAGGCGAATGCGTACTCATGCCCGCCTGCCTGGACGAAGCCGTACTGGTGCCGGAACCCCACTGCAAACTGCTGGAAGTATTTATACCCTAACTCCCGCCAAAAAAGAAAAGTATATACATAAAAAAAAGATTGCGTGTATCGCAATCTTTTTTTTATTTCCCTCCGGCTATCCGTGTTACACTTTTCACCTCAAAAATTACATATACTTAATAAAAAAAGCACCTGCTAATGTAGGTGCTTTATTCTGTGGGAGTTAGTGGATTCGAACCACTGACCCTCTGCTTGTAAGGCAGATGCTCTAAACCAGCTGAGCTAAACTCCCCTGCTGTTTGCGAATGCAAAGGTAGCATTTTTTTTTCACATATAGACCATATTGGCTGTTTTTTTTATTATTTTTTTTACAGCAACTGATTATCAACAACATACAGTTTAATATTACAACATATAGGCAAACGTTTTCACACTACTTCACCACTTACTAACACTTTTTTTGCTTCATTTTTGGAAGCAAACCTGCTAATACTTGCAACTGCACGACGGAGAAAAGTAAAAAACCGTGCGGGGCAATAAAGCCTGCATGGCAGCCTTACGGGCGTCACTCATATTTATTACCCTCATGTCTATTACTTTTAAAGTATGTTCTAACGCCACTATTTCCTCAGGAAACTCCATAATCATATTCGACCACATATCCAAATACCTTAAATGCTCCATATATTGTATCTCTTTAGGCAAGCCCTGCAGGTAATTTCTATTAATAACAAGCACCTCCAAATGCTCCAAACACCGTATTTGCGGCGATAAATGCTCTATTTTATTATTCGATACATCTAAGTGAGTAAGTGTGGAAATGTGATACACAGCTTCGGGTATATCCTGCAAACGCATACTCACCAAATGCAATTCCTGCAAATGCGTGTACGCCTGCACCCTTGCAGCAAAATCAGCCGGCAACTTACGCTTTAACCGCAACCTATACACCTCATTCGCCGCTGTATCAGCGTCATCCATACTCATGTACAATGGCTTACTGCTCAGCTGCACCGAGTCAAGCAACTGTGCCTGCACCGCAATATTCAACATACATAAGCACGCTATACACCACCTTCTTATCATATTATGCCACTATTTACAATCATTATTTCAGCATGCAAATGTACAACATTTTTTTGTTTATTTCCTCATTTTTTCCTTCTTGTACTTAACGTTATTATGAAAAAAAATATGTTAATAAGTAATCATTTTTTTGCTTTTTCATACCTAAGGGAATCTTATTTTTGTATTTGTATTTTATCTTTAATAAGTTGGATAAGAAATGAAAGCAGGCAAAATTTTTAAATGGTTAATTATCACTACTATAACACTCAATATTGGGGTTTCATCGGCCCAACCTTCACGCAAATATCACTCTCCGGAGCATGAATACATGAGGGCAGAAGAACTATTTGAAATGCAACAATATGGCTCTGCCAAAACATTGTTTTCAGAAGTGTATAACAAAATTACCGATCCCTTTGACACCCGAAAACAATCTTCCCTGTATCACATGGCACTATGTGCGGCCATGCTATGCAATGAAGACGCCCCCAAGCTGGCCTATGATTTTGCCGCTCAATATCCGGAATATATGCACAAGGACAGGGTATGGTTCACACTGGGAGAATATTATTTCACCAAAAAACAATACAAAAAAGCCCTCACCGAATACACCAAAATAAGCACCAAAATACTCACCGAAGAAGAGTTGTCGGCTTATAAGTTCAAAACAGGCTATTGCTACTTTCTGCAAGAGGACTATAACACCGCCAAACCTCTGCTTGCTGAAGTAATGCAAAGCGACAATGCCTATAAAAACAAAGCTACCTTCTACTACTCACACATACTTTACACTGAAGAAAAATACAATGCCGCCCTTACAGGGTTTAACCAACTTAAAAATGAAGATACTTACTCATCCATAGTACCTTTCTACATATCACACATATATTTCAATACCGGGCAATATAGTGAAATAACAGCCCAAAAGGATGAATTGCTGCAAAAAAGCAGCAGCAAACGTCTGCCGGAAATAAACGGACTTATAGCCCAATCCTACTTTCAGCTACAACAATATAGTGAGGCTATTCCCTACTTTACCACCTACATTAACACCAATACCGAGCCCGTAGAATGTGAAATATACTACATGGCCGGCTACAGCTGCTATCAAATACAACAATACACCCAAGCCATACCCCTGCTCACCCGCTCGGTATGTGATAACGACAGCATGAACCAATATGCCCAATACACCCTTGCAGACTGCTACCTTAAAACAGGGGAAAAAGAATTTGCTTCACGCTCTTTTCTTATGGCATACGACAAAGGGCTGAATGAACAAATAAAAGAAGACGCCCTTTATAATTATTCCAAGCTGCAATACGAACTATGCAGCAATCCTTTTGTGGGCGCCATAGCCTCTTTTGAAAAATATTTAAACGAATACCCTCAGTCGCCACGCAAAAATGAAGCCGAAAGTTTCCTCTCCTCCATTTACCTTACCACCCGTAACTATAAGGCAGCCATAACCTCTTTGGAAAAAATAGAAAACAAAAGCGTTGTACTACTGCGTGCATATCAAAGAGTTACCTACTTTAGAGCATTGGAATTCTATAATGACAACAACCTGGAAGAAGCCGAAAAATACCTCAACACTTCACTTGCCAATAACTATGATGCACCCACCTACTCTCAAGCCCTCTTTTGGAAAGCCGAAATAGCCTGCCAACAAGGCAACTACGCCACCGCCTCACAGCGATACAATATATTTCTCAATACCGCCCAAGCCGTTAACGTAGCCGAATACCCGTTAAGTTTCTACAACCTGGGATACGCCGAATTCAAACAGAAAAAATATGCCTCCGCCATTAAATACTTCAATAATTTTCTCGGACAGGAAAAGCAGGTGAGCAATAAAAAAATGATAGCCGACGCCAATAACAGAATAGGCGACTGCCACTTTATGCTTTCTGACCTGGAAACAGCCATAGACTACTACAATAAAGTAGTAATGCTTAATATATACGATGTGGACTATGCCTTGTTCCAAAAAGCCCAATCCGAAGGCGGACTTAGCCGCTATGATGCCAAAAATAAAACCATGCAACAGCTGGTTACCGACTACCCGCACTCCTCCTACCTGTCAGATGCACAATACGAAATAGCCCTTAACTACGCCAACGCCGGCAATAACCAATCGGCCCTGAATGCCTTTGAGCAATTCATAAACAACAATCCCAACAACCCTCTGGTGAAAACAGCCTTGCTCAAAACAGGCTCCATATACTATAATACCGAACGTGATGAAGAAGCCATAAAAGCCTACAAACGTCTTATTAAGGACTACCCCAATAGCGAAGAAGCCGGCACCGCCCTCAAAAGCATAGAAAATATATACGTAGCCAATGGCAATGTGGACGACTTCTTCAACTATATACGCAGCGTGTCATCCGAAAAAATAACAGTAAGCTACCAGGACTCCATAATGTATAGCGCCGCCTCCGACAAATATTTCAACAGCAACTTTATAGACGCCGAAAACGGATTTAACCAATATATACAGCGATTTCCACAAGGCGTGTTCATTAACAAAGCTCAATTCTATAAAGGCGAATGCGCCATACGCCGCAATGACTTTGCACAGGCCCTGCCCGCCTACCAATACGTAATAGACCACGAAAACGACCTGGAATTTAAACTTCCCGCCCTGCACTATGCCGCTGATATATGCTACCGCGACAGCAACTACGGCAAGGCCCTTGAATACTACCTTACCATGAGTTCATGTGCCACCCTTGCCTCACAAAAAACCGAAGCTCTGCAAGGCGAAATGATGTGTCAATATTACCTGAACCAATACCCGCAGGCTATACAGGCAGCACAACTGATACTACAGGACGATAAAGCGGATGTAAAACTCAACGAAACAGCACACCTCATCATAGCCCGCTCCGCTATGGCTACCGATAGCCTTACATTGGCAAAAACACACTACTCCACCCTATCTGAAATAAGCAAAGGCGAAGCCGCCTCCGAAGCCTTGTACTACCTGGCCTATATTCAATACCTTGGCGGCGACCTTGACGCTACCGAAAAACATATATTTGATATGCTGGTGAATATTACCCACGACTATTGGCTGGCCAAATCATACATACTCCTTGGCGATGTTTACCTGCAAAAAGGCAATAGCTTCCAGGCTAAATATACCTACCTGAGCATTATGGAAAACTACGACGGTGAAGACCTTAAAACCATAGCCTCCAATAAATATAACACCATTATTGCCGCAGAAGAAGCTCAAAAACAATCAAATACCCCTACAGAAAATGAATCGGAAGAATAATATATACAGGAATATGAAAGCAACAGGTAATTGGAAAACAATACTTACATCGTTATGCATTCTTTTGAATATTCAACTATTTGCACAGTCACAATACGATGTGGTGGTAAACTCCAACTTTAGCCCCACCATAAGCGACGCACAGAAAAAAATAGATACCAAAGCCGAAATAAAAGATACCTCCAAAAATATACAGGAAGTAAACTATCAGGTAGAATCGCCTGTGTACAGCTACTGCCTGCCTCCCGAACCTATTAATGCCCCTAAAGTAGGCAAAGATATGATAGCCCGCCTGTATAGGAACTACCTTAAAGTGGGATTTGGCAACTACATTACCCCCTACCTCGACTTTGAAGCCAACAGCCTCCGCTCTACACAATTTTTGCTGGCTGCCAAAGTTTTTCACCACTCCTCATGGGGAAAAATTAAAACCTACGCCCCCGCTAACTTCAGCGACACCCGCGTACAACTGCAAGGACAAAAATTCTTCAAAAACTATACCCTATACACCCAAGCCGGATATGAACACCTGCTGGCCAACTGCTACGGATTCCAACCCGACACCATATTTGAAGCCCTTAGAACCGATACCAATGACGAACTGAAAATAAAAGGTAAAGATATATGCCGCCAATACCACCATGCCTTTGCGGATGTGATATTTGAAAACAATGCCACCCTTAAGGAATACAAACTCAACCAATGGTACCACATAGGCTACAACTTTACCGCCGACAATAACAAACAAACCTATGAGCACCTGCTCAATATAGATGCCGGCCTTAATCATAATATAAAGGTAAAAAAACTGGACCACATCAATGCGGGCGGCCTGCTGGGTATGGATTACCAACATAACCGCTGGATGAACACCCGTCTCACCGACTTTTGGAAAGTATATCTCAATCCCTTTGCAGCACTGCAATGGAAAGAATACTATTTTAAAATAGGATTTAACGCCACCCTCGGCATGGAACCTTACCGACAGGTAAACTTTTACATATATCCCGATATAGAAGCCCGCCTGGCCATAGTACCTGATATATTCTCACTATACCTTAAGGTAGATGGCGGACTCAAACACAACAGCCTGACAGACATGATGCGAGAAAATCCTTACCTGTCAAATGTGCTGCCTATATACAATATAAACGAAAAAACACGCATATACCTGGGCCTGCAAACAGGCATATCACGCAGCCTCACCATAGGCGCCGGCGTCTCCTTCACCTTCTACGAAGGCCTGCCCTACTATATGCCCGACAGCAACCAAACTTTCACCTTCCGCGACAGCACCGTGAATATGCTGAATACCTTCACCCTCACCGATGATACCACCACATCCAATGTGCTTAACGTTCACTTTGACCTTAATTACAAATATGCCGATATGCTCACCCTGGGCGTAAACGTGGACTACAACCTGTATCTGCTGAGTAATAATGTAACCAAGCCATGGTACAAACCTGCCCTCACCGTCCAATTCAACGCCAGATATATACTGCTGAAAAAGTTTGTATTCAAACTTGACTTCTATATTAGCGCATTTGCCTACCGCCCTGATATAGACATTACTACCGGCATGGTAAACGCCAAAAATATGAAACCGATATTCGACTTCGACTTCGGATTTGAATATATATGGTCCAAACGATTCTCCATATTTGCCGACCTGAATAACTTCCCCTGCCAGCAAAACCGTGTGTATTACGACTACCCTAACCACCGTATTAACGCCCTCATAGGCGTAAAATACAGTTTTGGCGGTGAAACCGCAGGCAAACAAAAATAATTACGTTTATCGCAAAAATATTTCATATAAGCTTTCCCATGGTAATGGGAAAGCTTTTTTTATTATTACCGCACAAAATAATCACCCCTTCTTTGCAAAAATACGACCTTAGTAAAATACCCCGTAAATACATACAGTAGCTCCATTATAGAGCAATATAACTATAATAGAAATAATTATAAACACATAACCAACATATTACATATAAAATACACTTATATAATGCTAAATAATACAAAATGTATGCAATTATGTAATACTCGTGTGAGAACTCGTTCTACGAACCGTCTGCAGTAGCCGGCTACCACGCACCATCCGCCATCTTTACCGCTCCTTACCCCCTTGGTTTTCCTATATAAGGCTCCGTTTTTTTGTGCGGAGCACAAAAAAGTAATGTGTAGTTTTTCCTCATATTCAACATATAAAGTATTTATCACGCACATATTATACATTATTCTGCTCATGGTATCGGTCGGCACACCTCCCCCCAAAAAATTTATTAGCAATATTCACCCTACATATAAAATAAACTGCACCTGTAATGCGTTATGTTATATAATATGATTTAATAATACATACAATGAAAGTAAAAAATTATTTTTTGTTCATAGCACTGCTTATAGCCTCCATATATACCAGGGCCAACACCTTTACCCAAGCCAACAAGGCCTATAATCAGCATCAATATACGCAGGCCATAGCCCTATATACACAATGTGTAAACCAAGGCTACCATGATGCCGACCTATACTATAATTTAGGCAATGCCTACTATAAAAATGACCAAATAGGCCTATCCATACTATGGTACGAACGTGCCCTCCGCCTGGCGCCTGCCAATGAAGATATTATACACAATTTAGCCTTTGCCAATGAGCACATTATAGACAAAACCGATACTCACCCCCTCCTTATACAAAGGTGGGCCAATAGCATATTACACCTTTTTTCAGCCAACGGCTGGGCAGTATGTTCCATTATTATGGCCATTTTCACCTGTTTGTGCATACTGCTTGTGCTCATAGGTAAATCAGCATCATGGCGCATGCATGGTTTGATATTATCAATAATATGCGGCACACTCATGATTTTCGCCATAATGCTGGCCTGCATAAGCAACCGGCAAAGCCTTGCCCGCAATAAAATAATAGTTACCGCCATGAGTGTGGTAGTAAAAAGCACTCCCGATGCCTCCGGCACCAGTCTTTTTACCGTTCATGAAGGCATAAAAGCCACCATTACCGACCACACGGCCGGATGGATAGAGGTAAAATTTCCTAACAATGAAAAAGGCTGGATAGAAGCCGAAAACGCTGAAGTAATATAATATTATGGCTTCAATTCCCTGTGTTGACGATTATAGGCATATAATAAATATAGCACAGCCGCTGTAGCCGCTACCGAGGCAGCCACCGCCCACCAGCGTACATCGGACACTGCGGTAGAATTATACACATCACTCCACAGCCCCTTGTGATATCCGTAGGCAGCTATTACCACCACGGCATTATTCATGCCATGTGCCAGCACCGATGTCCATAAGGACCCCGTCCACCATACCATATAACCGAATGCCGCGCCTAAAAGCATGCGGGGCACAAAACCGTAAAACTGCATGTGACAGGCACTAAACATTATGGCCGACAGCCATATTACCACATGCATATTGCCACACAACCTGTGTAACCAATTCACCAGCACCCCTCTAAACAATACTTCCTCACACAATGCCGGCAATAGGGCTATTACCAATATGTTCACGGCCAATACATCGGCACGGGAAGCATTTAATAAGGTCTCGGTCCTTAATGCCATGGTCTGCTCCTGCTCCCTCAGCCAGCTTTCTATAACATGCATGCCTTGCGGCAAAACTGCCGCTTCATTCAACGCCACCACACATGACATCACAGGCATACTCACCAGCATAAGCAGTATGGCCATACCCGCATTGGCATATCCTACATGCACATTCACTGGTAAATAATAAGCATTATTAACCCTATGCACCCATGCCGCCAAAGCCAATGAAGGCAATAAAAACACCATGAGCTGTGACAGCACCGCCTCCACCCTCATGGCAGAAGCATGATACTCCATTTCTTCCACAGGGCATTGCATTACCCTGCTTAGCACGTATAATAATACCCCCGACACCATAATGCCTATACCCATTACAAACAGGAATATGGCCAACTGATTGGATGCCTTGTTTATATCAAATAACTTCATACTATTTCATTTTTTTCTTTTCGGCAAAGGCCGTGTTTACCAAATGAGCAAAATCAGACTGCACCACCTGTGGCTTTTGCGTGAGCCACACTATATATTCTATATTCTTCTTGTATGACATTAAAGGTGCATAGTCTATTTTTTTCCAATACAAACCATACGTGGCCGCAGCATGCACCACCCGCTCTATGGCCATAATGTGATGTTTGACATTACGCACTATACCATTACGGTCCAGCGAAGCCGCACTCAGCTCAAACTGAGGCTTAATAAGCAACACCAATTCACTGCCCTCATGTAACAATGGCTTAATATAAGGAAATATATAGGTAAGTGATATAAACGATACATCGGCCACTACCCAGTCGGGCATGCAGCCGTTCAAATGCGACAAACATACATCCTTTACGTTCAGGTTTTCTATATAAGTGAGTCGTTTTTCATTTTTCAGCCTGTTGTCCAGCTGATTAGTACCCACATCTATACCATACACGTATTGGGCACCATGTTGCAGGGCACAGTCGGCAAAGCCGCCCGTGGAACAGCCCACATCCAGCACCGTTTTCCCTTCAAAATTAAGATGAAACTGCTCTATGGCCTTCTCCAGTTTGAGCCCGCCCTTGCTCACATAAGGCAACAGTTGCTCTCCCAATATTATATCATCGGCCTCACTCACCATATAAGCCGGCTTGGTAATGGTTTTTCCCTTCACCTGCACCTGCGCATTCTTTATGGCATCACAGGCTTTTTCACGGGACAAAAATAAGCCTCGGCGTACCAGTTCCACATCCAGTCTGTTCTCCTCCATTATCGTATTATGCTTATTTTTTGCGTGTACACGCCATTATCACCTATAAGCCTTATAACATACATACCCTGCGGCAACATGCTCACATCGGCACTGCCCGTAGCGGCAGTCCTCAGCAGCATTTGGCCGTTTACGGCGTATATTTCTACCATGTTATAGTCCACACCGTTATCATAATATATTATGCCGGAGGCAGGATTAGGATAACATACCGGCTGCGTTACTGCGGCCTCAGCCAAATGACTATACGCATAGCGTGCCCCCGTTACGGCACGTATCATGGGCGTTCCCTGCACAAAACTGTTCTGCCAGCCTCCTGAGGTGCGATAGAACACCTGCTCCGATGCGTTGGTATTTTGGTCAAACCCTATGTTCAAAAAATTATGTGAAGTAGTGGAATAGCCTACATATATTTTTCCTTGCACCGCCTGAGGCTCCTTCAGTTCAAAATGCTGCATGCCATACATGTCATGGCTGTATTCCTGCTCCACCGCTTCCTCATAGAGCAACTCACCGGGCTTGCCGTTATTATCACCCCACAGGGCTATCATAAAGTCATACGGACTGTTATCGGTCAAGGGCTTATTAATATACATACGCACCGCCCTTAAAGTATCGGCAAGCTCCATGGTGTAGGCCACCGCCAGTGAGGTAGTATAAGGATACACCGATGAGGTTACCACATAGCCGCTTTCAGGCGTGCCGTCATCGTAGGAAAAATAATTATAAAAACACTGATGATAACGGGCAGTATCATTATAGGCATTTTTGTCCCCACTGCCTGCCTCCTTGAACAAATGGTACATTATAATACCCACGCTGTCATGCACGGCAGCGGGAAAGGTAATGGCAGCCATGGCAGGCGATGCATGCGGAGCGTATGTTTGATACCCGCTGCGATAATAAGGGTCTATATTGTACGCACCGCCCGAATAAGTACCTATGGTATTGCCGGCTTCATCGGTAACCCACTGCTCATAGGTGGTGTTTTTGGTTACGTTGTATAAATTGGTAAGCCTGGTAGTAAACGAAGGCTTTAAATACTTAGCGGTATTAGCATTGAAATGCGACCACGGCATAGCCGTGTACGGCTGCAGCAACGAGCCCGGATTTTCGGCAAAGGCCACATCATCTATAACCGTATCGGCCATGGTACGTGCCCTATTCAGGCGTACATAATCTATGTTCCAAAAATCCACATTGCATGCCCACGCCGCATCACTCTCATATTCCAATGATGCCATATTGCGAAACCTGAACTGAAAACCCGCATTCAAATATTTTGTATCGTTTACGGGTATCATCACCTGCCTGAAATTGGTGCCGTACAGCGTTTCAAACTCGCTAAGAGTCATGCCGGGTGTAGCCCACACCTTCTCCCATATTACCTCCATACACAATACCGAATCACAAGGCACCTCTACCACATCACCGGGGTAATAGTTCTGCTCGGCTATAATGTATATATTACTGTTACAGACACTTATTATGGTATCGCCAACTATTATGGTATCGGCTATGGTCTGCATATCGGTAATATAATACAGCAGAGCGGTATCCCCTGTTTGATAACCAAATTCCAATATGAGCGAATCCTTAGGCTCGGGATCATTGCCTATACGCTCCCATGCCTTGCCTTTGCCGCCTCCCGGCTGATAATAAAAGCTGAAATACAGGCTGTCAGACAGCTCCATGGCCCGCTTTAAAGGCACCCATACCGAATCTAACCTTATAGGCCTGCTTGTAAGCGTATCGGCACCAAAGGTAGAAACGGACGCCTGCCCGTATAATTGCCCCCGCTCATCAATAGCGTCAAGCAGCACACTGCCTATAGTGGGTGCGTTACATGCAAAACCCGTGCTCACATAAGCATAATTATCTATCCACAACGCCGTATCGGGGTAACCCGTATAATGGGAAAAATCATCAGTAAAAGGCAACTGTATGGGCGTATAAAACACCCCTTGTGCATGCTTACGCACCTTCATTTGCCGGTGCAAACCGGCTACGGTATCATGTATATACAAGCCGGTAATACGTTCTTCCTGTGCCTGCACCATGGCACCGCACATAAGCACCAGCCCCGCTATTATAAGTATCCTCTTCATGTATGTATAGTTTACCATAAATTATATATAACGCATGTTATATAAAAATATTGTGCACCACTACCGGAACAGATTCCCAATTCCGCTTTTATTGCTCATACGCATGATTAATAAAATATACAACCGATATTCAAACATAAAATTACATTATTATATATTTACAATCGTTTTATATAATCATTGTATTTTTTAGTATATATTTTCCCCGCATAGGCTGTGCATACAAGATTACCTGCTTTTAATGGTATAACAGAAATTAAAAAAAAGAAAAACATTGACGGAGTTCCATTATTGAGTAGGTATAACAATTAAAATATGGTATAACATGTACCTAAACGAACCGCATAAGCGGAATGCCGTATAGAAAATGATGTATTTTTTGCGTTAAGAACCGGTGTCGGCTGCGACGGGAATAGAGAAAGATTTTGTTGAAGTATGAATAAATATATAAAGTATGGTAAATGCTTACCATAAGGAAAAGCAGCATCAGCGGTTTAGCAAAAAATGCTTCATTTTTAGGCATGGAGGTTCCGCGGTGATTTTTACCTTCGGTGATTTTGCTCCGCTTTAACCAAACAAACCTTCGACTTGCTTGGTATAAAGCTTAATCGCAAAATTCTTTGTTACTTTCTTTGTATGGAAGTCAAAGAAAGTAAATAGATATGAATAATGCTATAATTACGATATTCCTTTGATTAATAGATTAAACTATAAATTTACCATTAAAACAGTTGATTTTTACAATGTTAAAATTCAACAAAATTTGTCTATAACTCATTTAATTACAATTATATATAAACATATAACTACATCAAATAAGTAACTCGACCTGCTGCAGCGATACACCCCGTTTTTCTCCCAACAATGGTAATGTATATAGTTCATTATCATAAGCATAACGTGTATTAAAGTAGTTTTCTCACCACTGAAAGTGGAGTTTTTTTTAGGAACGGAAGGGAATGCAATAAGCATGCAAAAGGAAAATTTTGTCTGTAAGTTTATGGCGTACAAGGAAAATTTGCCTTGCAGCAGGCTTCCCGTTGCATAAGCAACGCCTTCCGTTTCTGTTTTTCTTTAATTTAATTTTTCCCCGCATAGGCTGTGCATATAGGATTACCGGTTTTTCACGGCGACACAGGGAACGCAACATGTGTAACCCTTACACATTATACTTTCCACACATTGAAAAAAAAATGTTACCTTTGCGTTTTATTAACAATATTGTTAAACAATATTGTTAACACACTAATACATAACATTATGCAGGTAAAAAGCAAAGACAACAATACCGAAAAAGCCATACTCATGGCAGCCAAAGAAATATTTTTGGACAAAGGCTACCAAATGGCTACTACCACCGAAATAGCCCGTCAGGCAGGCGTTACCCACGCCATGTTGCACTACTACTTTCGCACTAAAGACAATTTGTTTGTAAAGGTATTTGAGCATTACGCACAGCTGTTTATGAACTCGTTGTCCTTTCTGCTCAATGAAGACATGCCCCTTACCCAAAAGATTACCTTCGGCATAGAAACCCACTTTGACCTTATGGCCGCTCACCCTAAGCTACCCTATTTTATAGTAAGCGAAATTATTAATAACCACAGCAACATACACCACACCATAGATTTGCTCTTTCCTTACTATGAGCAAATACTATCCGCATTGGAAACCGGTATTCAGCGGGAAGCCCAAGCAGGACGCATTCGTTACATAAGCGCTCAAAACCTCATATATGATATACTGTGTCTCAATGTATTTGCCTACATAGGCATACCGATGGTAAAAAATCTCAACGCCATATCACAAGAGGCTTACAAAAAATTTTTAGCCCAGCGTAAAACTGAAAATGTAAGAACCATACTTAACCTTATAAGCACAGCACCACACCATGATAACTAACACATTACCGGTTTATAATATAGGCATAGACATAGGCTCCACCACACTCAAAGTGTGCGTTACCGATAATAAGCAGCACATTATATTCTCCGACTACGTGCGGCACAATGCCAACATACGCCACACGGGCTACCTCATAGCCACCAAGCTATACTTCGCTTTGGGCAAATGCAAGCTGAAATTGGTGATTACCGGCTCGGTGGGCATGGGCTATGCCGAACAATATAATTTGGAATTTGTGCAGGAGGTGGTAGCTGCTGCCGAAACGGTAAAAACGCTCTATTCCGACGTGCACACCTTCATAGACATGGGCGGTGAGGACAGCAAAATGATATTTTTTGAGTCCGGAAAAATTCCCGACATACGCATGAACGGCAGTTGTGCCGGCGGCACAGGGGCTTTCATAGACCAAACTGCCGCCCTGCTGGGCATAAGCACCCATGAGCTCAATAGCCTGGCTGCCGGTGCCCACACCATATACCCCATAGCCTCCCGCTGTGGTGTATTCTCCAAAACCGACATACAAAACCTCATAGCCCGCAATGTGAGCCGTGCCGACATAGCCGCCTCGGTATTCAATGCCGTGGCCATGCAGGTAACTGCCTCGCTGGCACGGGGCATGGATATTATTCCTAAGGTATTTCTGTGCGGTGGTCCCTTCGCCTTTTTGCCGGAGCTGAAAAAACATTTTATACGCGTGCTCAACATACAGGAAGCCGACTGCCTGCTGCCGCCTCATGCCCAGCTGATACCGGCCACCGGCTGTGCCCTGCTGGCACAGCAAAGTAACAAAGAACCCCTGCCGCTCATGGAGATAATATATACCCTTACATGCGGGCATAACAGCACTCCTGCCGACTTTACCCACAGGCTGCACTGCCTGTTTGCCTCCACCGAAGAATATGACCGATGGCTGGCTCACAAGCAATGCTATAACCTGCCTAAAGCCGAATTTAACACACAAAGCCCTGCAGACTACTTTTTAGGCGTGGACAGCGGCTCCACCACCACCAAAATCATACTGCTAAACAGCATGGGACAGGTGGTATATTCCGACTATTTGCGTAATTGTGGTGACAGCTTTAAGGCCTTTAGCACGGCCATGCATCACATGCACGAAAGCACCCTGCACCCGCAAAACGTGAATATAGCCTCCGCCTGCGTTACAGGCTACGGCGAAAATTTGCTCAAAACCGCCTTTAACCTTCCCTACGGCATAGTGGAAACCATGGCCCACTTTTCGGCAGCCAAACAGGTAGAACCACAGGTATCGTTTGTACTGGACATAGGCGGACAGGACATGAAGGCCATATTTGTGGAAAACGGCTCCATACGTCGCATAGAAATAAACGAAGCCTGCTCCTCGGGCTGCGGCTCGTTCATAGAAACATTTGCCAATATGCTCGGCTACGCCGTAGCCGACTTTGCAAAGCTGTCATGCACCGCCTTGCACCCCTGCGACCTGGGCACCCGCTGCACCGTATTTATGAACTCTAAAGTAAAACAAGCCATGCGTGAAGGCGCCGCCGTAGAAGATATAGCCGCAGGCTTCAGCTACTCGGTGGTAAAAAACTGCCTGTTTAAGGTGCTTAAGCTGAAAAATATATCAGAACTGGGCCAACATATAGTGGTGCAGGGAGGCACCTTCCGTAACCACAGCGTAGTGCGTGCACTGGAAATAATGACCGGCTGCAAGGTAAAATTCTCCGACATGCCTGAACTGATGGGCGCCTACGGTGCCGCCCTGCACGCCATGAAAAAATATAATCAAAACTAAAGCCTTACGCCATAAAAATATACCCGTTATGAACCTTACCGATATAGTAAATGCCAACCAATATCAGTCCGCATTTGAAACCTGCCCCGGCTGCGACAACCACTGCACCGTACGTAAGTTCACTTTTGCCAACGGCAATGAATATTTTTCGGGCAATAACTGCGAAAAAATATACACCAACCATAGCGAAGTGCTACACAAGGGCACCAACATGTTCACCGAAAAATACCGACTTCTGTTCCAACGAAAAAGCAATAACTCCGGCCCCGTAATAGGCATGCCGCGGGCACTGGGCATATACGAAAACTACCCCTTTTGGCACACCCTGTTCACCGCCTGCGGATGCAAAGTGGAGCTGTCAGGTACCTCCTCCAATCAAATGTACCAAACCGGCCTCCGCTCCATTATGGCCGACAATATATGCTTTCCGGCCAAACTTATGCACGGCCACATTAACGACCTCATAAGCCGCCGCGTAGAACGTATATTCTACCCGTGGGTGGTGTACGAGCGTAAAGAAGACCCGCAAGCCCAAAACAGCTTCAACTGCCCCATAGTATCAGGCTATAGCGACGTAATTAAAAGCTCCATGAACCCGCTTGCCAAACACCACATCCCTGTTGACGCCCCCGTAATAGCCTTCAATGATGAACACATGCTGCAAAAAGCATGCGTCAGCTATTTGGCCACCCTGGGCATTAAAAAAAATAAAGCCATTCAGGCCGTACAACAGGCCATACATGCCCAAAACGAATACCTGTTTACCCTTACCCGCAGAGCGGAAGAAATACTGAACCGTGCCCGTGAAGACAACCGCATGGTTATACTTTTGGCCGCCAGGCCCTATCATACCGACCCGCTTATAGAACATAAAATATCACAATCCATAGCCGACATGGGCATAGACGTGATTACCGAACACGTAGCCTCCATGACCGGCACCCCCGTGTATGACGAACTTAACGCCGTGAGCCAATGGGCCTACCCTAACAGAATATTCAAAGCCGCCTACTTTGCCGGCAACTACCCCCACCCCCACCTGCAAATGGTAGAACTCACCTCCTTTGGCTGCGGCCCCGACGCCTTTATACTTGATGAAGTAAACGCCATACTCCAACGCTATGGCAAAAACCTCACCACACTCAAAATAGACGACGTGAACAATATAGGCTCCCTCCGCCTTCGCATACGCTCCTTGGTGGAATCGTGTAAGGAAAACTTTATTTCCTCCGCCCCCGCCAAGCCCTATATCACCACCAAGACCTTTGAAGCCGAAGACCGTAAACGTACCATCATAGCCCCCTATTTTGCCGAAGGCTACTCCGAATTTGTAGCCTCCGTGTTCAAATGTATGGGCTACCACGTGGTATGCCTGCCTACCGGCAACCAACAGGCCGCCGAAACAGGACTCAAATATGCCAACAATGATATATGCTACCCCGCTACCATAGTGGTGGGCAGCATAATGAATGCCCTGCAAAGCGGAAAATACGACCTGCAAAATACCGCCGTCATCATTACCCAAACAGGCGGTCAATGCCGTGCCTCCAACTACTACGCCCTTATTAAAAACGCCATGGTGTCAGCAGGATACAGTAATATACCCGTAATTTCACTGGCCACCGGCACAGGCATTAACGCCTGCCAACCCGGATTCACCGTAAACTGGAAACACATGGCCGGTGTAATTATACATACCATGCTGTATGCCGACTGTATTAACAAACTTTACCACGCTGCCTTAGTAAGAGAAACCGAACAGGGCATAGCCGCCTCCCTGCGTGATAAATACACCCGGGCAGCCCTCCCCTTCATAGAAGCTAACCGCGGTAAACAGCTGCTGCCCCTTATAAAACAGGCCGCCAAAGAATTTGCCCTGCACACCCGTACCGATAAAAAAATACCCGTAATAGGTGTGGTGGGCGAAATATACGTAAAATACAACGGATTTAGCAATAAATACGTAAGCCGGTGGCTTATGGACCACGGAGTGGAAGTAGTGCCTCCTTCCATTATCAACTTCTTCTCCACCTCATTTGTAAACAATCATATTAATCGCAAACTCCATATTAAACAGGAACACACACCTGTTATCATTACCGATGCCTTCTATGCCTACCTTCGCTCGGTAATGCGTGCCTACGACCGCGCCTGCCAAGCCTTCCCTTTCTACCGCAAGTTTACCGATATATTCACTGACGCCCGATTGGCCGAACGTATCATTAACATGGCCGCCGACTTTGGCGAAGGCTGGGACCTGCCCGGTGAAATATGCAACCTGGCCGAACACGGCATACACAATGTGGTGAGCCTGCAACCCTTTGGCTGTATAGCCAACCATATTATATCCAAAGGCGTGGAAAAACGCATTAAACAGGTGTACCCACACATGAATCTGCTATTCCTCGATTTTGACAGCAGCACCTCTGAAGCCAATGTGTTCAACCGGCTGCATTTTATGATAGAAAATTGCAAAAAACAACTCTAATTTTACATAATCATAATTTTTTACCGCCAATGGCGGCAAAAAAAATAAAAGACACTGCTCATTCCTACCCGTATGAAAGGGCATACCTTTTACATATACAATTACCCTTGCGGGCAAAAAAAATATCCGACACCTGCGTAGCGGATATATATTAGAGCTATACCACATAGACTGTTTCACTATATTTATTAGGGTTCCTGCACCAAACGAAGCCCGTTGCAGTCATAACCGGCATTAGCACTGCAACCGTATCGGGCGGTGATGCGGCTATAGGTTTCATCATTTTTCCGGCTGTCGCCGCGTACCACACGAAGGTTGCCTGTGGTGGCACCGATACCATCTCCGGGCCCGGCTGCCTCCACCCTTACCTTACATACAGCCTTAAATACATCGGCACAGGCATATATTTCATACTCGCCTCCGGCTAATGCCTTTACATTGCCCATAACATTTGTTTCTGTCACGGTCATGCCATTACTTATACTTGTTACCTCCTAAGGCGACTTATCGGGCATTACAACAGCCTGTAAACAACACATTTACCACACCTTTAAGGCTAAAGTTGCGGGTGTTACGTTTACGCTTTTCACCTGCTTTTTACAGCCGGTTACCATTAGCAATATTATTGCTATACTTAAATATATTAATCGTTTCATGTGTATATGTTATAACCCTAAAAAAACTTTAATCACATAAAAAAAACGAATGTTTTTTTATGTGATTAAACATTGCAAAGTGTTATTTATCATAAACACCTGTTTACTAAAATATTACACCTATTGAAAAGCCGAATGTGTGTGAAAACAGTTTTACATTATCATTTGTCCACTCATTGTACTCCACTTCTTCACCTGAAGGCATTTTTGACAGCGAGGTTACACCGCTGTTATTACTTATATGTAACAAATGATAATGCACACCTACACAAAAATGATCCCCTGCCAATAAGCATATACCCGCACGGGCAGCCACTCCATAGGACAGGTTGTATTCTTTCTTATACTGCATATCTTTTCCTGCAAGCTTATACCCCACCTTGAGCGGAGTGCGGTACAGCAGGTCACAGCCCACGGCTGCATCTATTGACATACCTACCGAGTGATTGGAAGCCTGCATTTTATATCGTAGGCCTATCATTACGGGTATATTCATATAATGTACATAACTCACATTGGCATTAGTATATAATGCGGTGTACTTATCGGATATTTTTTGCCTATAGGCGGTATTCCAAGTATTCCACATATAATCTGCATTCAGGGTAATACCTATGGAATGGTCAGTATGTTCACGCTTGTGATCCCACACATGTATGTTACCTTCCAGCCCTGCATACACTCCTATTTGCTCCTGCTTAAAATCATTGGCATAACTGCTGAAATTTTCACCCACAAAAGGCAAACATCCGCCTGCTTTAATGGAAAACTGTGCATACGCCACATTACCTGCCCACAATAAGGCTATACCGGCTAATAATACTATTTTCTTTTTCATATATCGACTTGTTTAATTAATGACTCAAAATTGCAAAAGTACTAATTTTTTTTCATACTACTTACTTTTTTGTGCCTTATAATATAATGTGGAGCATTTTTCGTTATCAAACACTTCTTTTGCAAGCATTTGCATATTCTCCTTGCTTACTCCCATATACTTTTCATCTTCAGCGTTAACATCTTCAGCCTGTGACATTACCTCAAATATGGACAAATTCATGGCCTTATCCTGTACGGCCAACTCTGCATAGTCCAGCACGGTTTGCACCTTATTCTTCACCTTTTGCAGTTCATAATCACTTACAGGCTGCTCGCACAATGCCTGCAACTGTTCCTGCACCGCCTTATCGGCTTCTTCCATACTCACGCCCTCATTTACATATCCCGATATAATGAATAGTCCTTCATCAAATGTACCCGTTACATAGGCACTCACCGAGGTAAATACATGCTGCTCATTCACCAAATACCGCGTAAGCCGTGCCGAATCACCATTGGAGAGCACATCTGAAAGCAAATCCGTGGCGTAAAAATCAGGACAGTTACGCCTGCACATTTTATATGCCTTGTACAAGGCATCACAAGGCACATCCCTTTCTACCTGCTGTAGGCGTGCCTCACGCTGTATAGGCTCTTTTGGCAGGTTACGATGGTAGGGGCTGCCGGCCGAAATATCAGAAAACCACTTATGTATCATTTTTTTACACTCCTCCACATGTATATTCCCGCTCACGGTGAGCACCGCATTATCAGGGCGGTAAAAAGTGTAAAAAAACTCCTTTACCTCCTCCATGGTGGCATTTTTTACATGCTCAGGCGTAATACCTATGGTGTTCCATCGGTACGGATGCACCTTATACGCCAAAGGCTTTAACAGCAACATGGCATCACCATACGGCTGATTCAAATACGACTGATTGAACTCCTCCACCACCACATTACGCTGTACATTAAAACTCTTTTCCCCAAAGGCCAACTCATTCATACGGTCCGACTCCAAATAAAAAGCCGTTTCCACATTCTGCGCCGGCAAGGTAAGATAGTAATTGGTAATATCGGCACCGGTAAAAGCATTGTTTTCACCACCTACCCTTTGCAAAAGCTCATCATACGAGGGTACATTCCTTGAACCGCCAAACATTAAATGCTCAAATAAATGAGCAAAACCGGTTCTTTCCTCCCGCTCATCACGTGAACCCACATTATAACATACATTCACCGCTGCCATGGGCGTAGTACTATCGGGCTGCAATATTACGGTAAGCCCGTTGTTTAACTTATATTTTTCAAATTCTATCATATAATTATTATATATAATTATTTCTTCTATCACTCTCCTTCCTTAGCTCATCCTCTATAACATATAATTCATTCCTTATGGCATTAAGCCGCTCTACAGGCAAGGCTTCCATAGTCCACCCTGCAGGTGGCAGTACACCGGCATGCGTGGCATAATGCTGCTGCAACAACCGGAGCAAATGTTCTTCATCACCACCCGCCTCCTGCTGCGTACACCATCGTAAATATTGAAATTCCCGCAAAGCATCCGCTTTTTGATGGAACGCTTTTTTAAACTGAGTTATACTTTTACTATTACGTCTTAAAGGAGCTAAAAAATTATTATTTTTAAATAATTGTGTTAAAAAATACAAATATTTACATTCCACATCTGCCTCCATAAGGGAAGGAAGCATATCATACACCTGTTTTATATCATCAAAATGCGAGGGAGAAAATACAGGATACACCTCCGTATGCCCCTCCATATTTTTGGCTATGGCAGGCCCCGTACCATACGGCACCCTATGTGACACCCTGTTGGCCGGATATACCACCTGCTCACTATACAAAGCCACAGGCCTGCTTTTGGCCAGCTTTTGCAAAAAATAGAAATCTTCACCCGACACCTGTGTATCAAAGCCGTCCACCTTTTTGGCCGCGCCGGCCGTACACGCTATTACCGAACCTAATGCCGTAAAGGCATACGGCGACCCTATACGCAGCTGATTAATTAAATAACTTCGCATATATATTTCATACCTCAGCATGGCCCTGTCCTGCCTGAGTGCCCCACTCATGGGGTGATAATACCGGCTGCACAATGCTTCAGCCTTATGTGCCAGCCTATCACATACCTCCTGCACATAACCCTGCTGCCAGCAGGTATCGGCATCCATACTTATAAGCACATCATCGGGCTCCGCCTCACGTAAGGCCTGCCGCATCAATAGCCGCCTGGCCATGCCTACCCCACATCGGTTAGCAGCCCAGCCCCTGCCGGGTGAAGAACAGTCTGTAACCTCTACCAAACCTCCGTAAGTGGCCTGTACATAAGCCATGGTGCGTCTGTTAGACTCACACACGGCCAGCTTATCAGCTTGCTGCCACCAGTCATCGGGCTGATTCACACACACCATTACCCTTACAGGCACACACACACTTTCACGCATTATACATGCCAGTGTATTAGGCAAATATGCTTCCTCATCCATAGCCGGTATAAGTATGTATACGTGTTTAACAGCCATTTCTATATTTTTTAAAGCAAAAGTACACCAAATTTTAATACCAAAACGCCTTTTGACTGAAAAAAAAATTATACCTTTGTATTTATTGTTAATATTTTTTAACCTAATTGATAACCAGCAATATAATATATGAAATTAAGTAAATACATCTGCTACGTGGCCGTGTGCATAAGTGCTTTGTGCCTTATAAGTTGCGGTTCACGCCATCAATATAACTATACATACACCTTCAGCGGTAACATTTGGAACCATTTTGTTCCCATTACCGACACTTTCTCCATTACCAATACCCGCACGGCTTATGACATGGATATACACCTTAGCGTATGGGATAACTTTGAGCATAGCCTCATTCCTATACAAATCATACTCACCTACCCTGACGGGCAGGAAAACGTATTTACCAAATACCTGTCAGTAAAAGATATAGAAGGTAACCACTTGGGAGATGTTACCGGTGATGTGTGGACAGTAAGTATGAATGTATTCACTAATCGCACCTTCGCACATGAAGGCAACTATACCATTGACATTCAAAATACCACCCGGTATTATGACCTTCCTGATGTGCAGTCGGTATCATACACCCTGTACCCTCACAAAAAATAGCCCTTGCTTAGCACATGCGTAAAATATTTATATTCACATTATTATTCACATCTTTAGCTGTCCGGGCACAGTTTTATGACGCCGGCAGAAACTGGAACGTGGGCATTAATGTGGGTATAGACCGCTTTTTTGGTGATGTATCACCGCAAAGCAACCCATTCTTTGCTAACCCTGTCACCGTAGACTTTTATAAGGATCGTCATTTTGCCGGTTCGGCATACTTTGGTAAAGATATAGCCTCATTTTGGTTTGCCCGCATCAATGTGCTATACTGTAACCTGGGAGCTAAAAACTACACCCTAAACATGGAAACCAAAATATCACATGTGCACGAATTGTCAATGATACATACCTTTGACATATTCGGATGCTTTCCCCGCAGCCATGATTTGGAGAACTGGGACCTCACTTTATCCATAGGCATAGGCTGGCTGGGCTATCGCAGCATACGTACCGATATGGAAACCGAAAAAGAAATACAATACACCCCCGACAACTATCACAGACAGTCGGGCGCCTTTAAATACGTATTCAGCCTGCCCTTCGGCATAGGCTTCGGCTACCGCTTTGCCCGAAATTGGAAATTTACCTTTGCTACCAACTACCGGTGGATTAAAGATGACCGGTTTGATTCGTACGAATCAAACCGTAAAAATTTGGAAGGCTTTGCCTTCCTGCAGGTAGGCTGCCAATACATATTCCATTTCAAAAATGCCTCCCGTGACACCGAAGACGACTTTGCCATGGAACGCAAGTCGCCGAACTATTCCTATAGGAAAAATCAGCTCAAACACGGCTACACCCCTGTCAATAGCCGTAAGAAAAAAGGAGCTCCTTATAAAACATATCATAGAAGAAATCAACGCAGTTAAACCCAAAAATCTTTTAAAAGATGAAAATTTCATACAATTGGCTCAAAGACTATGTAAACATTAACCTGCCCGCACAAGAAGTAGCTGACATGCTCACCGGCTGCGGTCTGGAAGTAGAAATGATGGAAACTTTCCAATCAGTCCCCGGCGGACTTGAAGGACTTACCATAGGCAAGGTGCTCACCTGCGAAATGCACCCCGACTCCGACCACCTGCACATTACCACCGTGGACACCGGTGGCGAACGCCCGCTTAATATAGTGTGTGGAGCACCTAATGTAGCCGGCGGCCAATATGTGGTAGTGGCCACCATAGGCACCGTGCTCTACCCTAAAAACGGCGAAAGCTTTAAGATAAAGAAATCAAAAATAAGAGGCGTAGAATCAGAAGGCATGCTCTGCGCCGAAGACGAAATAGGCATAGGCGACTCCCATGACGGCATTATAGTCCTACCTAATACCCCCGCCATAGGTACCCCCGCCGCCGAATACTTCCACATAGAAAATGATACCATATTCGAAATAGGACTCACCCCTAACCGCTCCGACGCCACCTCACACATAGGCGTGGCACGTGACCTTATAGCCCTATATAACCTTAAATATAACCAACACCTTACCCTCCAATACCCCAACACCTCCGCCTTCAGCGGCACCTACACTCCCTACATATCAGTGCAGGTAAATAATACCGAAGCCTGCCCCCGTTACTCGGGACTGTGCATTAAAAACGTACACATAGCACCCTCCCCGCAATGGCTGCAAAACCGATTGCTGTCTATAGGCGTACGCCCTATTAATAATGTAGTGGACGTTACCCAATATGTACTCTTCGAATATGGTCAACCCCTTCACTCCTTTGACGCAGATAAAATAGCAGAAAATAAAGTCATAGTTCAAAAAGCTCAGGAAGGCACCGTATTTACCACCCTTGACGGCGTAGAACGCAAACTTAGCCACGAAGACCTTATGATATGTAACGCTCAAGAACCCATGTGTATGGCCGGCGTATTTGGCGGACTATCCGCCGGCATTACCGACAATAGCACCAATGTGTTCCTTGAAAGCGCCTACTTTAACCCCGTGTGCATACGCAAAACAGCCAAACGCCACGGACTTAAAACCGACGCCTCCTTCCGCTATGAAAGAGGCTGCGACCCGCAAATTACCCTCACCGCCCTCCAAAGAGCAGCCCTGCTGATACAACAACTTGCAGGCGGCGAAATATCCGAAATTACCGACACCTACCCTACCCCCATACAAGAATGCACCATTACACTGCACTACAACCGCCTGTGCCAATTAGTAGGCAAAAACATACCCGCAGAAGAAATTATACGCACCCTGCAGGCTATAGAAATACAAGCCATAGAACATGATGTCCAAAAAGCAGTGTTCCGCATACCTGCCAATAAAGTGGACGTTACCCGCGAAGCCGACCTCGTAGAAGAATTCCTCCGCATATACGGATATAATAACATAGAACTGCCTACCCATATTAATTACGCCCTGTCATTCCTGCCACAAAACAATATGGCACACGCCCAGGAAACAATATCAAACTACCTGAGCAGCAATGGTTTTTGCGAAGTTATGAACAATTCTCTCACTAAAGCCGAATACGTCGAAGCCTTCGGGTTTATTGCCTCTAATGAAACTATAAGTATGGTAAACCCCCTTAGCCGAGACCTGCAAAATATGCGGCAAACGCTGCTCCTGAGCGGACTGGAAAATATTATACATAATATCAACCACGCTAACGAAAATATCAAAATATACGAATTCGGCAAAATATACCACAAAAATACCCAAGCCACCCCTACCGATGACGTTACCGCCCGCTATGTAGAAGAACCTAAAATGGCTATGTGGGTGTGCGGCAAAAAACAACATGAATCATGGCAGGAAAAACAAACCGATACCGACTTCTTCTACCTGAAAAATATGCTGGAAAACGCCATGGCTCGTGTACTGGTAAATATGCATAATATGACCACCCAAGCCGATACAGAACACCCCTTCCTCCACCATGCACTTGTTTACTCCTTCAATAATACCCCCCTTGCCGTAATAGGACAGGTAAAACCCGAAATACTTAAGCATTTTGACATAAAACAAAATGTATTCTATGCCGAAACCGACTGCCAAATGCTGGCTAAAGCACAAAAAGGTAAAAAAACCATATTTGAAGACCTAAACAAATTTCCGGAAGTAAACCGCGACCTTGCCCTGCTGGTGGACCATAACATTACCTACCAACAAATAGAACAGATAAGCTTACGTACCGAAAAACATTTCCTTAAATCCATGAACCTGTTCGATGTGTACGAAGGTAAAAACATAGAAGAAGGTAAAAAATCATACGCTATACGCTACGTGCTTAGCAATAAGGAAAAAACCCTTACCAACAACGAAATTACCCGCATCATGGATAAACTGGTAGCGGCCTACGAACGCGAACTCCATGCCAAACTCCGTTCCTAACCCACTATCATACTACACCATGTGCTCACACCATACACCTTCAATATCAGGCATAGTAATTACCGCCATAGCCATTCCCGCCATTACCATAGCCGTGTGGCTGCTATGCTCACTCCTGCTCCACCTGCCATGGTACCTGACAGCATGCATAAGCCTGCCGGCAGGCGGCTATGCCGCCTACGGCCTGCTTGCCCACATGCTTACACATTCTACACACACCACCTGTATTCCCGCCACCCATACCACCCCTAACGAGCCTGCACTCCACACCGTAGAACAAAATACACTGGAATATATGCAAGCCAAAGAAGACGAAATTCAACAATTGAAAAAGCTGGAAAACTATCGTAAAGAATTTTTGGGGAACGTGGCTCACGAACTTAAAACTCCCCTCACCTCCATTCAGGGACAAATACTTACCCTCATTGACGGAGGCATATATGATGAAAGTATCAATATGAACTATTTGAAACGCAGCGCTTTCAATATAGACCGTATGATAAGCGTAGTAAACGACCTGGACGAAATATCCAAACTGGAATACGACCGCTATCAGCTCAAAATGGAAAACTTTAATATATGCACCCTCATACAGGAAGTAAGCGACACTCTGGAAGTAAAAGCAAAAAAACTGGGCGTGAATATTATATTCGATTTTAATAACAACCTTGAATATATAGTAAACGCCGATAAAGACAATATCCAAAAAGTATTGGTAAACCTTATTGACAACGCTCTCAAATATAACGATAAAGAAAATAAAGAAGTACACATAAGTATAACCAGACTTGAAAAAGTGTACCATATAGCCGTTACAGACAATGGAATAGGTATTGATAATCAATATCTTCCCCGTATATTTGAACGATTCTTTCGCGTGGATAAAGACCGCTCCCGCAAAACCGGCGGCTCCGGTTTGGGACTGGCCATAGTAAAACATATCATAGATGCCCACCAACAAAGCCTAAACGTTCAAAGCGAACCCGGTGTAGGTACCACTTTCAGTTTTACATTACAAAAAGGAGTTTAAAAATTATATTATTGCATTATTTTTTTCTCGCCACAAACACTTTTTTTACCGATACCACAATAAAAGAAATTTTTCACGTTAATACAATTAATGCATTATAAGTATTCCATTGCACACGGCACATTAAATATACTATTCACACTGTTAATAGTAAGCGGAAGCCTCCTTTCGCACGCTATTAATATTAAGGTTCGCCTGCTATCGGAATACGCCCCTACATCAGTAGTTATTACCACCATATCAGGTAAATACAATCTTATTTGTGATAACAATCGCATATCCGAAGGTATTGAAACCGGCGGAGCCGTTCAACTATCCTACTATGAAGGCAAAATAAAAGTAGAACGAGGCATAGAACTCATAGGCACCTTCTCCGAAGTGGAATTTATAGGAGCTAAATATAATAATGTATTCTCCATTAAAAGTGATAAACTCAACAAAGAACGCACCTACGAAGAAAATCTTAAGGTGAACATTACCGACCACTCCCTGCTGCTGGTAAATACTATAGGCTTGGAAAGATACGTGGCCGGCGTAGTGCAATCTGAAGTTTACGGAAGTTCCACCGACGTGGAATTTTTTAAAATACAAGCCATAGCCGCCCGCACTTACTGCCTGGCCAACCTTAACCGACACATACGCCAACACTACAACGTATGCGATGCCGTACACTGCCAGTCATACAAGGGCCGCTGCACGCAATCCGATATACTTAGAGCAACCTACGAAACCTTCAGTGACGTAATAGTAGACTCTACCAATAGACTTATATCACCGGCCTACCACTCCAATAGCGGTGGCATGACCGAATCAGCCGGCAACCTGTGGCAACACGACATTCCTTACCTGCAATCTAAAGTGGATAGCTTTAGCATAAACGCACGTAACTATGAATGGGAAAAAATACTGCCCGTCCGCCTGTGGATAGAATATTTCACCCAAAAATACGGCGAACGCTACGGCATAGACGGCGAATACCGACAAGCCATACTCCAATGGGAACAGCCTACCCGCCAAGCCTGCCTCATAGTAGGCGGTGATACCATATCGGCTAAAGATGTACGCTCCCACTTTAAGCTACGCTCCGCATGGTTTTCGGTAAGCGTGCAGGGCGATAACGTATACCTTAAAGGGAAAGGCTACGGACACGGAGTAGGCCTTAGCCAGGAAGGCGCCATAGAAATGGTAAAACGCGGCTACAGTTGCGTTGACATACTGCGATACTACTTCAATAATGTACGTATTATTAAATATACCGAAATTATAGACCTGTAATTATTTCTCACACACTATGAATACTACCATATTCCTGCTTATACTCATAACCCTGTGCCTGATTGTAGGCATGGCAGGCTGCATAGTACCCGTTATACCGGGTCCCCCCATAGCCTTTATAGGCATAATACTGCTGCAATGTACCCCCTACTCCATTACATGGACTTGGTTCGTAATATTGGCATTGCTGGCCGTAGCCGTTACCATACTTGACTACATTATTCCCGGCCTGGGTACCAAAAAATTTGGCGGCAGCCACAAAGGCGCCATAGGCTGTTTTATAGGTACCATTGCAGGACTATTTATACTGCCGCCATGGGGAATTATCATCATGCCTTTTGTGGGAGCTTTGCTCGGAGAATGGCTCAATCATACCCCTCCCGCCGGCATGATTAAAGCCGCCTTGGGTGCCCTCATTGGCTTTTTGGCAGGCGTAACCGCCAAATTTGCCGTGTGCATGGTGTACACCATAGTAATTATTATTGCCCTATTTCACTAATTTATTTTCCGCCTTACAGCAAAAAAAACTATTCCTAAAGTTTTTATTTTTCCTTCATCCTAAAAGCACATTTTTCTGCAAAAAAATGCTATCTTTGCAACTTATAATATTATATACCTGCTATGAGTACCGGCAATAAAAAATTATTCTTATTTGATGCTATGTCTATGATATTCAGAGCTTATTACGCCTTGAATAAATCACCCCGCATTAATTCCAAAGGCCTGAACACCTCCGCCATAATGGGTTTTGTGAACAGCCTGTATGAAGTAATACACAATGAACATCCCTCCCACATGGCAGTAGCCTTTGACAGCCACGGCCCTACCGTTCGCCACGCAGACTTTGACCAATACAAAGCCAATAGGGATAACACACCCGAAGATATCATTGCCTCCATTCCCTATATACAGGCTGTTTTACAAGCCTTCGGCATACCTGTATTGGCTCTGCCCGGCTACGAGGCCGACGATATTATAGGCACCTTTGCAAAAAAAGCCGAACAGGCAGGCTTCACCACCTACATGTACACTACCGATAAAGACTACGGACAGCTGGTATCCGATAACATATACGTATATAAACCCCTTATGCACGGTAACGGAACCACCACCATGGGCCCCGCCGAAGTGTGCGAAAAATACGGCATACAACAGCCTGAACAGCTCATAGATATACTCGGTATATGGGGTGATGCCATAGATAACATACCCGGCATTAAAGGCATAGGAGAAGTGGGTGCAAAAAAACTCATAGCCGAATTCGGTTCCATAGAGAATATGGTAGAAAATGCTCACCGCATTAAAAACGAAAAAATGCGTATTAAAGTACAGGAAAATGCCGAAGAAGCCCTCCTTTCCAAAAAACTGGCTACCATCATACTTGATGTACCACTCGCATTTGACGAAAATACCATGATATACCACGGCCCTGATATGGCCTCCCTCACCAAAATATTCAATGAATTGGAATTCAAAACTCTACTCCGGCGTATCAGCAAGGACTATGCCACCTCCGCCAATGGTAACAACGCCATGGGCAACAGCTCCCAGCCGGACCTGTTCTCCGCCATAGAGCATACCCTCACCGAAAACGACGGACTAACCCGTTTTAACAACGCCCTATGCCACTACCACACCTTCAGTGGCGTAGTGGAATGGACACAATGGTTCCAACAACTGCCCGCCAACGCTTCCATTTCCATAGCCTATACACTGTCAGCCAACGATAAACAGCTTATTTCACTGGCCTTCGCTACACAAAAAGGAGAAGCCTTCTACCTGCCATGGCCGGGCCAACAGGACATGCTATCCATATACACCCCTCTGCTACAACAAATGATGGCACTGCCAAATACTAAAATAATACATAATAGCAAACCCCTGCTTCATATACTGCATGCCATGAGCATATCAGTGCACATACCCTTCATTGATACCATGCTGGTACACTACCTGCTGGAACCCGAACTTAACCATACCCTTAACATACTCTCCGAACAATACCTGCAATATTCACTGCTCCCTTCCACCTCCCCTCACAACTATGAAGCATGCTGCGAAAAAGCCGATATCACCCTGCAATTGCCCGCTCTGCTTATGCCACTGCTGGAACAACATAAGGCAACCGACTTGTACTATGATATAGAAATGCCTCTGGTAGAAGTATTGTCACACATGGAAGCCTGCGGCGTTAATATCGACGTACCCTTCCTGCAACAATACTCACAAACACTGCAGAATAAAATAGACATTATACAAAACGAAATTTACGCCATGGCCGGCGAAAATTTCAACATTGCATCACCTAAACAATTGGGAACCATATTGTTTGATAAACTTCGCATTATCAACAATGCCAAACTCACCAAGTCCAAACAATACCAAACAGGAGAAGACGTACTGCAAAAACTGAAATTTAAACACCCTATTATAGAAAAAATATTAGACTATAGAGGTCTTACCAAACTGAAATCCACATATATAGACGCATTCCCACTATTGGTAAATTCCTCTACAGGCCGCCTGCATACCCACTTTAACCAAACTGTTACCGCCACCGGCCGTCTCAGCAGCAGCAATCCTAACCTGCAAAACATACCCATACGTAACGATCAGGGAAAAGAAATACGTAAAGCCTTTATTCCCGCCAATAAAGACCACGTTCTCCTCGCCGCCGACTACTCACAAATAGAACTCCGCCTGGCAGCCGCCCTAAGCCATGATGCCAATATGATGGACGCATTTTGTCACAATATAGATATACACGCAGCTACAGCCGCCCGTATATACAACATACCACTGGAAGAAGTAAGCAAAGATATGCGACGCACCGCCAAAACCGTCAATTTTGGCATACTCTATGGCATGAGCGCCTTCGGCCTGGCCGAACGCCTTAATATATCACGCCATGACGCTGCTGACCTTATTACCCAATATTTTGACCAATATACCGGATTCAAAAACTACATAAATGCACAAATAGCCTTTGCCCAAGAACATGGCTACGTGGAAACCATTATGCACCGCCGCCGTTATCTGCGTAACATTAATTCCTCCAATAGCAACCTGAGAAACTTTGACCAACGTAATGCCGTAAATGCCCCCATACAAGGCTCCGCCGCCGACCTCATAAAAATAGCCATGATCAATATACATCGTGAACTACAACAACGCAACCTGCTATCGGTTATCACCTTACAAGTACACGATGAACTGGTACTGGACGTGCCTGCACAGGAAATACATATAGTACAGGAACTGGTACGCCACCACATGACCACCGCTATAGATCTACCCGTACCGCTGGATATAGACATGAACATAGGAAACAATTGGTTAGAAGCACATTAGCATGCTACACAAAATATTTGGAACCATCGGCACCCGCATTATATGCGTAGGCATATCCTTTGCCCTGCTCATCATCAATAGCCATGTATTTGGCCCGCAAGGAGTAGGCACTATAGGCCTGTTTGTATTAGGCGTATCCATACTGCAAATACTCACCTCCCTGTTAGGTAGCAGTTCTCTGGTATATATGCTTCCCCGCCACAATGCATTCCAAATACTGTTTGTGGCCCACCTATCCTCCCTTATTATTAATATGGCCGGCAGCGCCATTATGCTCTATTTTCATTTGGTACCTGTAGAATATGCCTCATGGTTTATAGTAGCTGCCATATGCGTATCCATATATGCCACCAATACCGCCACCCTGCTGTCAAAAGAAAAAATAGCATGGTTCAATATAGCAGCCCTGCTGCAAATGGTTCTGCTCATTATGTTCACCCTGTACCTTATATACGGTGCCTGCTGCACCCGTGTAATATCCTATATTGCCGCCTACACCATTTCCTACTTCATAGTAGCCCTGCTCACCTTCCTACCCTCCATTAAAGGCATTACCTACACAGGGTGGTCCGGCATAAAGCAAATTATAACCCAACTGATAAAATACGGCATCATTATACAAATTACCAATTTGGTACAAATGCTCAACTACCGCTTTAGCTATTACATCATAGAATTTTGCGCCGGCAGAAGTCCTCTGGGAATATTTGACAATAGTACCAAAGTATCGGAATCTATATGGATAATACCCAAAAGCCTGTCATCGTTAGAATACGCCGCCGTATCAAATCATCATCAGAATACCAATTATATACATAATATCACCCTCTCGTTTGTAAAACTGTCACTACTGGGCAGCCTCATCACTCTGATTGCGGTAGTATGCCTGCCGGTAAACGTATTCACCTTCCTGCTTGGAGAAGGCTTCACCGATATTAAACCCGTTATATGCCTGCTGGCTCCCGGCATATTCATTTTCTCGGGCAATATTATTATATCACACTATTTTTCCGGATTGGGCAAATTTACGGTGAACACCATAGCCTCCGCTATAGGCTTGGCCATTACGGTGGTGTGCGGACTGGCATGCATACCTCTTTTTCGCTCAGCACCGGCCATGCATACCCTTATGATTATGGCCCTTATCACCTCCATTTCCTATGTGTGCAGTTTCGGATATACCCTCATTAAATTCTGCCGTGAAACACATGTGCATATAAAGCAATTTATCATCACCCGCAACGATATATTAATGGTAAAACAAGCACTCCTACAACGCCTGCATCATGAATCATAAGCTACGTATATACATGTTTTCAGCGTGGTATCCCACGCCAAATGATACCCTGCTGGGCAATTTTGTGCAAAATCATGCTCAAGCCATTGCCCTGCAGGCACAGGTAATAGTAATACACCCCTATGAACATGGCCACACCTACCACCTTTCACCCCATAGTGAAAATAACCTGTACGAAATACTCGTGAGCTTTCCCTGTACCGGCAAAGGCCTTACGGCCAAATGCATACGCCTTTACCGCATGCTACGTGCTTATGCCATAGGCATACAACATGCCATTCATCAATACGGACTACCCGATATATGTCACGTAAACGTGCTCACACGGTCATGCCTGCCCGCCCTGTATATGCTACGCAAATACAACATTCCCTATATCATTACCGAACATTGGAGCCGCTACCTGCCCGGTGAACCGGGATTTACACACCCCCTACACAAATGGATTACCCGCCTTATGGTATCACACGCACAAGCCGTTACCACCGTAAGCAACCATTTGGCACAAGCTATGCAACTACACAGCCTGCACCAAACCTATGTTACCATACCCAATGTGGTAAATGAAAACCTATTTACCCCCTCCACTTCCTATAACCACAGTAGCCACATGATATTACACGTATCTAACCTGGATAGCAGTACCAAAAACTGGGAAGAAATACTGCAGGCCACAGCCCTGCTGGCAGCCTCCAGACAGGATTTCACCCTTCTGCTCCTCGGCGACGGCCCCCACAAACCCATGGTACAAGCTAAAGCCAATGCCATGGGCCTCACCCCTCACATAGTACAATTCCACACCGATATACCTAATACCCTCATGCCCGCTTACATAAACCAATGCTGCTGCCAACTGCTATACTCCACCACCGAAACACAAGGCCTTGTCCTTATAGAAAGCCTGTGCTGCGGCAAACCCGTAATAGCTTCCGATATTCACGCCATACGCGAAACCATAGGTACTGACAATGGCATACTGGTACCCCTGCACCAACCTGAATTACTGGCTCAAGCCATGAACACCATGCTCAACCATGAATACGAATACTCACCGGAAACACTCCGCCATTACGCCATAAGCCGCTATGGACAGTCGGCAATAGGTAACGCTTTTATACAATTATACCTCCATATACTCCATAAGCCCTTATCATCATAATATATAACATAAAAAATGATATATTTGCAATTAATGGATAAAAACGCTATTGATATTATAAATGATTGATTTGTAAATAGTTAAAAATATAATATATGAAACAATTAATAGAATGCGTGCCAAATTTCAGTGAAGGCCGCGACATGAATATCATTAATCAAATAGCCGCTCAGGCTGAAACAGTAGAAGGAGTAAAACTGCTGGACGTAGATCCGGGCAGCACCACCAACCGTACCGTAGTTACCTTTGTAGGCACCCCTAATGAAGTATGCGAAGCCGCTTTTCGCTGCATAAAAAAAGCACAGGAACTCATAGATATGCGTCATCATAAAGGTGACCATCCGCGGTTTGGTGCCACTGACGTGTGCCCGCTGGTTCCCGTAGCAGGTATCACCATGGAAGAAACTGCCGAATACGCCCGTAAACTGGCCGAAAGAGTAGGTAAAGAACTCTCCATACCCGTATTCTGCTATGAAAATGCCGCCTTTGCGCCTGTTCGTCGCAATTTGGCAAACTGCCGCCAAGGTGAATACGAAGCCCTGAAAGACCGTATATGCACCCGGGAATGGAAACCCGATTTTGGTCCCTGCCAATTCACCGACAGCGTAGCCAAATCAGGTGCTACCGCCGTAGGTGCCCGTGATTTCCTTGTAGCTGTCAACTATAATCTTAACACAACCTCTACCCGTAGAGCCAATGCCATAGCCTTTGACGTAAGAGAAAAAGGTCGCCCTAAAAGAGAAGGCGGCAGCGTAACAGGTAAAGTACTTAAAGACGAAAACGGCAACCCCATTATGATACCCGGCACCCTTAAGGCCACTAAGGCCATAGGCTGGTTCATAGAAGAATACGGTATAGCTCAGGTATCTATGAATATGACCAATATATCCGTTACCGCCCTGCACACCGCCTATGAAGAAGTAAGCCGTTGCGCCGCTAACCGCGGTGTAAGAGTTACCGGCGCCGAAATAGTAGGCCTTGTACCTAAAAAAGTGCTGATAGACGCCGGCAAATTCTACCTGGCCAAGCAACAACGCTCCCTTGGCGTATCAGAAGAAGAAATAATTAAAATAGCCGTTAAATCCATGGGATTAGATGACCTTAAACCCTTTAATCCTCAGGAAAAGGTAATAGAATACCTGCTGGAAGCTGATAACAAAGAAAAAAAACTGGTGGACATGACCTGCACCGGCTTTGCTAACGAAACCGCCAGCGAAAGCCCCGCCCCGGGCGGCGGCTCCATATCCGCTTACATGGGCGCCCTGGGTGCAGCCCTCGGCACCATGGTGGCTAACCTGTCCTCACATAAAGCCGGCTGGGACGACCAATGGGAAACATTCTCCGTATGGGCAGAAAAAGGTCAGGCTATTAAGGAAGACCTCCTATTCCTCGTAGATGAAGATACCCGCTCCTTCAATAAAATAATGGATGCCTTCGGTATGCCTAAAGGCAGCGACGAAGAAAAAGCCGCCCGCTCCGCAGCCATACAGGAAGCTACCAAATATGCTATAGAAGTGCCCTTCCGTACCATGAAAAAAGCATATGAAGTGTTTGAACTGTGCCAAGCTATGGTAGAAATAGGTAACCCCAACTCCGTTACCGACGCAGGCGTAGGCGCCTTGTGTGCCCGCTCCGCCGTATTGGGAGCTATGCTCAATGTAAAAATTAATGCCGGCTCACTCAAAGACAAAGCATTTGTAGACAACATACTCCTACAAGCCGATACCCTGGCCGCCCAAGCTCAGGAAAAAGAAAATGAAATAATGGCTATGGTAAAAGCTAAAATGTAATATCCCTTTTCACCATCAGGAATGAGCCGCACACACGACACACCCCCTGATGGTGATTTTTTTATTTATAATATGAAAATTACTTGTAATACCCCTCAGGATTTACCTATGGTTGCCCAAACCATACTCTCCCAATATCCGCAACAAAGAATATTTGCCCTCCGCGGCCCTATGGGCGCCGGCAAAACCACTTTCATGCACGCCATGGCTCAAGCCCTAGGTAGCACCGGTGAAGTGTCAAGCCCTACATTTGCCATAGTAAACCAATACAGCCTTCCTCATAATGACTGCATATATCATTTCGACTTCTACCGATTAAAAAACATAAACGATGCCTATAACATAGGCCTGGAAGACTACCTGTACAGCGGCTGCTACTGCTTTATGGAATGGGCCGAAAAAGTGGAAGAACTCCTCCCCGAAGACTGCATAAATATATATATTACGGTGGATAATGACACCAAAAACAGAATTTTTGAATTCTAAATATATATATTCGTTATTTATTCTAATGTATTTTTATTAAGTAACTGCCACAGAGAATCTTTTACCTGTGTAAGCCCCATTTGCGTGTGTGCTGACATGAATATCACAGGTACATCCATACGCAGTTTACTCTTTATTTTTTCTACCTCTTCTATAGGATATATATCACATTTTGATATAGTTACCAATCGCTCTTTATCCAGCAGGTCCTCATTATAAGCCTTGAGTTCATTTAACAATATGTGGTATTCTTTTACTATATCTTCACTATCTATAGGTATTACAAACATAAGTGCCGCATTACGCTCTATATGTCGCAAAAATCGCAATCCCAATCCTTTGCCTTCGGCAGCGCCCTCTATTATACCCGGGATATCGGCTACCACAAATGAGCGGCTGTCACGATATTTTACCATGCCTAAGTTAGGCTTAAGAGTGGTAAAAGGATAGTTGGCTATTTTAGGCCGGGCATTGGATACGGAAGAAATAAAAGTGGATTTGCCCGCATTGGGAAAACCCACCAGCCCTACATCGGCCAGCACTTTCAATTCCAATATATACCATTTTTCCAGGCCCGCTTCTCCCGGTTGGGCAAAACGGGGTGTTTGCCTTACCGCCGTTTTAAAATGTACATTACCCAGCCCGCCGCGACCACCCGCCAGCAGTATTACTTCCTGCTTATTCTCCAGCACTTCAGCCACCTGCTCTTCCGTATCAGGGTCACGCACTATGGTACCTAATGGCACATCTACATACACATCGGCTCCATCCTTACCAAAACATTGGTTTTTACTGCCGTTTTCACCATCTTCAGCCATTATATGCTTGGTGTATTTTAAATGTAACAGCGTCCACAACTGGGCATTACCCCTTAGGATGATATGCCCGCCGCGACCTCCGTCACCACCATCCGGCCCTCCTTTAGGTGTTTGTGCCAAATGTGCCAAATGTGCCGAACCGGCACCACCGTTTCCCGAACGGAAAAATATTTTTACATAATCTATGAAATTTTCATTACTCATGGTATGTACATTTTTTTTGCAGATGTGCAAAAATACCATTTTTTTTCCTACCTTTGCACAATAAAACACAAACTATTAATGTTAAATACCCATAATTATTGTTTTTTATCACACTTCCCCATTTATTATACATGAATAAACATATCAACACCCAAAAAGTATATGCCGTATATTGCGCAGCCGAGCTGGCACATAACATACACGCCATGCACACCAATAACCAGGGAGTCAACTATTTTACATCCTGTTTGTGCACCATGGCCGCTCAGGCCGATACATGGCAGACCATGGCGGCCGCCTTTCTGTTTGATGCCGCCGAATACAGCGACAAACCCGTTAAAGACATTATGATAGCATGGAAAACGCTATGCGACCAATACCTTGCACAGCCACAAAATCACACACACATCATACAAGCCTACGTCAATACCATAGGTGTTCTTCCACATGACACAAGCGTAGCAATTACCAAAGAAGAATTTCTTACCTTATTTTTTACCCTGTTTACACTCAACCCCTCCACCACCTCGTCACATGAGGAATATATACAACGTTTTGCCGGCAACAGCCCGGCTATACAAGTGAAACTCTTACATTTAAGTTATTGCTTGCATAGCATTCCTCCATCAGCACCCTTGCACGCACGCATACAAAAAGAACAGAACCTGTTGGACACTATGCTCACTCAGGCTCCGGCCATAGAGCACATGTTGGAAGAATATATACACAATATGGCACGCTAATTGATATAATAAAAATATAGAATAAGTACACATCTAAAATTAAAAGGAGGGTACCATGAAAACAATAAAAAACATTCGTCATAGCCTGGCCGCCGGTCTGCTTGTAGCCATTATTATAAGCAGCATGAATGCCAACGCTTACGTGAGCAGATCATCTGCACGCAATTTTTTAAACAAAACATCGTACATTATAGGTGAAGCCTATGATATGGTATATTACTATAACTACTATACGTCAGGCTACCTTTCCAAAGCCTACAACCATCAGGAATATGCCAAATATTTATTCAATAGAGGCATGTACCGCTACGCTATTTATCAATCGAATTTAGCCCGTCGTTACGCACTCACCATTATATATGAATGCGATAATTATTGGGATAACTACTATCGTCCTTACTATTACAGAAGCTTTAGCTCCTTTAATAACGGCCGTTACTATCGCAATAATTCCCACTATCGTCCCGGCTATGGTCGCCCCGGTGAATATCGTCCTCACAACTCTAACCATGGCTATAATAATGGCAACCATGGTTATAACAACAGCAACCGCGGCTATAACAATGGCAACTATGCACACCGTGATAATGTTCAGGGCGGTATTAACAACAATACCGGCATTAACGCCACCTCCCGCTTTGCCTACTCCAGCAATGATGGCAGCCTGGTAAATAAGGACTTTGACAAGTGGAATGAATCGTACTATACTACTGAGGAGACCTCACTTATAGCCGATATGCCTACCGAAAAGGAATTGAACACATACTTTAATGAAAACGCAGTAGCATCTATGCGTACATCCTCTGATAAAGAAGTGATCAGTAAAGGCATATCCGACTTTAAAAACGATATAAGCACCTACAAGAGCGAGAACACCGCAGAAGCTGACAAGTTGGCCATTAAGCGTCCTACCGAGCTGGGCACTACCGCATCGGTTACCAAAACCACCACTGCCACCAACCGCAGCGTACCCACATCAGCCAACCCTGTAAGTGCCGCTGCAAAAGCCACCGCTACTGCCACCTCTGCTACTTCGGCTAACCGTAGTGTAAGCACCTCTACCGGCGCTGTTACCAATCGCAGTACTACCGGTAGCAACAATAGCACATCAAATGTGGTTCGTAGCAGCTCGGGCAGCACCTCCGGCTCCGCCGTAAGGAGTAGCAGCAGTAGCAGCAATACCACGGCTAACAGAAATACTTCCTACAATACCTCCTCAGGCAGCAGTAATCGCTCCACAAGCAGCAGCTCCTACAACACTGTTCGTAGCAGCTCGGGCAGCACCTCCGGCTCTGCCGTAAAAAGCAGCAGCAGTAGTAGCACCGCCAAGACTTCATCGTACAGCACTTCAGGAAGTAGCCGATCCTCGGTAGGCAGCAGCTCAAGCAGCAGCAGTAACCGCAGCACTACCTCCGGCACTTCAGGCGTAAGCCGCAGCACATCGGGTACCGCCACCAAAAGCGCACCCTCATCAGGCAGCAGCTCCGCCACTGCCACAAGCAACCGTAGTGTACGATAACACATAGCTTCATACTACCTAACCATACACTAACACCTTACCTGTCAGCACCAATCATTGATTGGTGCTGATTACTTTAAACATAAATTAATACATACTTAACACTAACAAATATTACTTGCAATGAAAACACAATCACTCATGACAAACATACGTAACTGGGTGCTCATAGCCGCCGGCTTAGCCTTATTTGCTTTTGCATGGTCAGCATTTTTAATTCCCAGCCAACTTATGGGCGGCGGTGTAAGCGGTATAGCTTCACTGCTGTATTTTTCACTAAAAATACCCATAGGCATATCTGCCTTTGTTATTAACGGTGGCATGGTACTATGCGCCTACAAAATATTAGGCCGACAATTCAGCATTAATACCATTATATGTACCGCCCTGCTGTCGGCATTTTTCTCGGTATTTCAACCGCTATTTCCACACCCGCTAACCGACGATAAATTCATGTGCTCACTCATAGGCTCTATGCTGGCCGGCGTAGGCGTGGGCATAGCCATTAACTATGGCGGCAATACCGGCGGCACCGATATTATAGCCATGGTAATAAATCACTACAGAAACATATCATACGGCAAACTGTCATTGGCCATGAACATAATTATTATAGGCTGCTCCTATTTTATTATACGTAACATAGAATGCCTGGTATATAGTTATGTAGCCATGTTTGCCTATGGTACCATAAGCGACATGGTACTGGACGGATACAAACAAACGTTTCAAATTATGGTATTCTCTAATAAAAACGAAGAAATTTCCGACAAAATAAATCAGGAATTGCACCGAGGTGCCACCCTGCTCAAAGGCTACGGTTCCTACACCAAAGAAGAAAAAGAAATACTATTAGTAATAGCTCATCGCGAAGATAAACAGCGAATTATAAAAATAATAAAAGACACCGACGATTCCGCTTTTTTGTCCATAGCCAAAACCAGCGGTGTATTCGGTAAAAATTTTGACCGCCTACGTTTATAAGCAATATACCCACATACACCACCCCCCCAAAAAAAAGGAAATATCCATAGAATATTTCCTTTTTTTAAAAACCATATTATGCATTACATGCCTGCTATAGCCTGCTGCACTCTTTGGAATACTTCTTCTAAGGTACCTACTCCCTTAATGGGGTAATATTTATTTAACCCTTTATAAAAACCTATTACCGGCATGGTTTTAGACTCGTATTCTTTAAATCTTTGTTCTATTACTTCCTTAGTATCATCACTGCGTCCCTGCACTTTAGCTCTGTCAAGCAAACGCTGGGTAAGTTCGTTTTGAGGAACTTCCAAACTTACCATGCCATTAAGGCTCATATGATGATTTTTCAACATGTTTTCCAATATTTCGGCCTGAGACAAGGTACGGGGAAATCCGTCAAAAAGGAATCCCTTAGAATTTACGGTAGCACTTAGCTTATCTTCTATAAGCTTTACCACCAATTCGTCAGGTACCAACTGACCATGGTCTATCAAATTTTTAGCCTGCAAGCCCGGCGGCGTCTGCTTAGCTATTTGCTCACGAAGTATATCACCTGTGGAGATATAATCCAAGCCGTATTTTTCAAGTATGAACTTTGATTGTGTTCCTTTGCCCGAACCCGGAGGCCCGAATAATGCTATATTTAACATATTTGTACTATTTTAATATTTTAACTTATTTATTATTACCTATAGGCAATTACGTTGGCAAAGATAGCATTTTTTTTACTACTGCAAGGCACTGCCTGCAGTTAATATTTTTTGTGCCGTACCTTATGGCACAAAAAAAAGCACTCTAAAAACAAGAGTGCTTTATATCATTCACTTAAAGTAACAACTATTCAGCTACTACATTTAAGGTAAATTCGGCTTTTACTTCTTTATGTAAAGGAACATTCACTTTGAACTGACCTAATTCTTTTACAGCTGCAGGCATGCTTATTTTTTTACGGTCTAATTCTATTTGGTGCTGTTCTTTTAAAGCATCCACTACCTGCTGAGCGGTAACGGAACCATATACTCCACCTTCGGCAGTGGCTTTTACCTTTACTTCTACGATAACATCGTTAATTTTAGCAGCCATAGCTTCTGCAGCAGCTTTCATTTGTGCTAATTTACCGGCTCTTTGTTTAAGGTTTTCGGCTAACACTTTACGATTAGATTCGGTAGCGGGAATAGCTAATCTTTGTGGGAACAAAAAGTTACGTGCATAACCGTTTTTTACAGTAACTATATCGTTTTCAAAGCCTAAATTGGCTACGTCTTGTATTAATATTATATCCATGACTATCCTCCTACTATTTGTTATCTTTTAAATTGTCACCAACGTAAGGCATAATGGCTATATGACGAGCTCTTTTAATGGCTTGTGCCACTTTCTTTTGATATTTTAATGAGGTACCGGTAAGACGACGAGGTAATATTTTACCCTGGTCATTTACAAATCTCAATAAATATTGAGCATCTTTATAGTCTATATATTTAATACCTGCCTTTTTAAAACGACAATATTTTTTCTTTTTTACATCTACCGCAATGGGGGTAAGATATCTGATATCTGTATTTGCTTGTGCCATAACTATTACTCCTGTTCGTTTTTATTGGTTTTACCTTCACGACGTTTAATATTGTATTCAATGGCGTCTTTATCCAATGAAACAGTTAAGAAACGCATAATTCTTTCATCACGTTTAAGCTGAATTTCAAATTCTTTAACAAAAGAAGCTTCTGCCTTAAATTCAAATAAGTGATAGAATCCTGATGATTTCTTTTTAATAGGATAAGCTAACTTTCTCATACCCCAATTTTCCTGGTGTACTATTTCACCACCATTGTCAAGTATGATTTTTTCAAACTTTTGTGCTGTTTCCTTCATCTGATCTTCAGATAAAACGGGAGTCATAATGAAAACAGCTTCGTATTGTTTTACCATAAATTTTGTGTTTTATTATTAATTATTAAACTTAAAAATTAGTTTGCAAAGGTACCATTTTTTTGCATACCAAAGCTTATAAAGTATCAATATTTTATCAAAACACAGTAAATAAATTTATTACGAACAATATTTTCAACAAAGCAGTCTTATTTTTCACCATTTTAATGTTGATAAATTTTATGTTTATGCACAAAAAAGGCTAATTTTGGTACCACAATGCGGGCAATGGCGTGCATTTATTCCTTTACAAAGGCTATCCAATTAGTGCAAAACGGGTGTTTTTTAGGATATATTTCCACCAAAGTGCCATCGGCGTGGCGGTACCACGAGTGATTCCATCCGCGGCCCATATCTAAGTAAATGGCATTATTTACGCCGTAGGCGGCCAAAAGATATATAAAATGTCCAAAGGTAATAGTATCTTTACTATCTATGATACACAAGCGGTTATCTTTTTCACACAGGCAGCGAAAATGGGCAACCTGCTTTAGGCTACGCACAGGTTTTACTACGTTCTTATTATATATTACCATGCTTTGGCCAAAGCCCATACCGCAGGTGTCAAGGGTTGCGGAGTCCAATTCGGTATTGGCGGTATCGTTTACAAACTTCCATTGGTGGTTATAGTACACAAATCGGCCTGTATTATCGGTACATTCAGCACCGGCATAACGCACGCCGTTACTCACGTGGTCACCGTCGATATTGGCGTGTGAGAATGTACGTAATATGGCATGGGTATATGCGGCCTCGGCGCACAGCACCACGGAGCTGTCGTTATAAGGCATGTTACCGCATACCAGCCTGATAGAGGAAAAAGAAGGATAGTACGCTACAAGTTCACCTGTAGTATCTATACTAACAGGCTCATTTGTGGTCGTATTACAGCTACGCCACGCTGCCACGCACACGCTGCCGGCTATAAGTAAAAGGGCAGCTATGCACACCTGCCAATGTTTCATATTCATATTTATATTAATCTTTAAATAAATGCCTGCTCACGGGAAATTCCTGTGCCAACTCACCGGAGTAGAAAAAATCATACCCCAAGCCGCCAAAGGTATATACCTTATCATTTACCCGTATGGACGAACCGCCACATTGCGGGTCGGCGTGGGGCTGTGAGGCATTAAAACCCAAATTAAACAGGGTGTACAATATATCGGGGCGGTCGGAAATATCGTAACCGGCCCGCTTCCACTGCAGCATAGTTTGCTTAAGTATGCAGGCGGTATATATGTAGGAGTATAAATGGTGATGCCAGTCGGTAAGGCGGTTACGCCGCTCCTGTGTGGTATCTTCGGTGTTAAAATCCAGCAGATGCTCATACGCTTTACCCATATAGAAAGGAGAGGTACTATCTTTAAGCTGGCGTTCAACACGTATGGCGGTAGGCTCCTTTATACCGTTTACACCATAGGAAAACTGTGATTGCACTGTCATAGCTACCGGGCCCAAATGCTGCTTAATTTCTTCACGTTTGGTATTAAACAGGCGTATTTGCTCACCCACGGTACATCCGGCTATAAGGCGGGCATCCACGCCGGTGAGGGCGGCAGCTTTACGTATGGCGGCTGTATCTTTAGCCAGGGCAATCTTGAGCACGGCCCAGTTGGAATCGTTCATCCACGGAATAGCATTACCGCATTGAGGATTAACGTGAAATCCGGCATATATATCGGCTATGCGTTGTTTGGCGGTATTATACGCCGAGGCGGCAGTATCGTGCTGTAAATATACATTCACGGCATACATCATACGGCGTATGGCCTCTGGATTATCACCATAACGGTCGGCCAAATATATTTGCATGGCATTATGAGGATATATTTTACTCAGCAGCACCATATCCAAATAGTGCTCCATACGCACTGCCTGCTCATTAGTACTATCAACGGGCTGCATGTTTTTATAATTGGCTAAATACCTGTTATTCCTATCTATGTGGCCACTATTATTACTGGCACCCAGCTGATATAAAGCCCACGCACCTATTATGGCCACCCCTACGGCTGCCAACAGGTGCACGCATACCTGATATATTTTTTGTTTTACGGTTAAACTCTTCCAAACGTTCATGTTACAGTAATTACATTCCTACAACAAGGGACGGCAAAATTAGCAAAAAACCCAATACCGCGACATTTTTTTCAAAAATATAATAATTACATAATTTTCAACACATTGCATCACATTATTCCATTTCTGTTCCCTTTTACAGGCCACGACTGTTCACCAAAAAGGAATAAACAAAAGTAAGTTAATACAAAATAAAAAAAAATATCAGGTATAAAATGTATTTTTTTTACCTTTGTGGCAGAATAATTGTATTTATTAGTATTATAGGATAATAATGAATATAAAGTTTGCATTAAAGAAAACGGGCAAAGTAACGGGCATTACAATGGTCTGCCTTATAGGGTTGATTATTATAGTGTTAGGCTCTTTATGTATACCTACGGTGCAAACTATGGCGGGCAAACAGGCCACCCGCTTACTGGCAAAAAAAATGCAGACGGATATAAGCATAGACCGGTTAAGAATAGACTTTAATTTAAAAATAGTTGTAAAAGGGCTGCAAATATGTGACCAAAAAGGCAACAATTTAATATCGGCGGACCATGTTCGCATGGATTTTCCCATATTTAAATCCCGCTACATGGAGTTCAACAATGTATATATAGACAGTGCTGATGTATACATGCGTACCTATGAAGGTGAAAATGATATGAACATGCGGTTTTTTATTGATTTTTTCAAAAGTAACAAGCCCAAGCCGCAGAAAATGGTCATCAACTTTCAGCATCTTACTTTGTGTAACAGTAAATATCACTTACGTAATGACAACCGTGCCGGCGAGGACGAGCCGGGATTATGGAACTACAGCAATATGATACTCACTGATATCAACACCAAAATGGAGCAGATGATAATAGTAGGTGACAGTCTCAATTTTTACATAGACGAGTTAAGATGCAGGGAGCGGTCGGGATTTGAGTTAACTGCATATAAAGGCAGGCTGGAATTGTGGAAACATGGTATATACAGTCATGCCACACATTTTACCACAGCCAACGGCAGTGATGTAAACATGGATTTTGGTTTTAACTTTGAGAATTATAAAAGTTTTAAAAATTTTGAGGAGGATATAATTTTCAATACCTGTCTTCATTCTTCGCATTTTAACACGGCAGATTTGTCGTATTTTGTACGTTCTATGCAGGGCATGCCTAATATGACGGATATATACGGGCAACTCACGGGGCCGCTGGCCGACATAAAGCTGAGTGATGCCCGTGTGGCCATATCGCCTTTTACCTGTTTTATAGGCGACATACACTGCAAGGGGCTTCCGCATATAAAGCAGACGCATATAGACGTAAACTGTCATCAGTTGAAGGCAGATATGAAGGATGTGGCGGCATTTCGTTTGCCGCAAGGCAAAAGTATCCGCATACCCACCCGGTTGCTGCAACTAAAACAGCTATATGTGCAGGGTGTATTTGACGGTACGTACAATAACTTTTACACCAAATTGGAAGGAAAAAGCAACATGGGCGACTTTACATGCAATGCCGATTGTAACTATGCCGATAAAAAGCTGACTTATAACGGAGAGGTGAACGTGCAGAGTCTGCAACTGGGCACGCTGCTAAAAACCGACATGCTGGGTGACATTAGCGGCAACATAAGTCTGGAAGGTCATGGTGTAAAAATAGCCGACATGAGCACCCGTATTAAAGGTAACATACAGGCTATTAATTTCAAAGGCACCTATATACATAATATATCCCTGCAAGGTGATGCAGGAAACAGGCAATTCAACGGGCATATAGAATGTCCTGACAGCAATTTTAATATAGAATTTGACGGCTTGGTGGACTTTGACAAGGAAACGCCGGTATATAATTTCACATCGGACATACGTAATATTAATTTAAGCAAATTAAAATTATTCCGCATGGATTCCAATGCCTGTATAGGCACACATGTGGAAGTAAACATGGCCGGCCGCACGCTGGATTCGCTATATGGCGATTTAACACTCAGCCGCATAGCTTATGCTGAAAATAATGTAACATACTATATACCGGATATTACAGTAACTACCGAGCAGTACACTGACAATAAGCAGGATATAATGATAAGTTCCGATATATTGGAAGCCAAATTGTATGGTGATTTTCAATACAGGAACATCATTAATGCCTGTAAGCACACATTACATACCTATTTGCCGTCGCTCATACCTATGCCGCAGATGGAAGAAGGCACGCCTGTGCAAACTTTATATGCATCGGCGCACATGGAGCATTCGCTACCGGTAATAGAATTGTTTTTACCTCAAATTACTTTTGCCGAAGGCTTGTCACTTAATGCGTACCTGTGCGAGCTGGACAATGAAATACTACTGGACGCCAATATACCTGTATTACAATTGAAAAAGCAGTGCTTAAGGGATATAGAGGTGAAGAGTTCATCGGACCGACAGAATATGGATGTGAATATATCCTGTTCGGGGTTTCAGTTCAAGGCCAACGACACGCTCAATGACATTAACCATATAAAGTTGAAATCCGTCATAAGCACCGACACTATCACATTTACTGCCAATGCATTGGGCAACAGTATAAACAAATTGGAAGACGTATATATGGAAGGCATGGCCGGATTTTGGAACAGCAAACATTTGTTTGTATCCCTCACCAACGGCTCGGTGCTATGGAACGAAGAATCGTTTCTGTTAGACACGTTCAATAGGGTGGTATTTTCGCCCAATTTAATACATGTGGACAATTTTGGCATACGCTCGCATAACGACCGTTCGTTACAGGTATATAGTCAGGCTAACGCCCAAAATGAAGAAGCCATTTTCTTTGATTTTAACAATATAGAATTGGGCATGCTGAATATATTTCTTAACAGGTTCAATATTACATTGCAAGGCAGTGCTACAGGTAAGGGAGGCATACTTAATACAAGTAATAAAAAACAGTTTGCCGTAGGCTCGGGCATAGAGGTAAAAGATTTTTACTTCAACGATGCTCCGCTCGGGTTTTTGGATGCCCGTACTATGTGGCAAAGTCAGGTAAGCAAGTTGTTTATTAATGCCGATTTGTATATGGACAGCACCAAGGAAGACAGGCTTACCAATATCAACGGGTATTTTGACCCGTTGAACAAGTATATAGATTTGGATGGCGACATACGCAACTTTAACTTAAAGACGTTGGAGCCTTATTTAAAATCGTTTGCGTACAAATTGGAAGGCTATGGTACCGGCACACTTAGTTTTAAAGGACCTGTAAGGGACCCCAAACTGTTAGGTGAAGTTACGGTACATTCGGGTGTAATGGGCATAGACTACCTGAAAACGGAATACACCATACATAACAAGACCATAAGTTTTGTAGATACCGGATTCATATTTAACAATGTAACGGTGAGCGACATGTACAATAATAAAATAGCTGTAAACGGCATGATTACCCACCACAAGCTGAAGAATTGGGGGCTCAATCTCCGCATGCGGGCATCGAATGCTTTAGCGCTTAATACCACGCTCAAGGACAACAACTTATTCTACGGCAAAGCCTTTGTAACCGGTAATATAAGTATGAAAGGGCAAGCCGGCGACATTATACAAATAAATGCCGACGTAAATACCGAACCCAAAACAGACATAAGTCTGTTATTTGACTGGAGCACATCGGCTGATGAGAGCAAGGTGATAACATTTGTAAGTCCGTACAATGAAAAGAAGGATGAGGAATTCAATGCTTCGGGCACCAATATAGGTGTGAACATGAAAATAAAGGCTACACCCGAGGCCATAGTGAGGGTAAATTTGGATCCTTCCATAGGCGGCACCATTATAGGAAGGGGTGCAGGCACGGTAGAATTGAATGTATCGCCTGAAACGGGATTTAACATATATGGAGTATATACTCTTTCTGACGGGGTATTCAACATAGCTTATGGGGACATACTCACGCGGAGTTTTAAATTGCAAAACGGCGGCACCATATCATGGACGGGCGACCCCAAGGGCACCATGGACGTGAAGGCCATACAATCCACCAAGGTATCTGTTAACAATTTGGTAAGCGGCAATGAGGAACAGGGCAGCTATAGGCCTGTGTCGGTGAACAATATATTGAGTTTGAAAGGCAATTTACTCAAGCCCGACTTCAATTTCAGTTTTGACATGCCCGATGCCGATGAAAACATAAAGACCATAGTATATAACAGTATAGATACTTCTGACAGGGAGGAAATGGTGAAACAAATGGTGGCGGTGTTGTTTTTAGGTATGTTTGAATCCAATGATGCGGCCACGGCCGGCAGCACTATCAACAGTGGTATAGGATACTCCATAAGTGAGTTGGTATCGTATCAAATCAATAAGTTTGTATCATCCATATCCGACAATTTAGACGTAAGGGTAGCCTACAGGTCCAATGAAGATAATGCCGAAAACGAATACAGTGTGGACGTGGGAGGCAGTTTTTTAAACAACAGGCTTACCATAAAAACCTCACTGGGTGTATTAGACCAAAAGGATATAGACAATAGTGACCGGTTTTTGGGTGATATTACGGCCGAATATAAAATAACCAAAGACGGGGCATTGAAAGTGAAAGCTTTTAACGTAACCAATCAGCAGGACAAGCTGGAATACACTTCCAAGTATTCACAGGGCATAGGTTTTTCGTTTTCTAAGGACTTTAATACCTTTAAGGACCTGTTCACCCGCAAAAAGAAGCAGCCATACAGGCAGCAGGGTGCAAATGCCGACACTACTTCCCGCTAAGTAAGTTATCTATTACCTTAGGAAAATGTTCTTTTTCCAGCAGGTGTATTTTGGCAGCCACGGTATCGGCGGTGTCAGTGGGGAGCACTTCACAGGTAGCCTGAAATATGGTACTACCCTCATCATAATGCTCATTTACATAATGTATGGTAATACCGGTAATATTTTCGCCTGCGGCTACCACGGCCTCATGCACATGGTGCCCGTACATACCCTTACCGCCGTACTTAGGCAGCAATGCAGGGTGTATATTAATAATTTTGTGCGGAAAAGCCTGCACTATATTTTGTGGCATGAGCCACAAGAAACCGGCCAGCACTATCAGGTCCGGCTGAATATGCTGTAACATGTGGAACACCTGCGGTGTATGATAAAACGACTCTCTGTCAATTATCATGGAAGGCATGCCCAGGTTGCGGGCACGCTCCAAAACGTAGGCATTTTTTTTATTACAGAACAAATACGACATTTGTACTTGGGAATCTGCCATAAAATATTCGGCTATCTGTTGTACGTTAGTGCCATTGCCGGAGGCAAATAATACTACTTTTTTCATGTGCGAAAGATATATATACGGTTACTTAATTATATGTATAGTGCCTTTACTTTAATTAAAGTGCAAAAGTAGCATTTTTATGCATACCGCGGGCAAGAAAGATTGGTACGAACTTTGTTTTTACTCTTTCACCCCTACAAAACAACATTAATATTAGTATTAACAATATATTACAATAAATACTATGCAAAAAAATAATAATATATATATTTATATTATTTTTATATAACATATTATATTATATAAAATAGCGAGCATAGCTGTTATAATTTTTTTTAGGAATTGGTATTTTAAAAAACAGGAGCGACACATTGGCGTATGAAAAAAAAATGTTATCTTTGCTTTTTATACACGCAGCACACGTATACGCATGAACGATAACATATTGAACACTTTACTATTTTTTACCACAATAGTAATATATTGTGGAGGGGTAAGTGTAGCCTATTCCGTATTTGGCAAAGCCGGGTTATATATATGGACGGCGCTCAGCGTAATAATAGCCAATATAGAAGCCATAGTGCAATGCGATATGTTCGGAATAGAGCTCACTTTAGGCAATGCCATGTATGCCAGTTCGTTTTTGGTAACGGATATATTGAGTGAAAACTACGGAAAGGCTGCCGCCAAAAAGTCGGTATACATAGGGCTGTTTACCACGCTTATATGGGTAGCTTCCACTCAGGTAATTATAGCATTTGTTCCCAATAAATATGATTTTATTATGCCTCACTTGCAGGCTTTATTTGGTCTTATGCCGCGTATGGCAATAGCCAGTATATTTTCATACGCCATATCACAATCATTGGACATACAGCTATACCATATATGGTGGAGGCTCACCGGAAACAGCAGCAGGCTATTGTGGTTAAGGAACAACGGGTCCACCCTTATAAGTCAGCTGGTAGATACGGTAGTATTCACCCTTATAGCCTTTGCGGGGGTATTTGACACAAAGCACCTGATTACCTTATGCTGGACCACTTACCTTATTAAAGCCATAGTAGCCCTATGTGACACTCCGTTTTTGTATTTGGCCCGAAGAATAAAACCATGGAGAGTTTCCCGCTTTGAGGACACCTCATTATAAACAAAATGAAACATATGCATAAAAGAATAACCGGCATAATAATATTGATAAGCCTGTGCGTGGGCACATGGGCACAGCAGCCTATAGCCGTGGGTGCATGGCAAACACACTTTAACTACAATACCGGCCTGGATGTGGAGGCAATAGGTAGCAGGCTATACTATATTACACCGAATACTATACTAAATATAGACCTGCAGGAAAATGCCATACAGCACCTTGACAAAGCCAACGGACTAAGTGATGTGGGTATAAGCTGTACCGCTGCCGACACGGCTACCGGGGCGATTGTCATAGCCTATAACAATGCCAATATAGACATATACCAAAAAGGACGCATATATAACATACCTGACATAATGAACAAGCAGGTATCGGGCAATAAAGCCATATATGGCATACTATGCCACGCTCACACGGCATATATAGCCTGCGGGCTGGGAATAATATGCATAGATATAGATAAAAAGGTAATAAAGGACACATGGTTTTTTCAGGCAGACAACAGGCAATATGAGGTAAAAGATATATGCATAAAGGGGGACAGTATATATGCCCTTACAGACAACACACTATACACTAACACATTAAGCAGCAAACTAATAAACAACTTTTTATCATGGCAGCCTGATACTACGCTTACCTGTAGCGGGGATTTGCTTCATATATGTGCCTATGAAGGCTATGTATTTTGTTCCAAATACGATGCTACAGGCATAGCCCAAAAGCCCACGGTGCCTAATATATATTATAAAGACAATATCGGGTGGCACCTGCATACGGAGTTGTCACAAGGCGAATACTACAACATGGAATGCAAATATAATAAGCTTATATTATGCAATGATACGGCGGTGCACGTGTGGACATGTAACGAAGACGGCAGTATAGGCAAAAGCACACGCATGTATTGTAATCATGCTGTTAGTGCCCTATACTATAAGGGGCACATATATGCGGCTGCGCAAAATGATGGTCTTATACGCGGAGGCGGTGAAGAATACTATCCTTACCACATATCATCACCGGCCTATGATGAGGGGTGGAAAATGGACTGGCGTAGCGGTAAATTAGCCGTGGTACACGGAGGGCACTCCGATTGGACACCCCGCTGGACAGCGGCACGCACCTCGGTGCTAAGGAACATGCAATGGAGCAGTATATCACATATATTGAACTATAAATATTACTATTCTCTCATAGATATAAAAATAGCTCCTTACGATACCGCTACCCTATATGCGGCTTCATTGGTGCAAGGGCTGGTAAAAATAAAAGGAGAGGACATAGAGAAGGTATATGACCATAGCAACTCTTCACTACACATTATGGAAGGGGACAATTCCACCACAAGGGTAATGGCCTTAGCCTTTGATAAAAAAGACAACCTGTGGATGACCAATTTTTCATCGGCCACCCAGCTATCGGTATTTACTAAAGACGGTCAATGGATGGCCTATACTATTCCGTATAGCGGGGAAGACATTACGGGCAATTTGTTTTGTGACTCCAGAGGTATATTATGGCTTACCAATGACAGGAATAGGAATTTAATACTATTTCACCCGCATAACACGCCGCTGAACAGTGCGGATGACGAGTGGGTAAAATTGAACACCTCCCTATCGGAAGAGAACGGTCCTTTTGACTACATATACTCCATAGCCGAGGACCATGACGGTAAAATATGGCTGGGCACCAATGCCGGCTTAAAGGTTTACCACTCCCCTTCACGGCTCATGAGTGAGTTCGGTATAGTACCTTCACCCATAGCGGTACAAACCGTTACGGGCCATGACACCTTAGTGGAGTTGGTATTAAAATCGGAAATAGTGCGTGATATATGCGTGGACGGCGGCAACAGAAAATGGGTAGCCACCGACAATGCGGGTGTATTTTTGCTATCGGCTGATGCCAAAGAGGAATTGCTGCATTTCACCAAAGAAAATAGTCCGCTACTTTCCAACACGGTGAGTGACATATGTATAGATGGCAACAGCGGGGAGGTGTATTTTGCCACCGACAAGGGGCTGATATCATTCCGCTACACGGCCACTGACGGTAACGACACACAAGATGGCATAAAAATATTTCCTAACCCTGTAAGAGGAGAATACAACGGATACATCACCATAAGCGGACTGGTGGAAGAATCGGAAGTGAAAATAACCGATGCGGCAGGCAGGCTGGTATATCGCACCACGTCGGATGGTGGTACCGCCACATGGGACGGGCACCGCTTTGACGGCACCAAAGTTGCCACAGGCGTATATTATGTATTGGTAAGCGGCGGTGATAAAATGAAACAGAAAAAAGCAGGAAAAATATTATTTATAAAATAAAAACACACTATGCGTATAGAAAAAGACACCATGGGAAATGTGGAGGTGGCCGACAATGTATATTGGGGGGCACAAACACAACGATCGGTCAATAATTTTAGAATAGGCAACATACACATGCCACAGCACATTATACATTCGCTGGCCATAGTAAAGAAGGCAGCGGCCTGTGCCAATGCGGAGCTGGGCGTACTGCCTCAGGATAAAAAGGATCTGATAGTACAGGTATGTGATGAAATACTGCAGCACCAATTAGATGACCACTTTCCGTTATTGGTGTGGCAAACAGGCTCGGGGACCCAAACCAATATGAACGTAAACGAGGTAATAGCCAACAGGGCCGAGGTAATACGCGGAGGCAGCTTAGACGGCAATAAATACATATCGGCCAATGATGATGTAAACAAATCACAATCGACCAATGATGTGTTTCCCACTGCCATGCGTATAGCATTATGCAGCTATATAGAGCATTATACCCTGCCGGCACTGGAAGCTTTAAAAAATTCCTTTCAGCGTAAGCATCAGGAGTTTGCCCATATTATAAAAATAGGTCGCACCCACCTGATGGATGCCACGCCTTTATCACTCGGCAGTGAATTTTCGGCGTATGAATACCAAATAGACTTTGGTATAAAAGCCTTAAAGAACAGCTTATACCACCTGCGTCATTTGCCCATAGGGGGCACGGCAGTAGGCACAGGGCTGAATACGCCACAGGGCTATGACCAGCTTGCTACCCGCTATATTAACATGCTCACCCAAGGTCAATATATAGCTGCCGACAATAAATATGAAGCCATGGCCAGCCACGATGCCATAGTGGAATGCTCTTCCGCCATGAAACAATTGGCCGTAAGCCTCACCAAAATAGCCAATGACATACGCCTGTTGGCCTCAGGACCCCGCTGCGGACTGGGAGAGATAAACATACCGCAAAACGAACCCGGCTCATCCATAATGCCGGGTAAGGTAAACCCCACACAATGTGAAGCCATGACCATGGTATGTGCTCAGGTAATAGGCAACGATACCACCATAAGTACCGCTGCCATGCAAGGGCACCTGCAACTGAATGTATTCATGCCGGTAATAGCCTATAACAGCCTGCAATCGGCAGAATTGCTGGCAGATGTATGCAATAACTTTAGAGAAAAATGCGTTGATGGTATAAGTGCCAATAAGGAGAACATAGAAAAGCATTTGAGCAATTCACTCATGCTGGTAACGGCTTTGAACACGCACATAGGCTATTACAATGCTGCCAAAATAGCACAAAACGCCTATACCAAAGGACTCACGCTTAAGCAATCGGCATTGGAATTACAACTGCTCACCGAAGAAGAATTTGACGCATGGGTAAAACCGGAAAATATGATATAAAGCATTTTACCATCAATTATATATAAAAAAGGCGAAAATTGTATATTTTCGCCTTTTTTATATAACAATACTCATCCTGTTAACGCAATAAGGTAACAGTACCTTTGACATACTCTACCTTATCATCATTCACCCTGTATTGCAGGCTGTACACGTACACGCCCATTTCTACGGGTTTGCCGCCCGAGGTGCCGTCCCATGCATCATCTCTATTAGCAGTTTGGAACAGGAGTTGTCCCCAGCGGTCATATATACAGAACATGTAGTCTGTAGGGCTCACATAAGATATTACGGGATGAAAGGTGCGGTTTTCTTCCACTTCACTATTAGGGCGAAAGGTATTAGGTATCCACACTATGGGCGTTTTTACTACTCGCACGGTATTAGAATAGCTCGCATCGGCAAATCCGTACTTATTGCCGGTGCCCTCACGGGCCGCCACGCGATAATAGAATTCGGCTCCGTCAGGGGCATAGTTCCACACATTGTCACAATAGTCGGTTTGAGGTGCAGCCACGGAGCTTATGGTTTGCAGGGATGGTTCGGTTTGCGTTTGCCGTTCTACGGCGTAGTCCTCCAGCCTGTCCTCATATCCTTCATAGGGTTGCCACTGCAGTTCCACCATGTCGGCCGATGACTCCGCGGGGGTTAATATAATATTGCACACGGTATCCGACACGGCAAACACTTCATCGCATTCGTCGGTAATAGCGGCATAATAGTACACATTTTGCGTAGCGGTATTCATGCCGGTATCGGTAAATTTGTAATGAGGGCCTTGTTTATTTTGCTGCTTAAAGGCAGCAAAATTACTTTTCCCGTGAGTGGTTTTATACAATATAAGTTGCTTATACAATATGGTATCGGGGACATATAGTGCTATCTCCAGGGCGTTGGTATCTGTTACCGATACATAGCGCAGAAGCATGCTACCCTGCGAATACACTCTGTTAAATTCCACCTGTACTTCCAAAGCGGAGGCGGTATATCCGCTATCGGTATTTACGGCTTGTGCATAATAGGTATAGGTACTTTTTACGTTCACCCCTGTGTGTACATAGGAGGATTGTGTACCGGGAACAGTGCCCACCAACGTATATTTTCCGCCATTTTCAGAGGCATATATGCGATACTGACTCACGCCGCCGGGCATATTTTGATAGGCTGTCCATGATATGGTAACCTTTTCTTTGCATTTGTCGGGCACGGCCGAGGTAAGCATGGTAACATGCACATCACCTAAAGGACTGGCATTACGGCAGGTATCAATGGAGCATATACGATATTCACGGGCTTCATTGGGGCTATTTACATTATCGGTATAGCAGGTATTTTCGGCTCCCTGAACGGTATCGGCCACATTCCATATTCCGTCTTGGAATATATATACTATATAACCCCATACATCTTTATCGGCGGTCCTGTTCCAGCCCAAATGTATATTATGTCGGGTTACATCTACCGACACGGTATCCAGCACGGGAATGGCGGGTGCCATAAAATCGGTAAGCAGATCGGTTTGCCATGCGGAAGCATGCACACAGCCCTTACTGTCGGAAAGCATCACCTTATAGCCTATACGCTCACCGCATTCGTGTACGGTATCAATGTAGGTATAGCGGGAGCAGCTGTCATACCATAGGGAATCACTGTCTCTCATGCGGTATATATCATACACGCAGCCGTCGGCATTTTCTATAGGCTTAAGCCAATCGAGCACGGCGGTGCCGGTGCCGGGATTAGTAAGCACCATGAGCAAATTGGCTATGGTGTCGGAGGTGGCGGCTATGGTACCATTGGACAGCTCCAGCTGTACGTAATAATACCATTGCTGCGCACAGCCGTCGGCGGCACTATGCGTGCAGGCCATCCACGCAGGTGCATTAGCGGCAGGCTGCGAACTTATGAGGGCATAAGCGGCTGCCCTGCTATGCGAGGCATACACATGACAGGTGCTGCCGGCAGGTGCATTTTCACACTGCCATGACAGATCCACCGCACCGGAGGTATCGGTAGAAGTGCAGCCTATAGTAAGCTTTTGTGCGTGTACACAAGCACTTATACACACCATACACCATATCAGCATTTGCTTTTTCATTCCTAAAGCTATTTATTCATCTTTATAACGCACACAGGTACTATATTATTGTGCAACATAATGATTTCATTTTTTGCCTGTATGTTGCCCCGCCCGGGGCAAAAAAAAAAGAAAACACTTATTTTCCTTTTTTTTACTTTGTGGCAGCATATTGCGTTGGTGGGCACATAGGGAAAAATAAAAATATGTGTAAAAAAAAAGCGGCCCTATATTTTATGGTTTTGTTTTTTTGTGTACATTTGCATTTTAGAAAAACGACAGATATCAAACTTTTAATTAAACATAATCAAATACATACACACATGGCAAAAGAAACAAAGACAGACAACAGCGAAAAGCTCAAAATGTTAAATTCCACATTGGAACGATTAGAAAAAGTATATGGCAAAGGAGCAATTATGCGTATGGGAGATACTCCTGCCGATGATATTGACGTAATATCCACAGGCTCACTTGGATTAGATATAGCCTTAGGGGTAAATGGTTTGCCTAAAGGCAGGGTGATAGAAATATTTGGACCGGAGTCGTCAGGTAAAACCACTTTGGCCATACATGCCATAGCCGAAGCGCAGCGTAAAGGCGGCATAGCCGCATTCATAGATGCGGAGCATGCTTTTGACCGTTTTTATGCACAAAAATTGGGTGTGGACATAGAGAATTTGCTTATATCGCAGCCCGATAATGGAGAGCAAGCCTTAGAAATAGCCGATAATCTTATACGCAGCGGTGCCATAGACATTATAGTAATAGACTCTGTGGCAGCCCTCACTCCTAAGAGTGAAATAGAAGGCGAGATGGGTGATTCCAAAATGGGGTTGCAGGCCAGGCTAATGAGTCAGGCATTGCGTAAGCTCACTTCTACTATAAGTAAAACCAACTGTTGCTGCATATTCATTAATCAGTTAAGAGAGAAAATAGGCGTAATGTTTGGTAATCCCGAAACCACCACCGGCGGCAACGCTCTTAAGTTCTACGCATCGGTGCGTATAGACATACGCCGTCAGTCGCAAATAAAAGAGGGGGAAAATGTAATAGGTAACCACGTGAAAGTAAAGGTGATAAAGAACAAGGTAGCACCTCCTTTCCGCAATGCCGAATTTGACATTATGTATGGCGAAGGCATATCAAAGAGTGGTGAAATAGTGGATTTAGGCGTAGAGCATAACATAATAAAGAAGAGCGGCTCATGGTTTTCGTATGGTGAAAGCAAGCTGGCACAGGGAAGAGAGAGCGTAAAACAGCTTTTGGAAGAGAACCCCGAATTGTGTGAAGAGATAGAACAAAAAATAAAAGAGGCCGTAGCAGCAAAAAACTAATATTATATGCAAAAAATACTCATAACCATACTGGCAATAACCATGCTATGTGCCTGTCACCGCGGCGGAAAGACTGATAAATATGCCCGGCTGCCGGCGGAGTTGGCCGACTTATATAAAGCCATAGACAAGGACCCCATGAATGCTGACCTGTATAGAGACCTGTCATTATATTATATAGGCACGCACCAATTAGACAGTGCCCTTACGGCCATAGGCAATGCCATAAGGCTGGATTCCGCTAATGACAGCTACTATGAAACGTTATCTGACGTATATTTTGCCCAAACCAATACCGACGAGGCAGAAGAGGCTTTAGACAAAGCCTTGCAGTTGAATAATGACAACAATGATGCCCGCCTGAAGCTGGCCGAATTACATTTTTTGCTCAAGCGGTACAAGCTATCACAAGAAACGGCCATGCAGGCCATAATGAAAACAGGGCATAATCCCAAGGCCTATTTCATACTGGCATGGAACTATAGGGAACAGGGGGACACTGCTGCCGCCATACGCAACTACCTCACCGCTGCTGACCAGGATGCGGAGTACTATGATGCCTATATGGAATTAGGTATATTGTACCAATACATGGACAATGCATTGGCATTGAATTACTATAACAATGCGCTCAACTGCCGGCCTAACGACTTTCAGGCTTTATACAACTTAGGCATATATTATCAGGAGCATGGCGACTACGACAAGGCCCTGCAGAAATACAAAATGATACTTCAAAATGACGTTACCAATAAATATGCCCTGCATAATATGGGATGGAATTATTTGGCCTTAGGCCAATATGAGGAAGCCTCGGTATTCTTTTCTAAGGCCATAGAACAGGATGAAACCTACATAGAGGCCATATATAACAGGGGCCTGGCCTTTGAAATGCAGGAAAAATATGACAATGCCCGTCAGGATTTTATGTATTGTCTTAAATTACGGGAGGATTACACTTTAGCCATAGAAAGTTTGAACAGATTAGATAAATTAGGCAAATAGCGTATGAAAAAAAGCACACATACCAAAATAGTAGGCAGTATATCCATACTGTTCATTATAGCCATATTGGTGTGGGCTGCGTGGTATTTTTCCCATATTACCTTATACATAATAATAGCGATTATTATCACCCTGCTGGCCAACCCGCTCAAATCATGGCTCATGCAAATACCCTTAGGGCACAGGCACATGGGCACAGGCATAGCTTCGGCATTGGCACTTATAGGCATTACAGGCATGCTTGTGGGCATAATATGGCTGATAGCACCTACGGTAAACAGGCAAATACATGCCATTACCCAAGTAGACACCAGGCTTGTGGAGCGAACCTACAAGGAGCAAATGATGCAGATAGATAATTTTTTGCATGAATATGGTATTATAGAGCCACAGGAAAACCTGGAAACTATTATTACCCACACGGTAGTGAGTAAAATAAAGCAGATAAATCCGTCTTCCTTTTTCAATAATTTTATTACCGGCCTGGGTGACCTGTTTTTAGGCATATTCTCTGTATTGTTTATAGCCTTCTACATACTGAAAGACATACCCAAACTGCAGGGGACGCTCATACACATGATGCCCGACAGGCATCAGGATGAAACGCAGCATGTGCTTTCCCGCAGTAAAAAGCTGCTGTCGAACTATTTTGTAGGCTTAGCGGTGGAAATAATACTGGTAGCCATAGTGGAATGGACACTATTAAGCATACTGCACATTAACAATGCATTGCTCATAGCCCTACTGGGCGGCATAATGGTAATAATACCCTACATAGGCAGCATAGTAGCCTGTGTATCAGGTTGTATATTTGCCGTAATGACGGCCTATATAGAGGGTCCGGATATAGCCATAATAAATATAGTGCTCAAGGTAGTGTCCGTTTTTGTATTCTGCCGTATATTAGATAATTTCTTCTTACAGCCTTACATAGCCTCCAAGTCGGTAAAGGCCCATCCGTTAGAAATATTTTTGGTAATACTCATATCGGGCAGCATAGCCGGCATACCGGGCATGATGTTAGGCATACCGGCCTACACCATAGTGCGTGTGGTGGCTCAGGAATTCTTCGGCAACAATAATTTTGTAAAAACGCTTACCCGGCACTTATCGGACAAGGAGACCATAAACGAACAGAATACAGCGATATGAAAAAATTGTCTATGGAAGAATTACATCGTGTAGATGTGGACACCTATAAGCAAAGTGAAAAAATGCCGGTGGTGATAGTGCTGGATAACATACGCAGCATGAACAATATAGGCTCGGTATTTCGCACTGCCGATGCTTTTAAAATAGAGAAAATAATATTGTGTGGCATTACGGCTACGCCTCCGCACAAGGACATAGAGAAAACGGCATTAGGGGCAACCCTGTCGGTAAATTGGGAATATGCGTCTGACACATTACAGGCAGTGCAGCAGTTGCAGCTGCAGGGCTATACGGCCTATGCCATAGAGCAGGTGGAGCACAGTATTCCCCTGCACATGGTGCAGTGGGATACGCACACGCCTGTGGCTTTGGTGCTGGGCAACGAGGTAATGGGCGTGGACCAGAAGGTGGTGGACCATTGCAGCAATGCCATAGAGATACCCCAATTTGGCACCAAACACTCATTGAACATATCGGTGAGTGCCGGCATAGTAATGTGGCATTTTTGCCAGTTGGCACTACATAAACAATAGCCTCATGCTCATATACACTCCCCGCCTTACGACCCGACTGCAATACATACTGCAACACATATTGCAGGAAAACATGGGTATAGACTATGAAATATGCACCTGTAAAGAGGTATTTGATGCCTATGATGGCGACAAAATGGTATATGACACCAACAGTGACTATCCCGTGTGGGTAAAAGCCGCTCCGCTACTATGGGAGCGGGGCATCAATTCGCAATACTTGCATATGAGCATGAGCGGGCAGCACACCTTATTTGCTCATGAAGAAAAGGACTTATTGGGTTTTGACCTGTTTGCGGCCTGTTTTTGGTGCCTGAGCCGCTATGAAGAATACGGGGCAAAGCCCCAAGACCAATATGGGAGAATACAGCTATGCCATAACGAATTATACGATTACCCGTGGGTAGAAGTATGGATAGAGCAGTTTAAAGCCGCATTGCTACAATATTTTCCTCACCTGCAATATGCCGAAAGCCACTTTACCCACATACCCACCTACGATATAGATATAGCCTATTGCTATAAGGGCAAGCCCCTGATATGGAATGTGGCAGGACGCATAAAGCACCTGTTACGCTGTAAATGGCAGCTGATACGTGATAGGAATATGGTGTTACAGGGTTCCATGACCGATCCTTACGACAGCTTTGACTACATAGAACAGCTACACCACACATATAGCCTAAAAGCCATCTATTTCTTTTTGGCGGCTACCAGCCGCAGCCGGCTGGACAAAAATACGCCTATGAGCTATGCAGGTATGGATACACTTATACAACGGCTGGCAAAGAACAATGATATAGGTCTGCATGCCTCCTATGGCAGTAACCGACAGGCAGGCCTGCAAGCCCAAGAAATAGCCAATTTACAGGCTTACTGCTCTAAGCCTGTTGACTGTAATCGCCAGCACTATTTGCTGCTTCGTATGCCCGGCACCTTACAACAGCTTATAGCCAACGGCATACTCTCCGACTACTCTATGGGGCATGTAAACCGCTGGGGATATAGGGCAGGCACCTGCAAATCCTTCCTGTTTTACGACCTGTACCAGGAACACACCACCTCCCTACGCTGCTACCCGCTCATAGGCATGGAAAACGGCCTGCAAGGCCACACCGCAGAAGAAATGTGGCAATATGCCAAAACATGGATAGACATGTGCATACAATACCACGGCACACTGTGCACACTGTTTCATAATCAATCGTTTGGCATATATGCCGATAGAGACTATACACAACTATATGAACGCATGCTCCGCTACCTGCATCCGCTGCCATAGCATTTACCTTATAGTTCATAGCATACACACATGCTATATTTTTTACCCTATGGTGCCTGCGGCACCATAAAAAATGCTACCTTTGCACCTATATTTCATAATAAGAACTAACATGGATAACAACTTTAAAATAAAAATAGACGCCCTTATACAGGAAATAAGTGAAATAAAGGATATGAAAATAAAAGCCGATATACTGGATTATATAGAGCGTCAGGCCGGATTTTTATTATGGCAAATGGAAGATGAACTGCATATAGATGAAGATGTGCACAACTACTAAAGGCAACCAAACCCTATATTGGCTGCTGCAATTCACATGGTGTGCCCCCCAAAACCTGATAGGACTATTACTGCACCTGCTCATAAAACGGAACGGATATTTCAGCTACAAACAGTCCGCCGTTACCTATTGGCCGCTTAGGTACAGCATGGGTATGGGCAGGTATATATTTATTACCTGCTGCTATGGCAAGCCTGCCTCCGCTGACCATGAAAACAAGCTGCTATACCGCACCCTGCAACACGAATACGGACACTGCAAACAATCACTCCTGCTAGGGCCATGCTACCTGCCTGTAATAGCCCTGCCTTCCCTATTATGGTGCGTGCTTCCCTGCTGCCGACACTATCGGCAACATAAAGGCATATCCTACCATAGTTTTTACACGGAACGATGGGCCGACAAGGAAGCCGGGATTTAAAAAAAATGAAATAATAAGTACATGTTTATAAACATATTATAGTATTTTATTGCTAAAATAATTCATTTTTATAATATACATCATTAACAATATTTACGAAATTTCATTTATATAATACTGATAAACAAGTATATATAAACATCACACCTGATTTTTGCACATACAACACGTATAAACTCACAAACGGATGCCTTCAAAATGGTATAATATAATTTTATACAAATGTATTAACATTGTAACACAGTTGCAATGTTAACCGACAAACTGATAAAATTCGTTTTTTTTGAGGGAGGGCATGAAGACATTGCAGAAAGATAAGCGTATTAAACAAGGCACTCCTCCCCGCTACCGCAAAACAAAAAAAAAGAGAAGGGAGCCTGGCAGCCCCCTTCAAAAAAAAAACTTTAACTTATTATTGATATTGTTACTGATCACACATTAATATGCATTGATATGCTTTGAGTTTTTACCGCTTATGTTAGCGTAAATAGAAGGGAGATAAACTCCCTTCATTACAAACATGTACTCAGTGTAGATTAGTGTTGATATGTACTCTTAACTATTTTTTTTGTTATGATTTTACCATCACACATGGTTATTTTCAGCATATATATACCGCTTGATAAGTCGGTAATATCCACATTGGCGTTATAGGCATTCACCTGTACCTGCTTAG
>JAZLLK010000087.1:0-76871 GCA_045598105.1 Bacteroidales bacterium | reverse complement strand
TCATATTTTTGCACTTTTTTCACACACAAAAATAGTCATTTTTTCCTTTCAAGTATAGGGAAAGTGTTTGCTTTCCCTTACTTGATAAAAATCCTATTCCTGTTCGTGATAAAGTTGCATTTATTTGTTGAATTTAGGATAGGTTAAGAACCGAAAAAATATTTTTTCCCTATTTTTATATGATTCCGAATTGGAATTTCAGTGATGAATTTGTATATACAAAATTTCTAAACTACCTTGGCACGAGGATCCAAAAATCCATAAATAATATCCACGGCAATATTTATTATTACCAATATAACCGATATATACAACAAACTGCCCATTACTACGGGAAAATCATATTTTTCCAATCCATTCACTATTACTACCCCCACTCCCTTGTAGTCGAATACATATTCCACAAATACGGCACCGGCCATCATACCGGCCAGCCAGCCGGAAATGGCGGTAACTACGGGATTGAGTGCATTTTTAATTACATGTGAGCGTATTACCTTGCCATAGCTGAGGCCTTTGGCCTTAGCTGTGCGTACATAATCCTGTGACAATACTTCCAGCACGGAATTACGCATAAGTTCGGTTACCGTGGCCAAAGGGCGTATGCCTAATGTAATGGCAGGCAATATTAGATTTTTAAGGTCTAAATATTCGCCGTCACCAAAATCGCTTACCGTATATAGGCTTCCAAACATATTAAGCCCCGTATAATCGGCCAATATAAAGGCAAATATCCACGCAAACAATATAGCGGCAAAAAAGGAGGGCAATGCCATGCCCATTACCGAGCCTACCAGCGCCGTTTTATCGAACCATGTATCCTTCCATATAGCACACAAGGTACCCAATATCATTCCTGCTATAATAGCAAAAAATATGGCTATTACAGCCAAAAGAGCTGTTTTAGGAAATGCTTCGTTAAGCATTTCCATTACAGGCCGTTTGCTTTGATATGACCTGCCCATATAGGGTTTTTTGGCTACCAGTACCGTGTGCCTGCCCATGGAGCACAGCACCACACCTTCATATTTGATTGTATCCATATAAAAAGTACTTTCCGCATGAGTACTATGCAATGATAAAGGAAGTATGTCATTAATATAATTAATATATCGCACACCTAAGGGTAAATCTAAACCCATTTCTTTTCGCACGGCTTCCTCACTGGCCACATCAGATCGCTGACCCATGGTCATAACGGCACTGTCACCGGGCAATACCGAAAACAGCAGGAATATAATTGTTATTACACCCAGCATTACCAATACTCCGTAAGCCACCCTTTTAAGTATGAATTTTGTCATGCCTGTATTTATTTTACCTGTTCCACTACATATCGGATAATATTCATATATGTACGGGTATGTTCCGTACAGGGATATGACAATATAAAGGCTTCCAGCTGCTCTTTTTGCCGCAAGGCGGCCTGCATGGTATAATCTAATCCGCCTTTTTCGGCTACCATGGAGCATATACGCCGTATTTGCTCCGGCCTACCTTCATGATGTAAATAAAGTTGCTCCAACTGCTCTTTTTCCTCAGCGTTACAATGCTGCAGAGCTGCTATTAATGGCAGGGTAATTTTATGCTCCTGTATATCCTTATGGTTGTCTTTTTTGTCATCTTTGGTATAGTAATCGGATATATCATCACACAACTGATACATAAGCCCAAAATGAATGCCCGCCTCGGCCCACCGTGAAAGCAACGCGGTATTATTACCTGCTACCGACTGCACTCCGCCAACCATACATGCGGAGAACAGCTCCGCTGTTTTATTCCTTATTATTTCATAATAATCGGCTTCACTTATAACATATGTATGCTTGCACCGCAACTGTATAAGTTCTCCTTCGGCCATTTTATGGGTAACATGGGCCAATAACTTTACCATATAGGCGTGATCGCTCACCATTTGCATGCAATGTGACAATACATAGTCGCCCAGTAGCACTGCCACCTGATTACCATAATGCACATTAATGGAAGGCATGCCTCTGCGAAGCATACCATTATCTACCACATCATCATGTATAATAGAGGCGCCATGCACCATTTCCATAAGCATGGCTACTTTATAAGTATCTTCCTGTACGCCTCCGTTCATTATAGCCGATAACAATACCATGGCCGGCCTCAATTGCTTGCCGGACTGCTCCCACACCTGCTCCATATAGGGCATTATTCTATCATCGGCATGTGAAAACAACATGGATTTATATTGTTCTCTAAATACCTGCATGGGTTGATGTATGGATGTGTATAAGTCTTGGCTCATGATTGGTTTTTAGGCGTAAAACTTCATATAAAAAGCAAAATATATCATAGCCAGTACAAAGGTGGACAACAGCAATCCTCTACCTGTTTTGTCCAACTTCAACTTAACCAAATAATACCGCATTATAAGCAAATTAGGAAACAGGGCCAGCAACATCATGGTGCTGTTTTTAATTAATAAATCGGCATGTTGCGGTGCCAATGACACCGATATGGCATATAACAGCCCATACAATGCACCGGGAACAGCAACACCCATAAGTAATCCTAACCACATAGCGTCTTTTTTCAATATATTCTGCTCTTTGTTATTATTTATTTCTTCCATTTATATATTATTTTTTCAATTTCCATTGCTTAAGTTCATCTATAGCATCATAATCGGTAATATCGGACCTTATAGGGGTAATGGATACATAATTATGTTTTACCGCCCATTGATCGGTATCTCTGCCTTTATCACATTCTTTCATATTACCATCCATCCAAAAATAGGAACGACCCGTAGGGTCTTTTCTTTCTTTCATATCCTCCACCCAGTAATTATTAGCCTGACGGGTTATTTTATACCCTTTAATATCGGCCGGCGGCACACAGGGAACATTTACATTCAGACACACATGCTTAGGCAGCCCTTTTTCCAATACATAAGGTATAATTTTACGGGCGGCGGCCAGGGTGGCCTCAAAATGTGAAGAGGAATTATAGTTCACCTCCGAAAAAGCTACAGCCGTAAGCTGATTAATACATCCTTCCATGGCGGCGGCTACCGTACCGGAATAGTGCGTACTGGTGGCGGTATTCGACCCTTGATTAATGCCTGATACCAAAAGGTCTATTTTTTTATCTTTGAGTATGTAACGCTGGGCCAATTTTACACAATCGGCCGGTGTACCGTTACAACGATATATTTCCACTTTGTTATCCTGATATATTTTACGTATGCGTAGTGGCATACTGAATGTAATGGCATGGCTCATACCCGAGCGACCCGTAGCAGGGGCCACTACTACTACCCTGCCATAATTTTTTACCACCTCCAGCATTACCCTTATGCCTTTGGCATCTACCCCGTCATCATTGGTAAGCAATATCAATGGTTGGCGTTTTCTATTATTCATTGTCTATTATTTGTTGTAACTTAGCAAAATTGTATAACAGCGTTTTTTGACCTTTATCACCAAAGTCCACCTTCACCCTGTTATCTTCCTTATTTATTTCCAGTATTACGCCCTCTCCAAATTTGGCATGATACACCCTCATGCCCTCGGCAGAGGTATTGGCAGTAAGTATAACCGGAGCCAAACTGATAGAAGGCTTAGCCTTGGCTGCAGGTGTTTCATGTGGCATATTGAATGTGGGCTTCTGCATGGTAGCTTGGCGAAATACAGGCTTAGCCACATAAGAAGACGCAGTCTTTTGTACCGGCTTGTAATAATAATTTTGGCGGGTAGCCTGTGATTCCTGCTCCCTGTTAACGGCTAACAGCTGCGTATCTATTTCCTTTAAAAACGAACTGGGCTGACTGAATACCACATTGCCGAATATCATACGGCTTTGAACCGTAGTCATATACACCCGTTCCTTAGCACGGGTAAGCGCTACATAGAATAACCTTCGCTCTTCCTCCAATTCATTATCACTTGACACCATGCTGCTGGGGAACAATCCTTCATCCATGCCCACCACAAATATACAGGGAAATTCCAACCCCTTGGTGGCATGCACCGTCATGAGTTTTACCTTGTCAGGATTTTCATCATCCTTATCGGCATCGGTGTATAAAGCCGCTTCATTCAAAAACAAATCCAATGAAGGAAACTTATCCTGTAAGTCCTCCCCCGTTTCCATATCTATGCGGGTATCGGCCGGCCTGTTTACAAAATCCTGCATGGCATTGAATAATTCTCCCAGGTTTTGGTATCGCTCCGGCTCATCTTTTAACCCCATTAATGCCTGCTCCATACCGCTGGACTGTGCTATATGCTTACCTAAAAGGAAAGCATCGGTTTGCTGCAATTCGGCATGAAAACTTTTTATTTTATTTACAAATATATCTAAAGTATTAATGATACCTGAAGACAAACTCACATTATACTGTAAAGGGTTTTCCACTACTTCCCATAAGCTTACCTTATGATCATCGGCAGCAGCTATGAGCTTTTCCATAGTGGTAGCGCCTATGCCTCGCTGCGGATAATTAATAATGCGGCGCAAGGCTTCTTCATCCTTATAATTCACCGTGAGCCTGAAATAAGCCATCATATCCTTTATTTCCTTGCGGTCATAAAACGATATGCCCCCATATATACGATATGGAATATTCATACGGCGAAAAGCCTCTTCAAATGTACGTGACTGCGAATTTACACGGTACATTACCACAAAGTCCTCATTCCTGTAATTATGCTTTTCCTTGAGTTCACTTATGGTTTTTACCACATACAGGGCCTCCTCCAAATCAGAAGAAAGACAAGCCAACTGTAACTTTTCTCCCTGCTGATTGGCTGTCCATATCAGCTTGGGTATTTGCCGCCTGTTATGGGCTATAACCCCGTTAGCCGCATTAATAATATTTTGGGTAGAACGATAGTTCTGTTCCAGCTTATATACCTCACAATCAGGATAGTCAGACTGAAAACCCAATATATTACCTATATCAGCACCACGAAAAGAATATATACTTTGCGCATCATCACCTACCACACATATATTCTCATAGGCACCGGCCAGTTTTTTTAATATTTTGTACTGTACACCATTGGTATCCTGATACTCATCTACCATAATGTAACGGAATTTATGCTGATACTTGAGCAATATTTCAGGAAAATCACGCAATAATATGTACATATTGGTGAGCAAGTCATCAAAATCCATAGCGTCTGACTGCTTAAGCCTGCTATTATATATACTATATATTCTTCCCAATTCCGGCATACGGCGTGCCTTATTATTGGCAGCTATAATGTCATTGGCTATATAATCTTCAGGCAGTATCATATTTGACTTGGCAGAGGATATTTCCGATATTACCGTAGTAACCTTATACTCCTTAGTGTCCAGATTATTCTCCTTAAGTATGGTTTTTACCAAACTTTTACAATCATCGGTATCATATATGGTAAAATTAGAAGTAAAGCCCAAATAAGCTGCCTCTATGTGCAATATTTTACTGAACACCGAGTGAAAAGTACCCATCCACACATGATTGCCCTTGGCATCTCCTAACAGGCTTACCACCCTGTCCTTCATTTCCTGTGCGGCCTTATTGGTAAAAGTAAGACTTAATATATTAAACGGACTTATGCCCTGCGCTATCATATAAGCTATACGGTAGGTAAGTACACGCGTTTTACCCGAACCCGCTCCGGCTATTACCATTACAGGCCCGTCTATATGGCTTACCGCTTGCTGCTGTACTTCATTCAGTTGTGATAGTAAATCTTCCAAGTGTTTTATATAAATGTGATTGTTAATAAAATACAACTGATAGTTTCCCAACTATCTTACTTGCAAAGATAACATTTTTTTTTGTCCGCTTCCTTTTTTATTGCAACTTTTACTCCATACCTTTTTGTTAACAAAAAATACTACGCCTGTCGCCTTATGTATGGAATATAATTTATGATAATATTTGACTATAAGCATACGCAAAGTCAAATATACCCTACGCTGCCCCTCTATAAAATAAAAATACATATTACTCCTATTTTATAAGCATAATTTAATTATTAAAAAAAAGGTGAGATATGATTTTTTTTTGTATTTTTGCACTTTCATTTGTTTATCGTACATATATGGCACACAAAATATCCACCAAAGAACATATACTACAAACAGCTACCCAGGTATTCAATAAAAACGGCTATGTAAAAACATCGATAGAAGAAATAGCCCGCCTGTCACAAAAGGCCAAAGGCTCGGTGTACTATTATTATGAAAGTAAGGAGGGCCTGTTTACTGCTGTAGTAAGAAATGAAATAGCTGTTTTTCAGCAACAGCTGCAAGCTATTATTAATAATCCCGAATACTCTATATTTGAGCAACTGAAGCATTATTTAATACTGCATATGCAGCTTATACAGCAATCACCCAGTTATTTACAAACACTTCGGCTGGCATTTCCCCGGCAATTGTCCACACAACAGCAAATGTTTTTTTTAAATGATGTAAAACAGGAATTTGACAAATGGGAAACCGCCCAATTTGTAAAAATAATACAATCCGGCATATACTCCAGGCAGTTAAACATAGCCATAGACCCTTTAGCCTTTGCCGACATGATGACCATGCTACTCAAAGGACTGGAAATACAGTTTTTTACCCAATGTAAATATGATCATTATGCCCATACTTTTAATACTTTGGTAGAATTTTTGCTATCATTTTTTACTAATAACACATCAGTAGAACAAAAAACAAAATAACATGAACAAAAAAACATATATCAGCATTATTCTATTTATACTGTGCGCCGTATATAACCACAGCCCGCTTATGGCTCAGGTAGCCCAAGACAGCATAGCAGGCATATATTCCGTAACAGATGAAGAAACCAAGGAAGAATCAAGGGTAAAAATATACCTTACCAATCATAACACCTATGCCGGAAAAATTATATGGGTTAAAAATTTATACTACCCGGACGGCACCATGAAAACCGATATAAACAACCCGGACAAAAACCTGCGTAACACACCTGGAAACAAAATACAACTGCTATGGGACTTTACTTTTAACCCTGCTACCGGTGAATGGATTAACGGCAAGGTATATGACCCCATACACGGCAGAATATATAAATGCAAAATGAAATTTGAGGCCCCCAATAAGCTGAAAGTGCGAGGCTATATAGGCACTCCGGCTTTAGGAAGAACAGTATATTGGAAAAAAATTTCCCGTTAAACCATGGCTACCCTTGTTATAAGGCAAAAAAAGAGTAAATTTGCATTAAAAATACCTCATAAAATATTTATTAATAATCAATTAGTGGGTATTATGAATACCCGTGAACTTAATATACACCTCCCTGAAGGCTGCTATACGCTTACCATAGGAAGCATGATACCTTACATATATGCCAAAGCCAATGTGCACCCGCAAGAACACTACACACATGTGGTAGAATTTGGCGATAAGGAAAAATGGTGGGATATATTGTTCTGCATAGATATGATACTATGGATAGCCGACTGCTTTTTCAGCCTGCCTCATCCATGGAATATAGCATATAAAATATTTACTAACGGATACTTTATATTTTGGCTTATATATGAATGGAGCATACGCAAACATTACTTTATGCTCACTCAATACCACACTCCTGTTTCCCCTATACAGTAAGAAAATTATAATTTACAATTATTGCCTATTAATACTTCGGTGGCACCACAGCCGTACTTATTCATGGAAGCATCAAAATAGTGTATATTTTGATACTGCTTAAGTATTTTTAGCAATTCCTGCTTTAAAGTACCATTACCCACGCCATGAATAAACACCACTTTTTTATAATGGTCCGTTATGGCATTCTCCATAGTGTGAATTATTTTTTTCTTTTGTATATCTATTATTTGTGATGAACTATAACCGCTATGGTTGTCTACCAATGATTCTATATGCAAATCCACTTCCAGCTCTCCACGGGCTGTTTCATACTCCTGCAAAGATGAAACTTTTTTTATCTGCTTAGGCTGCTGCATTTGCTCGGCTATGGTGTCGTCTTTTTGTGCCTGTATATTAGCAAAACTTCCATTTTTGGCAGGAGTACCTACATATATGAGCACCGACTTTTCGGCCAAAAAATTACAGGCCGAAAAAGATTCCTGCTTCATAAATCGAAGCATTTTTACCTTGAATTCCTGATGCATAGGCATACATATATCCGTATCGGCTTCCTTCATGAACAACACCTGCACATACCCGTGCAACCATTGCTCTATATCACTGCGGGCTATGGTTTGCATAAGTACCTTGCTTTGAGGCATAATATTACCGTAATCCACATTACTACAGCTTCCGTCCTCGTGCACTATGGTAAAACTATATAACACCTCATAGGAAGTAAAATTCACCAAATAGAGATCTATATCATCCTTTAACAACCACACCTGATCATGCGGTACATAGGCCAAATATATGCCTCCCTGCTTATTTTGAAGCGAAGACAATTTTTGCAATTTTGTTTCCCGCTCATATTCTTCTCCACCTCCTGCTTCTACCTTCAACTGCTCCTCATCTACATGAAAATCCTGATTGAATACCGAAGCCTTAATATCTTCTGATTGAGCAGGTAATATTTCAGCGGTTGACACGGGCATGTCAAACCCGTCTTCCATAGCTACTTCTACCATGGTGGGCGACAATATTTTTTTAATAACGCCTCCACCTACTTCATTCAAAAATTTTACTTTATCACCTACCTTATATTTCATAATTGCTGTGCCTGTTATTATATGATTATAAAACGAAATATCACTTTAATTATTGTTAAACCATGCAAAATGCCTTTTAAAAAGGTAAAATTATACCCATATTAACGGTCAAACCGACCTGCTAATGTTTTTTTATAGTCCTGAAAAAATTTATGAAAAAATATAATAATATTGAATATCATGTGTTTAAAATGTAATTATTAGGAATAATTTTAAATTTTGCATTTTATTTAAAACATACAACTAATCTTGCTACTTTTGCAATAATTAAACAAATTAAAAAAAAGTAACAGATATGGCTTATAAAATTAATCCTGATGTATGTGCCGGTTGTGGTACATGTAAAGATGAATGTCCTGTAGGTGCTATTTCTGAAGGTGATGTATATTCTATCAATCCTGACGAATGCGTTAGTTGCGGTTCATGCGCCGGCGTATGCCCTTGTGATGCTATTCAACCCGAATAATCGTTACATTTTTAGTAGGACACAAAGTAAAAGAGTAAGTGTTACATATAACGCTTACTCTTTTTTTATAATTCCCCGCTTGCTTTACTGCTAATACAGTTCCGTTATTTCTTTTCGGAGCAAATCCAAGGCTTCATCTATAGGCTGTATGGGCTGCTCTATATTCAATTCCAGTATTTTGGCAGCCAAATCGGCACCTGTAGCATTATCTGCTACCCTGCCTGAAGCCAAATTAATTATTTTGAATAAGTCTTCCTTGGCGGCTTTGGTTGTTTGCCATAGCAAGCCGGATATATACACCTGTTGTGATAAATTATGCTCAAATTCGCTGCGTATATTAGCCAAAAGCAATATACGATATTGCACAGCCGACAATTCGCTGCTTGATACTCTCAGCAATAAACTTTCGGGACGCATACGCTCTAAAAACAAGGCCACTCTTTCATAGGCCTGCAAACGTATGGGATTAATTATTTTTTTGTTTTCCTGCTTAAAATTCAGCGTCATTATACGCAATTCTTTTTCCTGATTTATTTTAAGAACATAATAAGCGGTTAAAGCCACTAATACGGCAGGTACAAAACTAATAAGGACAATTGCTAATTCATTCATAATATGTTATTTGATTAAAAATTCATTAATATTGGTTGAAATCGTAAAATAATTAGGGGTAGAGGCGAGGTTATTATGGTTACGCCCATAATATATATTAAAATGATAAAAATGCAGGCCCACACCATAGGAAAACCCTACAAGGCCTTTTTTGGCATAGGTACGCATTTGATAACGGGTGTCATAATCAAAGCCTGCCTGCAGTGATACATATTTCACCGGCATTATTTCCAAAGCAAAGCCAATGTGACGAAACAAATTGGTAGCGAACTTTTTGCCTTTACTTTTTTCTACCACCTTACCGGTGGACATATCGGTAGAGGCAAAAGGGTCATTAGGGTCATTATACAGCATATTCCATGTGTATAAATGATGTAATATAATGTGATACCTTACGGGCAAATGCTGCAAACGCTGAGAAAAAGCCAGCTGAATATCAAACGGGAGCTTTTCTCTAAGGCCGTCATAAGCATTGAATTGAGCGCCCACATTCTTTATAAGCAAGCTTAAAGCTATGTTTTTAGGACAACAATAGTAGGAAGCCGCCATATCTACGGCCAGCCCTGACGAAAAATAACCGGCATAATTGGAAAATATGGTTTTGATATTTACTCCCAAGGCAAAGGTACTATCTATAAGTTCACGACCATAACCTACATATAAAGCATAATCTCCGGCGCTGAAGGTACCGGCCGGCTCTCCGGTTTCATCATAAGCATCAAATTTGCCATAGGTGGCAAATTGAAAAGCAAAATTAAAAGTACCGGCTTTGTTAAAATGCTGTATATAATTGGCGTGTCCATATACGGCGTCACTATAATAGTCCACACAGTTCACGGCCAGCCCCGTGCTCATGGATGCATGTAACATGGAGGGATTGAGTATAACCATAGAAGCATCGGTATGGTCATATAGAGCTACCATGTGGCTTCCCAATGCCGCCTGACGTGCCGACACCGGCATATCCAAGAAATTATATACCGTTTTGCCGCCCGTTTGTGCCGATATATTCAGCATTAACAGCATTACCGCCATTCCTATACCTGTACGCTTATGCATGTACTATTTATTATTATCGGTTTCACTATTTTCGTATGCCTGTATAATAGCCGACACCAAAGGATGCCTTACCACATCACTTTTATCTAACATGATAATATCTATACCACTAATATTTTGTAATATTTTTATAGCCGAAGGCAGCCCTGATGTTTGGTGCTTGGGCAGGTCTATTTGCGTAAGGTCCCCCGTAATGAGGAATTTGGCATTTTTACCCATACGGGTAAGAAACATTTTGAGCTGTGTAGCAGTGGCATTTTGAGCTTCGTCTAATATTACGTAGGCATTGTCAAGCGTACGCCCTCGCATAAATGCCAAAGGGGCTATTTCTATAGTTTTATCTTCCACGTATGATAACAACTTTTGTGGAGGTATCATATCCCGCAAAGCATCATATAAAGGCTGTAAATAAGGATCTAATTTATCCTGTACATCACCGGGCAAAAAACCTAAATTTTCACCGGCTTCCACTGCAGGACGGGTAAGCACTATGCGTTTTATTTCCTTATTACGCAAAGCCCGTACCGCCAGGGCTACTGCAGTATAGGTTTTGCCCGTACCGGCAGGCCCTATGGCAAATATCATATCGTTCTTTTGTATTCCCTGCACCATTTTAAGCTGATTTACGGTGCGGGCTCTTATGCTTTGGCCGTCCCGGCCTCGCAATATAAAATCACCATCGGCCTGCTCGTTTTGAGCTACCATTAAAAATTCATCACCCTTTTCTACCAAACGAACTATATCATTTTCAGTAAGATCCCCGTGCTTTTCATACCATTGTAATAATACTTCAAATAAGTGCTGCACCTCCTCTATTTGAGCCTGCGAACCCAATACTTTAATTTCATTACCCCTGGCTACCAGCTTTACCTGCGGATATATACGGCGTAACAAATCTATGTTTTCATTATTTACTCCACATATATCTATCATGTTTTGCGGCTGTATGCTTATAATATCTTCAGTCATAACACGGGTAAACCTATATAATAAATGCTAATCTCTTACTATTTCAAAGTTATAATCATCAATAAAACGAATAATGGTAGATGGCTTTACATCACCTATACTGCCTATTTCCTGATTGACTATATAATCCATTTTGCCTTTAAGTTCCTCACTTATATCCTGATACCTTACCGGCGTGGGTTCCCCCGATAAATTAGCCGATGTGGACACTATGGGCCTGCCAAATAAACTGATGAGCTTTTTGCAAAATTCATTCTTTACTATACGTATGGCTATGGTGTTATCACTTGCTATAAGTGATGACGGTAAATTCTTAACCCCTGAATATATAAAAGTAGTGGGCCTGTTGGCCTGTGCTATTAAATCCCAAGCAATAATAGGTATATGCTCCACATATAACGACAACTTTTCCGGCTCATCCAGTAATATAAGAAAACTTTTACTGCTGGAACGCTTTTTAATATCAAATATACGATTAATGGCGCTTGTATTGGTGGCGTCACACCCTATACCCCATACCGTATCAGTAGGATACAATATAACCGAGCCCTTTTTAAGGTACTCGTTCGTTTTAATGATTTCTTCACTTATATTGATACCTGATATCATTTTACCTTTATTTATATTCTTATATATTACGTACTATATAACGCTTCCTCTTCCATATTATAACAATGCAAAGATAACACTTTTTTTTATAGCATTATGTTTTTTACGGCCTGCGACCAAAAAAAATAAAAAAAAGATTTTTTTCTTTTGTTGTTACAAAAAAGAATACAATATATACAAAAAAACAATATATTTATGGTGTTTTTATAATAACATATTTAAAATAAATATGTTATCTTTCATATATTTGCATCAGCTGATGAGCTATAATTTTAGCATCAAATTTCTTCACCTGCTCCCTTCCTGCCTGTATCATACTATGTCTTAACGCACTGCTGCTATTTACGGCAGCTATTTTTTCGGCTATATCACCTATATTATCCGGCTGTACATATAAGGCGGCCTTCCCCGCTGTTTCGGTAAAGCAGGAATTATTACTTGTAATTACCGGTACTCCGCTATGCATGGCCTCTATAATAGGTATACCAAAACCTTCAAACCATGAAGGATACACCAATACTTTTGCCATGGCGTATATAGCCGACAGTTCATTATTGCTCACCCCGTGACAAAAATGTATGCCGGATAAGTTGTGCTGCTTTACATATTCTTTCAATTGCTGCGCATAAGCATTGTTTTTTCCTACTATTACCAGTGACTGCTGTGGCATGTATTGTTCTATGGCCTGTATTACTGCCATTATATTTTTACGGGGTTCTATATTGCCTACCATAAGCACATAGTCATTCGGCAATGCATATGCGGAAGCCACACGAGCACAATCATCGGCTGTAGGCAATACTGTAAATAACGGATTACAAGGCTGATACACGACCTCTATTTTTTTTTCAGACGCCCTAAAATATTGTATAATATCACTTTTAGTTTGCTCACTGGCAGCTACTATTACATCTGCTACTTCACAGGCTCCGGCTGTTTTATGCCTATACATTTGCCTGTCATGCCACTTATACCACTGCGGATAACGCATATATATGGTATCGTGTATGGTAACTATTTTTTTGGCCTTACAGGCCGAAATATCCTTAGGTAATTCATTACTAAGCCCATGAAATACATCTATGTGTAACTCATTAGCTGCCTTACCCATGTGAGCATAACGCCACACACCGGCCATGCAGGCATACTGCGGACTTACCCTGGTTACTCCTGCCGGACTATACATATTATTATATACCGGTGGAGTAAAAGCATAATACTGATGTAAGGGATATGAAGCAACTATAGCCGTAATAATATTACGGCTGTAATTGCCCAATCCGCTGGTATTAAAATATGCTCGCTTAGCGTCAAACCCTATTCTCATTTATGCTCTTCTATCCACTTACGGGCATTTACAAATGCCTCTATCCATGGAGATACTTCATCCTGCTCCCTATTGGAAGGATAATACCCCCACTGCCAACCGAATATAGCTCTTTCCAAGTGTGGCATCATGGCCAAATGCCTGCCGTCTTCACTACACAAGGCTGCCACATTATAAGCCGACCCGTTAGGGTTACCCGGATAGGCAGAATAACTGTACTTCATAGGAATGTGATAATGGTCCTCCTCATAAGGTAAATGGAATTTTCCTTCACCATGTGCTATCCATATACCCAATCGGCTGCCCTTTAACGAGGACAGCATTACAGAGTGATTATCGGTGATATCCACATTTACAAAGTTTGACTCAAACTTATGTGAATCATTGTGCATCATTATAGGACGTAATTGGTCATGAGCATCAGCTATGAGCCCTAATTCCACCATGAGCTGACATCCGTTACACACACCCAAACTCAGGGTATTTTTTCGGGCAAAAAAGTTCTTCAGGGCATTTTTGGCATTATCATTGAAAAGGAAGGAGCTGGCAAAACCCTTAGCCGAACCCAATACATCAGAATGGGAGAAGCCGCCGGGGAACACCACCATGCTCACATCTTCCAAATTTTCACGCCCCGACATAAGGTCGGTTACGTGTATATCCTTTACCTCAAAACCGGCCAAATACAAGCTATATGCCATTTCCCTATCGCCATTAGTGCCTTTTTCTCTTACTATGGCGGCTTTTACTCCATTGGTTTTGCCTTCGGCTATACCATATTGAGCCATTTTACCGGTAAAATGGTCAGGAAAACGATATACAAGCTGCTGGTTTTTATAATTGTCATAACGTTCCAATGCCTTTTTATCACCTGACTGACGACAATCCAATAAATAAGATGATTCATACCATACATCACGATATTCATCTACCCCGAACTTATAAGTATGGTCCCCAAATGCTATATTAACCACCGCATGATGTGAACGGGTATTTACCTTACCTATTTCCACATAACGTATGCCCTGTTTACTCAGGAAAGGTAACACTTCATTATCGTCTTTGGCTATTTGTATAAGCACACCCGCATTTTCGGCAAACAGTACTTTAAATATATCCTTTTCGGGCATACCCGACAAATTCATATCCAAGCCCACACAATTATCTCCAAACACCATTTCAAACATGGCAGTAACCATACCACCGGCTGATATATCATGACCGGCCAATATTTTTCCGCTTTGTATTAGTGATTGTATGGCAGCAAAGGCCTGTTTAAAGTAATTTACATCTTTAACTGTAGGCGTTTCATTACCCAGCATATTTTGAGTTTGCGCATAACTGCTACCACCCAATTTAAAGCTGTCAGAAGAAAAATCAATATATACCATGCGGCTTTCATCCTGCAATTTTACATTAGGCGTTACTATTTTTTTCACATCTTCCACCTCACCTACTGCTGTAGCTATAATAGTACCGGGTGAATACACTACCTTGCCGTCAGGATACTTTTGGGTCATAGACAATGAATCCTTACCTGTAGGTATATTAATACCTAATTGACAGGCAAAATCCGAAGCGGCACGCACAGCCTTATACAGGCGGGCATCTTCTCCTTTGTTCTTGCTGGGCCACATCCAATTGGCACTCAATGATACGGCATTTAATCCCCCCTGTAGCGGAGCCCATACTATATTGGTAAGCGCTTCACTTATTGACATTACCGAACCATGTTCCGCATTAATTAAAGCAGTGGCAGGAGCATGCCCCAGTGAAGTGGCTATACCTTTAGTACCATGATAATCTATGGCTACAGCGCCTAAGTCACTCAATGGCAACTGTAAAGAACCGCAACACTGCTGACGGGCTATTTTACCGGTAACGGAACGGTCCACCTTATTGGTAAGCCAATCCTTGCAGCCTACAGCCTCCAAGCGGAATACATCGGCTACGGCCTGCTCCACCTGAGCGTGGACAGTATTTACCGGCTTATACTCGGTAGGTACGGTTACATCTTGTATAACAGTTTTAGGAGGATTACCTAACATGTCACTCATGGTTAAGTTAATAGGTGTAGTTCCGGCCTGCTTTTGCTCAAATACCAGCATGTGATTATTAGTAGATTCACCTACCACATACATGGGAGCTCGCTCGCGTTCGGCTATGCGGTGCAATTCTTCCACATTTTCATCATGTAGCAGTAAACCCATTCTTTCCTGTGACTCATTACCCACTATTTCTTTAGCCGATAATGTTTTATCACCTACCGGTAATTGGTCTATATCTATTTTTCCACCGGTTTCTTCCAACAATTCCGACAAACAGTTCAAATGCCCGCCGGCACCATGGTCATGTATGCTTACTATGGGATTGGTTTCATTTTCGGTAAGTGCCCTCACCACGTTGAATACACGTTTCTGCATTTCGGGATTAGAACGCTGCACGGCATTCAATTCTATCATTTTAGAAAATTCACCTGTAGCTACCGATGATACGGCACCGCCACCCATACCTATACGATAATTATCACCGCCCAATACCACTACCTTCTCACCCGGCTCGGCCTCATGCTTAATAGCATGGTCCTTATTGGCAAAACCTATGCCGCCGGCAAGCATAATAACTTTATCAAAGCCATATATCTTTTTATTTTCGGTATGCTCAAAGGTAAGCAATGAACCGCATATAAGCGGTTGTCCGAATTTATTACCAAAATCACTGGCTCCGTTTGATGCTTTAATGAGTATTTCTTCCGGAGTTTGATATAACCATTTACGGGCTTCTATATTCTTTTCCCATGGCTTGTGCTCGTCATTACGGGGATATGATGTCATATACACCGCCGTACCGGCCATAGGAATAGAACCTATACCACCGGCCATACGATCCCTTATTTCACCACCCGAACCGGTAGCAGCTCCGTTAAAGGGCTCTACCGTAGTGGGAAAATTATGCGTTTCGGCCTTAAGAGATATTACGGTATTTATATCTTTTACACCAAACCAATCGGCCTTATCGGCAGAAGCCGGAGCAAATTGAACCGCCTGAGGCCCCTCCACAAAGGCTACATTATCTTTATATGCTGATACCAAACGATTAGGATGCTCCTTAGAGGTCTTTTTTATCATACCGAATAAGGAGTCCGGCATGGTTTCACCATCTATAATGAATGTACCGCCAAATATTTTATGACGACAATGTTCCGAATTCACTTGTGAAAAACCGAATATTTCCGAATCGGTAAGCTTACGGCCCAGCCTTTGGGACAAGCCTTCCAAATACTCCATTTCCTTTTCACTTAATGCTAAGCCCTCTTCCTTAGTATATGCATGCAAATCATCTATGTATTTTATGGGCTCGGCTTTCATGGTTTGCTCAAATGTGCTTTGGTACAAGCCTATATATACATTTTGCAACATAGGATCATATATCTTATTCGCATACGCTTCGGCAGTAACATCAGGTTCCGGAGACAATACTTTTTCAAATTGTTCTATTCTGCTTATGCCTTTCAAACCTATATTTTGGGTTATTTCCACCGCATTGGTACTCCAAGGGGTTATCATTTCTTTACGAGGACCTATAAATACACCCTCTATCATGTTCTGCTCCATTATTTTGGCACCGGAGAACAGCCAGGATAACTTCAACTGCTCTTCTGCATTAAAAGCGTGCTCTGTCTCAACTATATAATAAGTGGACTCCTTTTGAAAAAATACTATCATTTGCAATATGATTTTTTATGAAAATATATATTGCAAAAGTACAATTTTTTTATAGACCACCCGTCCACTTTTTAACAAAAAAAGACAGCTTCACATTTATTTTTTTCTTAAGCAGGTACGCTTCAAATAAAAATGCTAATTTTGCAGCCACACAATATATATATAATATGGATATACTTCGTACCGAATCTATTTTCAAAAAATACCATAACCGCATGGTAGTAAACGATGTAAGCATAGAAGTAAAACAAGGGCAAATAGTAGGGCTGCTAGGACCTAACGGTGCCGGTAAAACCACATCGTTTTACACCATAGTAGGGCTTATTAAGCCTTATTCGGGTAAAGTATATCTTAATGACATTAACATTACCGAAATGCCCATGTACCAGCGGGCACGTATGGGTATAGGCTATTTGGCACAGGAAGCCTCGGTATTTCGTACCATGACAGTAGAAGATAACATACGCAGCGTACTCCAGTTTACCCGGCTTACCAAAAAAGAACAAAACGACAAATTAGAAAGTCTGCTGGATGAATTTGGCCTGCAGCGTATTCGCAAAAGCCAGGGTCGCCAGCTGTCAGGAGGTGAACGCCGTCGTACCGAAATAGCCCGCAGCCTGGCTACCGGTCCTAATTTTATACTGCTGGATGAACCCTTTGCCGGTGTGGACCCCATAGCGGTGGAAGATATTCAATCCATAGTAGCCAAGCTGAAAGAAAAAAATATAGGCATCCTCATTACAGACCATAATGTAGATGAAACCTTAGCCATTACCGACTACGCCTACATATTGGTAAACGGAAGCGTATTCCGTAGCGGTACGCCTGAAATACTGGCCGAAGACGAAAAAGTAAAAAAAGTATATTTGGGTGAAAAATTCATACTCAAACGATAACTCCTACCTATAAAATATACACCCTATATATAATCGAGGCCCCATGGGTTTTACCAACCCATAACTTGTAAATCCGTTTAAACAATCCATTTTTAACGTAAGATGTAAAAAAGAAGTAAGAATAAAATCACAACCTATAAACGGATTTACAGCCCCAAAAGCCTGTTTGTGAAATATTGCATACTCTTCAACTTCCCAATCATCCTTACTTCCGGAAAAAAGTAAAAAACCGGTTTGACTTCCACCTCCCGCCATTATTCCCACATAAGGCATTACATGCTCAAATTGCCAATAAAACACACCCAGTATGCCGCCCCAACAATATTTAATATAACTCCCGTTTTTCATTTGCTTTAATGTTGATACATACCCTTCCGCTCCCAACATCCAATGTTGACCTAAATGCAAACGGGCTACCCCTCCCAAACCAAAAGGTGCCCCTTTAAATACATTATTTACCTGTAATATTTCACCCTGTAAGTACCCGGTATGCAGCATCATTCCGCCACTAAAACCCTGTAACTTATTTTGAGCAATAATACTCCCTGCACATACAATGTATATACATAACAAAATATGCTTTTTCATTTTACTATATATTATTTCAATAATTGTGCCGTATGATTTTGGGTATCCACTTTGGCTACGGCATCGGTTATTGTTCCCTGTTCATCTATTATATATGTGGTACGTATGATACCCTCACTTTCTTTACCATATAGCTTTTTTATACCCCACGCTTCATAAGCCTTTAATATTACCTTGTCAGTATCACTTATCAAATGAAACGGTAAATCGTATTTGGCTATAAATTTTTGGTGTGACGCCGTACTATCCTTACTTACTCCTAATATTTCATACCCCTGCGATATAAATAATTTATAATGATCCCGCAAGTCACAGGCCTCGGCCGTGCATCCGGGAGTGCTGTCTTTAGGATAAAAATATAATACCAACTTTTTCCCTTTATAATCACTAAGGCTTACTTTTTCGCCCGTTTCAATTATACCCGTAAAATCAGGTGCTTTGGTTCCTATTGATAACATAATATGCTTTGCTTTTATTTGTAAGCAAAAATAACATAAAAATATATACCGTAAATGGCTGCGTCAAAAAAAATATTTACTCTTATACCTGTTTTTGTGGACAAAAATTTATACATTTGTTCGCTTAAATATATAATATTAGCATTGGTGCTAATGTATTGCTAATATGCAAAATACTTTTTCCTCTGTAGAGAAAAAAGAAGGTAGAATATAGGCTTTATATACCAAAAACTGCTTTTTTTGCGTAGCTGCATAGCCGCCAAAGCCCAAAAGAAGAACATATAATGATTATAGTTAATACCAAATCGGCATTACAAAATGCCGTGAACGCTTACAAAAAAGAAGGTAAACAAGTGGGACTGGTGCCCACTATGGGTGCTTTACATAATGGTCACCTCACCCTTATAAAACAGGCCAAAGCCGAAAACGACATAGTGGTATGCTCCATATTTGTGAATCCGGTTCAATTCAATAATCAGGAGGACTTGGAAAAATACCCCCGCCTGCCGGAACAGGATATAGCCCTTATTCAAAACTATTGTGATATATGCTTTATGCCTTCCGTAGAGGAAATGTACCCTACTCCACCCACTGAAAAATATGATTTTGGTCCGCTGGAACAGGTAATGGAAGGCGCTATGCGTCCCGGCCATTTTAATGGCGTGGGCATAGTAGTGAATCGTTTGTTTCACATGGTACAGCCTCATAGAGCCTATTTTGGTAAAAAAGACTTTCAGCAGTTGGTTATTATTCAACATTTGGTAAAAACCGAGCATTTGAATATAGAAATACGACCGGTAGAAATAGTACGCTCCGAAGACGGCCTGGCCCTAAGTTCCCGTAATAAGCGACTATCGGAGCAGGCCCGCAAGGAAGCACCCTTCATATATCATACCCTACAGGCAGCCAAAGCCAATATGAACCGCATGAGCGTACCCCAATTACAGGCATGGATAGAACAGCAATTTGCCGCCAACACTAATTTTGAATTGGAATATGTGCAAATAGTAAATGGCGAAACATTACAACCCGTTCACAACTATGACGAATGCTCATCCATAGTAATATGCATTACCGCCTGGATAGACAATGTTAGACTTATTGACAATATTACTCTAAAATAAACCCATCATGCAAATAGAACTTTTAAAATCAAAAATTCATCGTGTTAAGGTTACTCAAGCCAATGTAAACTATATAGGCAGCATTACCATAGATGAGGACCTGATGGAGGCCGCACATTTGATGGAATATGAAAAAGTACATGTGGTAAATGTTACCAATGGTGAACGTTTGGTTACTTACGTTATTAAAGGTAAACGTAAAAGCGGTATTATATGCCTTAACGGAGCCGCCGCCCATAAAGCAAAAGTAGGTGATATTGTTATTATTATATCTTATGCCTCCTTCACTCCCGAAGAAGCTGCCACTCATAAACCTATATGCGTATTTCCTGATAATAACCTTCTAAAATAATATAATATGAAAAAAATTTTATTAAACCTATACTTTTTACTGCTTGCACTACCTTTTACTCAAGCACAAATTACTAAAGCGCACTCTGTAAACGAATACTGGTACACCATATCAGTAGATGATACCCTCTACTATTTTACCGAAATACGTACCCACGAACTCAATTATTTGGTAAAAATATATAATCAGGATTATTCTCTGTATCGTATTGTGGACCTTACCCCTTATATTCCCGATACATGCTCATGGAATATGCTGTGGGCCAATAATTACTACCAGTACGGACGCGGTGCCATGAGCAAACGGCTATTCAATGCCGACAATAAAATAGAATTCTGCTTTTATACCCAGCCCATTAACTATTCTAACAAAACTTACCACCCATACATAGTAAATGAAGATGGTAACATAGTACATGATTTTGGCACACTTGAAGGCTCGTGTAACGGTGGTAGCGTAAGCGTGCTGGCTGACGGCTCCTGCCGACTAAACATGTATTCCTCGGGTGGAGAACATGAAAACTATACCGTAATATATACATTACCAGGCAAGTGCTATACTTCTATCAGCGAAACTGAAAAAGCAAATGCTAACCTTAATCCCCCCTTCCCTAATCCTTCCCAAAATATAGTAAACTTACCCTATCTGCTTAATAAAGGCGAAATAGCCATAATGCAAATATATAATATACAGGGACAATTAATGGAACAAAAACAAATAGAAGGCAGCTTTAACCACATTATGCTTAATGTATCACACTACCCCGCCGGTATATATATATATACATATAATGGTATTAGCCAAAAATTTATCATTCAACGATAACTTTTAATCAGTTTTTATTTTAAAAATAGTGTAATGCATTACACTATTTTTTTTTGCCCCTAACAGGGCAAAAAAACTGCAAAATTCACGCCTCTGACAAAAAAGGAAAAAAATCAAATAAATTTCTACAACTATGTAATACAATTATTTGCGTTGGTTTTTTTTCTCCTTTTACTATAAAGAAAATCTCATAAATTTATTATATCTTTGTAAAATTAGTAATATTAATAATAATTGTAAAAAATAATATACACGAATGAATATTAAAAGAGAACAAATCGGCAACATGCATGAAATGCTTACTATTAATTTTGAACCTGCCGATTATAAAGAAATGGTAGAAAAATCATTAAAGGATTTAAAACGCAAAGCTAATGAACCCGGTTTTCGTCCCGGCCATGTTCCTATGGGTATTATTACCAGTAAATATGGTAAAGCTGTATTGGTAGATGAAATAAGCAAGCTCACCAATGACAAATTATACCAATACCTTCGTGATGAAAATTTAAATATTCTGTTTGAACCCATAGCCAAGCCTGAAAAAACAGAAGGTGATTTTAACCATGCCGATAAATTCAGTTTCTCTTTTGAAATAGGTATATGCCCCAATATTACAGTAGACTACGAATGTGCTAAAAAAGTAGGAGACTACCACATTACAGCCACTGATACCGAAATAAATACCGAAATAGAAAGCATGCGTAAACGCGTAGGTAAATTCTCTTCTACCGAAGAAGCCGTAGCTGAAGATATGCTGCTGGTGAATGTTACTCCCGAACAAGGCGAAGCTTTCACCTCCTCATTGGTACTATCCTATTTAAAAGATGAATGTTTGAATGAATTTGTAGGTAAAAAGTTACACGAAGAAGTAAACATAGATACTACCAAAGTATTCAAAAGCGACTACGAACGTTCCACATTCCTAAAAGTAAAAATAGACGAATTGGCCACTGCACCTCAAACAGTAAAAGTTACCATTAACGCTATTCACCACGTGGAATCCGCTGACTTGGATGAAGATTTCTTTACCAAAATGTTCCCCGATGGTAGCGTAAAAGATGAAGCCGCTTTACGTGATAAAATAAAATCACAAATAGAACTTCGTTACGTAAACGACGCTAACATATATTATAGAAATAAAGTGGTGGACACCATGATGGACCACACTTCTATGGAATTACCCGATAACTTTATTAAGGCTTATTTGGTAGAAACCAACGATAAATATACCGCCGAAAATATAGATGAACAATATGAAAATGTTAAAAAATCTATAGTTTACCAATTGCTGGAAGACCAAATAGCCAGAGATTGCGAAATAAAAATAGAAGCTGACGATGTTACCAAATACATTAAAGACTACATACGCTTAAGCTATTTTGGTTCTGCCGAAGTACTGCCCGCCGAACAGGAAGCCCAGGTAGAAAATTTTGCTCATGAAATGATGAAAAATCAGGAAAATTTCAAAAACGCTTACGAAAACCTTTTCTTTGAAAAAATTACCGAAGGCTTAAGAGCAAAATTAACTCCTAAGGTAAAAGAACTCAGCTATCAGGATTTTATGACTGAAGCCAGCGGAGAACCTAAAAAAACCAAAACAACTAAAAAAAGTACTAAAAAAGAAAACGAATAGTTATGCTGAATATGCAAGACGAATTTAGAAAATATGCTACTAAACACATGGGTATTAATAGCATGACATTGCATAATTATACCTCGGTGGTGAGTGAGTATATTACCCCAAACATTATTGAAGAACGCCAGCTCAATGCTGTGTCTATGGACGTGTTTTCCCGATTAATGATGGATAGAATTATCTTTTTGGGTGTGCCCATTTACGATGATGTGGCCAATATTATACAAGCCCAATTACTGTTTTTGGAATCAGTAGATTCCCAAAAAGATATTCAAATATATATTAACTCCCCCGGCGGAAGTGTATACGCCGGCTTAGGCATATATGACACCATGCAATACATAGGTGCTGACGTAGCTACCATATGTACCGGTATGGCCGCCTCCATGGCTGCCGTACTGCTGTGTGCCGGTCAAAAAAACAAACGCTCGGCACTTAAACATGCCCGAGTAATGATACATCAGCCCATGGGTGGCGCCTCCGGACAAGCATCAGATATAGAAATAGAAGCTCGTGAAATTCAAAAAATAAAACACGAACTCTATGACATTATTGCCACACATAGTAATCAGGACTTTGATAAAGTGTGGAAAGACAGCGACCGTGACTACTGGATGACAGCCCAAGAAGCCAAAGACTACGGTATGATAGACGAAATATTACACCGATAGTACTATGGCAAAAAAAACACGCTGCTGCTCTTTTTGCGGTGCAAATGAATCATCTTCTAACTTGCTCATAGATGGATTTGACGGCTCCATTTGTGAGCAGTGCATTGCCCGCGCCGGCGAAATAATGCAGCAAATACGAGGCGAAAAACTAAAAAAAGACACCGAAGACGCCTGCCAATTTCACATGAACAAAAAGCCTAAGGAAATTAAGGCATATTTGGATCAATACGTAATAGGCCAGGAAGAAGCCAAAAAGGTAATGTCAGTAGCCGTGTATAACCATTATAAACGCATAGACTACTGCAACAAACGCTCCCAAGATGATGTGGAAATAGAAAAATCCAACATTATACTCATAGGAGAAACCGGTACCGGTAAAACCCTTTTAGCCCGCACTATTGCCAATATGATTGACGTCCCCTTCTGCATAGCCGATGCTACCGTATTTACCCAAGCCGGCTATGTGGGTGAAGACGTGGAAAGCATACTCAGCCGCCTGCTGCAAGCCGCCGACTATAACGTGGCTAAAGCCGAACGCGGTATAGTATTCATAGACGAAATAGATAAAATAGCCCGCGCGGCAGATAATCCCTCTATTACCCGTGATGTATCAGGTGAAGGTGTTCAACAGGCTCTGCTCAAACTTTTGGAAGGTAGCATAGTAAATGTACCACCGGAAGGCGGAAGAAAACATCCTGAACAAAAATTTGTACAAATAAACACCCAAAACATACTTTTTATTGCCGGTGGCGCTTTTGACGGTATAGAAAGAAAAATAGCTAACCGCCTTAATACTAATGTTATAGGATACAAAAAGAAAGACACCGCCATTAAATCAGGATATTTTTTGGATTATGTGGCCGCCCAGGATATTAAAGCCTACGGGCTCATACCTGAACTTTGTGGTCGTTTTCCTGTAATTACTCATCTGAGTCCGCTGAATGAGGAAAGTATGAAACGCATATTACTACAACCTAAAAATGCCTTGGTAAAGCAATATACCAAGCTTTTGGACATGGATGACATCACCCTTCACTTTTGTGATGAAGCCATCAATTTTATAGTAAAAAAAGCCTTAGACCTTAAGCTGGGCGCCCGAGGCCTCCGCTCCATTATGGAGCAGGTAATGACCGATGCTATGTTTAATATAGATACCCAAAACAAACAATTAAACATTTCATTGGAATATGTACAAGAAAAATGCCAACATATATTCGCATAATATAACATAGCATTTTACCCTACAATAAAAAAAAGATTTTCCTTCACCTTCGGAAAATCTTTTTTTATCCCTGCTTATTCACAGTATATAAAAAAAAGAAACTCCTTTTTAGGGAGTTTCTTTTTTTTATTGATACAATATCGTTATTTTTGTTCTTCTATTTCGCCTTTTTTATTTCTGAAGTCATACACTACTGATGAACCAATGAATATAGAAGAATACGGACCTACTATAATACCTACCAACAATGCAAATACAAATCCGCGTATTACATCACCACCTAATATAAAGATGGATAACAATACTACAATAGTGGTACCTGATGTATTAATAGTACGACCTAAAGTAGAATTAAGAGCGGCATTCATATTTTCTCTTATTCCTCGCTTAGGATATAATGTTTTGTATTCACGTATACGGTCAAATATTACCACGCTATCGTTAATAGCATAACCTATAATGGTCAAAATAGCCGCTATAAACGATTGGTCTGCTTCCATAGTAAACGGCAATATACCATATAACAAAGAGTACAAACCTATGGTGATTAATGTAACGTGTACCAAAGATATAATACCGCCCAAACCGAATTGCCAGTTACGGAAACGGAAGGCTATGTATATGAATATGGCTATTAATGAGAAGAACACTGCCATGAAAGCACCACGGGTAATATCCTTTGATACGGTAGCTCCCACTTTTTGTGAACTTATCAAACCTACACTTTGGTTTTGTACACTAAAGTCTGTTTTGGTCAATTCTGTTTTGAAGAAAGGAGACAATCCTTTATACAAATGATCTTCAGCCAATGAATCTACTGTAGTATTATCTTCATTAACTCTCCATTTAGTGGTTATCTTTATTTGATTATCTGATCCGAATGTTTTTACTTCAGGTGCCACACCTTCAAATTCGGCAGTAAGCGATTCACGCAATTCAGCAGTTTTTACCGGTTGGTCAAAACGTATGGTATAACTACGACCACCGGCAAAATCTATACCTAAATCCAAACCTTTAGTACATAATGAAATTATACCTGCCAATACTATAAAGCCGGATATACAATAGAATATTTTACGTACTGATAAGAAATCAAAATGTGTATTGGTAAATATATTTTGAGTAATTCTATTGGAGAAATTTAATTCCATATTTCTATCCAATGCCCAAGTAAATACCAATCGTGAAATGAATATAGCAGTAAATAATGAGGTGAGAATACCTATTATTAAGGTAGTGGCAAAACCCTGTACAGGACCTGAACCGAATATGTACAATATAATACCGGTAATAATAGTAGTAATGTTACCATCTATAATAGCTGAATAAGCTGCACTATAACCATCCGATATGGCCATTCTTATGGCTTTTCCGGCTCGCAACTCTTCTTTTATACGCTCGTATATAATAACGTTAGCATCCACAGCCATACCTAAGGTAAGTACTATACCGGCTATACCCGGCAATGTGAGTACAGCCCCCAATGAAGCCAATGTACCAAACAGGAAAAGAATATTGGTAATCAATGCTATACTGGCTACTATACCAGCCCTGTTATAGAAGAATACCATGTATATAAGTACCAAACAGAAAGCTATAATAAATGATATTATACTATCATGTATAGATTCTTTACCCAAGGTAGGACCTACTATTTCTTCTGAAACTATTACTGCAGGTGCAGGTAATTTACCGGCCTTAAGCAAGTTTGCTAAGTCTTTAGCTTCTTCCAATGAGAAAGCTCCACTAATAGAAGAACGGCCATTAGGAATTACATCGTTTACTCTGGGATACGAATACACTAAGTTATCCAATACTATGGCTATGCAATTACCTACATTTTCTTCGGTTATCTTCTTCCAACGCTTGGCACCTTCCTGATTCATGGTCATGCTGATTTCATTACCGGATTGCTGATTGAAATCCTGACGTGCATCAGATACCACCTTGCCATCTAATATACAACCTGCTTCTCCTACAGCCTTTAAGGCTATTAATTGGTGTATGGCTGTTTTATCTTTACCTGTTTTAGCATGCCAACAAAGCTTCAAATCCTGTGGTAACATGTTCTTTACCACGTCTAATTCTAATATACGATTAATTTCAGCAGTATCACCTTCCATGGCAAAACCCACCAAAGGACCATATTTACCATCTGAATCAGGCCTGTCATTGAACTGAATACGGGCAGAGAAAGGATATTTTTTCAATACTTCTTCTCTTGTCATTTGGTTGTTATCGGCAACATCATCAGCTTCCACTTCAGGCAAACCTTCTAAGGTGTCACCCTCTGTTGTAACTTCTTCAGTCACTTCCTCTCCTTCGGCAACCATTTCCTCGGTTTCAGAAGTTTCCTCTACTACGTCAGCTACTTCAACCGATTCGTCATTCAAAGTAGCTACACGCTCGTCTATTTGTGAGAATAAACCGGCTATTTCTGATAATTCATATGTTTTCCAAAATTCCAAATTAGCCGTACCCTGTAACAAACGACGTACACGCTCGGGCTCTTTTACACCGGGTAATTCTATCATTATTCTCCCTGACTGAGGCAAACGCTGAATATTAGGCTGTGCTACGCCAAAACGGTCAATACGTGCACGCAATACCATAAAGGTGTTTTCCAAAGCTGCTTCTGTTTCCTCACGCAAAGCTTTAATTACGTCACCATTGGCAGGATTGCTTTGATTCAATTGCAATTTACGGAAAATAGTGGATAATTTAGCATTGGCAGGTGCTACTTCCTTAAACGATTGCTCAAATAGTGATATAAAATCTGATTGGGATGTTTTTTGTTTTTCTTTGGCAAGTTTCATTGTTTTCACAAACAAAGAATCTTTAGACCCATTACCGGCTAAAGCTTCTACAATGTCTGGAACCGAAACTTCCAACATTACGTTCATACCTCCCTTGAGGTCCAATCCCAAATTAACTTCCAACTCTTTACATTCCCTGTAAGTCCATTTGGCAAAGCCTAAATTATAAACTACAGAGTCAGCCATTCTGGAAAGATAATCATTCTCTCTTGCTTTAGCAGAAGAATCCAATAAGTAACTCTCTACAAAAGTGTTACCTTGTGCCTGCTCCCTTAAGAGCTCCTTACTCGGGTCATTTTGTGCATATTCTTTAGCCTTATTCTCCACTCTGCGTGTGCAAAAGGTGAATGATAAAGAATACAAACATACCAAAGCAAAAGTTACAGCAAAAAATGAAATAAATCCTTTGTTTCGCATCTCTTTCTATTTAATTATTAACTCTTTATAATAAATTTTTACTTATATTTTAAGTTTGCAAATATACCAGAAAATATTGATTTATTGACGGTTTTTTGTGTTTTTTACGTTCCTAGACTTCATTTTTTTTTGAACAAATTTCTAATAATTTGTTTATCAGCAATATCAACTTTTTGTTGATAAAGTAATACGATAGTATTTTTCGCTCCGTATACACAAATACTACATGAAGTTCCATATTTTCATGCTGTAGCGTACTATATATTAAATGCTTATTATGGCGATAAGCCTCTCTTACCAGTCGCTTTATTTTATTGCGGTCCACCGCATGCTTAAACCGCTTTTTGCTAACAGATACAGCTACCTTAGATTCAAACTTATTTGCGTTATATACAATATTATAGTAACATACAAAAGGGTAAAAATAAAATGACTGCCCCTTTGAAAACATCCATTGTAAATCAGTGTGGGAATATAAACGCTGCGACTTAGGGAATGTTTTATCAACAATAGTACTCATTAATGCCTACGATTAGTACGCTGTAAAAATTGATCTAATGCCGTGAATATAGAATTAATATTAGGCTCCTGCGGTGCCCATATCTCCACTTTTAACCCGGCTTCGGTGGCCGCCTCCAATACCCGCTTGCCCGAAGTGGCTACATACATATTGTCCGGCTGCTTAAAATCAGGATAACTCTGGAATAGAGACTGAACCCCGTGCGGACTGAACAATACCAACATATCGTAATCAAATATGTTAATGTGATCCTGCAATTTAGGAAACACTATTTTGAACATTTCCGCCCGCGTATATTTAATGCTCCTTTTGGCATCTAAATGCTCTAATAACTGATTCAAACTGGAATCAGCCGAACACGGTACCAAAAACTTATCCTCGGCATGATTATTAGCTATTTCTTCCACCAATGAAACTATAGTAGCATCTTCAGGGAAAAATATTTTACGCTTACGATACGTAACATATTTTTGTAAATATAATGCTATGGACTGATTAGAACAAAAATACTTGGTATTAATGGGTAACTCTATTTTACCCGCTGTAGCTATACGAAAAAAATGATCCACCGCATTCTTACTCGTCATTATTACCGACGAATATTCCAATATATTAATGTGGCTTTTTTTAAATTCGGAATAAGGTATTTCCTCTATAGAGAAGAACTTGAAGAAATCTATCTTCACTCCATACTTTTTATCCAACTCTGCATACGTACTCTTATCTATGTTTGCAGGTTTGTGCTGCGAAAATAATATTTTTTTTATCTTCAAAGTTCTACTATTATATTATTAAAGACCTGTGTAGCTGACCGCTACAAAATTTTATAAATATTGCTAATGGCAATATTTCAATTGTGCAAAAATACAAAAAAATCTCATACCATCGCATCTTTTTACTAAAAATACTTATATATAAGTATCCTTTATATAATAAAACACTCACTAATGCCACACCTAACACTATTTTCCATACACTATTTATATATATATTCATATAATTAAATATAAATACTATAGGAAACAATACTACTGCCAATATGAATCGAAAAATGGTTGCTTTCTTTAAATACAAACCTGTTTGCTCCGCCCAACTGAATATATAACCCGATAACAACATAATAACATAATAAAACACCATATATACTACCACCAATAATAATGATATACCTAATAAATAATTGGCCGACATATACCATAAACCCATAGTATAGCCTGTTATAAGCGTATAACCTGATATAATTATCAATATGGACGGAATTAGCCGCAAAGATGAAAATAATACTTTATTGGAAGATAAAGAACTGCTCTGCTTAGAAAAAAAAGACCAGTTTTCATCATTTGCCACTGACACCCGTAATATAGCTACACATATTAACAATATCAATGACAATATAAAGAATATATCTAAAGGAATAACCTCTTTATTCTTAGGTATATAGCATGGAGCATTGTGAATAAAAAAAGCCTTTGCCTGTTGCACTAATGTGTCATTACCATGTGGATGAATAAATAACGCATCACGCAAAGTATCACTTGCGGAAACAGAAATACTATCCTGCGCACTTACATAAGGTATTTGATGTGATATTTCATCAGCGGCTATAATAGAATTTATCATTACTCCTACTCCCCCTGACTTTATTCGGCCTCTCCCGCCTGCTTTTTACGGGTTAATAATATATCCCGTATTTTTGATGCCGTTTCATAATCTTCTACCGACACCACATCCTCCAGCATGGCTTCCAATTCTTCATTTGAAAAAGCATCTGTATTTACTTCTATATCTTCATGGTCATCATTAGGAAAATAATCCTCTTCTGATATATCCTCCTGCATTGACAATTCCTTTATCACCTCCTGTGACGGACGACCCACATTTTCTATTATGTCCGAATGAATATATACAGGAGCATCACTTTTAAGTGCCAATATAATGGAATCTGACGGACGAGCGTCAAATTCATGTACTTCACCATTCTGCACACAATATATAGTGGAATAAAATACACCTTCCTGCAATTTATGTATATACACCTCCTGCACCTTTACCCCAAATCTGTCAAAAAAATCCATGAGTAATACGTGCGTTTGCGGACGCTTAAAGTGAATATCCTTTATCACCTCTATAAAACTATCAGCATCTTTATTGGAAATAAAAATAGGAAAAATGGTTTTTTCATCAAAAGTTTGCATCAATAACATATAAGAATAGCTTACTCCCGAATCTATTACATCCTTTACTTTTATGCGTACCTTTGACATATTTTACCTCTATATTTTCATTTATAACGTAAAGGTTTTATTTCTATTGTAAAAAAATGAAATTATTTTTTATAGCTGTTTTTCACACAAAAAAAGGCAACCTTTCGGCTGCCTTTTTATCATATATTCTTTTATACTAATGACATTGATGTGAATCACAATCATGTGAACTGCATCCCACACCACAATCATGTATTTTACCGGCCATATAATCGTTAATTAATTGGTGTATGTTTCCACTACAACCGCGTATTACATGTATGCCGTTGGCCGTGAGCACATCCCTGGCTCCGTCACCCATATTACCGGCTAACATTATACTTACTCCTTTTTGACGTAAATCTAAAACTATACCCGATTTGCATCCGCAACCTGTGCCGGCAGACAATGTTTCCTCTCCTACTATTTGCCTGTTGTCATCTACTTCAAATATAGTATAATGGTCACAATGACCAAAATGATCATCTACCATACCATTTACTGTAGGTACGGCTATTTTTACATTACCATTATGACGGGTAAACATAGGATCATCCAATGCTTTTACTACATAATCTGCCATTTGGCTGAATATATTATTAATACATTCATTATTCTTATCCAATATATTATTGCCTTCTTCTGTAGCCTCACCCACTTCTTTTATTAATGGTATTTGGGCCAATAACGTAGTATTGAATTCCCGGGCCAATGTGCTACCTCCTCCCTGTCCGAATATGTAATACTTTTCATTAGCATGCTCTGCAGGAGTGAACCAACTCATGTTTTCCACTATGCCCAATAAGGGAATATTCAATTTTTGTGCCGAAAACATATCTGCTCCCTTACGGGCATCATTTACCGATAATATTTGCGGAGTGGTTACTATAATAGCAGCATCTATTTTGTACTGCTGTAAAGCCGATAACTGTATATCACCTGTTCCCGGAGGAAAATCTATTACCATATAATCTGTTTCTCCCCATTCGGTTTTGGTAAATAACTGCCCCATTACATTGGCAGCCAACGGGCCCCTCCATATTACCGCCTGATGAGGATCTGCTATAAAACCTACCGAATTGAGTTTTACCCCATACCGTTCCATAGGTATCATTATATCTTCCTCTCCTACAGTGTGAGCCATTATCTGCTCATTTTCCAAACCAAACATTTTAGGCACTGAAGGTCCGTATATATCAGCATCTACTAAAGCTGTTTTGTGCCCTTTACGTGCTAACGCTATGGCCAACGAGGCCGACACGGTGGACTTGCCTACACCACCCTTACCTGAAGCCACCACTATGGTGTGCTTTACATGAGGTATAACTGTTTTTTCTATTGTGAACATTATGCTATAAATTTATTTTTCCTTGTTTTAAATAATATTCTATTCTTTTATTTGCCAATGCTATATAATCACTATTAGTATCATATCCTACAAACCTTCTGTTACTATTCAACGCTGCTACCGCAGTGGTTCCACTTCCCATAAACGGATCTAACACTACATCACCTACATATGAATACATTTGTATAAGTCTGTATGGTAATTCTTCCGGAAAAGGTGCCGGATGACCTATCCTTTTAGCACTTTCCGCTTTCATGGTCCATATTGACTTTGTCCATTCCATGAATTGTTCTTTTGTTATTGAGTTCTCTTTCCTGCCTTTTTCCCTTTTATAATCACCTTTTGAAAATACTAATATATATTCATGTATATCTCTTAATATAGGATTTGCTGCACTTTGCCAACTCCCCCATGCTGTTGAAGGACTTGCACTCGCCGCTTTATTCCATATTATTTCTCCTCGCATATTATATCCTATTCCTATCATTATTCGTGAAATATAGTCCGATAACGGAATATATGGTTTTCTTCCTACATTTGCTATATTAATACATGCTCTCCCTCCATTTACGAGTACTCTATATGTTTCTTTAAATGCATTTTCCAATAAATTTAAATATTCTTCCAATGACAAATCATCATCATATTCTTTGGATACATTATAAGGAGGTGAAGTAATCATTAAATGAATAGAATTATTGGGGATTTCTTTCATTTGCTCTGCCGTACCCAATATAAACCTGTTTACATATGCATCAGGAACCATATTTTCCCGTTTGTCCTCCACATTAACCTGAGTAATTTGAGAATATAATTTTGAATTATAAAATTTTTCGGAATTATGATTAATTCTCCCTTTGGTCCCAAACGAACTTGTTTCGGTGCCTTTTTTATTAAATGGTTCTTCCATATTTATGCATTGATTAATGATAAAAACTTATTCGCTCTGGCAATGTCTGTTGTTTCTTTACTTGCTGTTTTTATAATTGATCCTAATGATTTTTTACTTATCATTGATGAAAAATAGTATAAATCGCTATTTAATAATTCTTTACATATGTTTTCTAATGCTTTTTCTGTCTTAACTGTTATAAACGCATTATTCGGACTACGTTCTATAAATATACCTGTAGTTGGTTGTGGATTTAAAGATAAAAAATATTGTATTACTCCATTTTCTCTTAAGTAATCAACTTTTTTAAAATAATTCTCTGTTATTGGAGAATTTCCTAATATTACTATTGGAATTTTTACACTTTCTCTACCGGAAACTCTTATGTTAATAGCCTTTCCTATTGCTTTCAACATACTATCTGATCTTAATAACGACGGGGTCCCTTTATGAGTTTTATAATCACCAATGTAATTAACACTTTTACGAATATACTCATAATTTGAGACAATACTCATTTTTATCTCAAATATTATTTTTATATCTTTTGCCTCCTGCGTTATTTTATTCTTTGTACAAAAAGCCAAATCTGCACTTGATGTTTTAGTTAACCCTATTTCTTCGCATATTACGCCATTAATAGTATATAACCCATATTTACGTGCTATAGGTTCCATTAATGCTTTACACCATTGTTCCGTATAATGACCTATCAAAGAATTTCTGGATTGTAATGTTTTTCCTTCTACATCCGCTCCTTTAGGAACATATGCATATATCCTTGCTTTAATTTATAAAATAATTGTTCGGGAGAAGCCCAACTTTTTAATGCTTCTTTAAAAAATTTCTGTTCTGTTTTAATATTTCAAAATTCCATATTGTTTTTTTGCTGCAAAGTTAACATATTTCTCTTTATTTATAGTGATATACTTTTGACAAATACGTTTACCTTTGATTTACAATATAAAACAATTAGAGACTGCCAAAACAGTCTCTAATTATGAATCGGGATACTTATAATTATTTTATAAAACCTTCTTTTTTCAATATTTTGGCCATACGGTTAAAAGTATCTTCTATGTCATTATCCAAGCCTACAGAGAAACGTACCAAACCTTCACTCATACCCATGGTTTTTTGAAATTCTTCAGGAACTTCAGAAGAAGTGGATTTACCCGAGCAGGAGAACAAGGTGCGGAAATAACCCAAACTTACGGCTAAGTAACCTATACCTTCTTTTTGCATAGCTTCCATGAATTTATTAGCGTTTTCAGCTGTGCCAAGGTCTATAGCTATCATACCGCCAAAACCGAATTGAGGATTCATTTGTTTTTTCATCAATTTGTGATCCACATGTGAAGGAAGACCGGTATAGTTGGCTTTAATTCCTACCGAATTAAATTTTTCTGCTAAATACATAGCATTGCGGCTGTGCTGCTGCATACGTATATGCAAAGTATATAAGTTTTTAAGTATAGAAGTAGCACGGAAAGAATCCAATACCGGACCTAACAACATAGCAGTACCGTCATTTACATTAATTAAACCGTTAATGAATTCGGCATCGGCACATATAGCACCGGCTACACAGTCATTCTTACCATTAATGAATTTTGTCATAGAATATACCACTATGTGTGCACCCAAACGGTAAGGTGAGAATATCATAGGAGTAAAAGTATTATCCACTATGAGTTTTGCACCACATTCATCGGCTATTTTTCTCAATTCACCTACATTACATATTCTTAACAAAGGATTAGACATGGTTTCGGTATATATCACCTTGGTGTTGGCTTTACAGGCAGCTTTTACCTGTGCCAAATTAGTAGTATCTACAAATGTAACTTCTACACCAAAACGCTTGATATAATTATTCAAAAATGCAAATGTACCGCCATATACTGTCATACTGGCTACTATGTGATCACCTTGTTTTACACAATGTAATAATGCACATGTAATAGCAGCCATACCACTACCTGTAGCCCATGCAGCTTCAGTGCCTTCCATAGCAGCCAAAGCAGTACATAATGACATATTACTGGGATTCCAATGACGGGAATATAAATAATATCCTTCCGTTTCACCATGGAAAGTATCGGTCATGGTTTGTCCATGAGGGAATGTAAAGGTGGCTGAATCATTAATAGAAGGGTTAACACCTCTTTCTGCACTCAAACTTTGTACAGCATTAATCGCTGTAGCCGGATCAAATTTTTTCATATTTAATGTTTATTATATTTTTACTTTATTATTCTTTTTTTGAATTGGCAAAGATAGCACTTTTTTTTGTGCTTATTCTTATTGTTTGTGTATTATTTTATATAATCTGTCATACATATAAGGCCTGTAACGTATAGTCATGCCGGGATTAATGAATATTCTCCCGTATCCTTTATCATGCATTTGCCTGCACAGGGCATAATGCTCACATCTTACCTCCACTTTTTCATCATTATTAGGCAATACTTCATATCTGCACCCGTTTATGGCTTCATACTTATATATAGCCATGCCTCCAAAAGCCGAATACACTGCCATAAGCGGCATGCCCGGCTTTAAAAAAGCCCATTTATATTGTTTTTCAGCTATATCAGCTTCGGTTTGTGGCATATGTTCCATACCACATTCCACCAATGCATAGGTATCATTATATCTTTTGCAAAAATACGCTGAAGGAGAATATATATATCCGTTAGAAGTAATTACATCCCACTGCTCATGCCGGGCAAATGAGTCATATATACCATTTAAATGTATATACTGTACATCCATATCTACCACTATTACATAATCAGCCTGCATATTATGGCTTTGCATATAATCTAAATACTGATTCCTATAACCGGCCATTTTACTGATACGCATGTGTGAAAAAAATCTATTTGCCTTGGTGCTCTTTTGTGAAGGAATAGTTTGTGTATGAAAATCTTCCATACTCACATGTATCCTTTCCCGTTCTTTGCTCCATTGGGTAAGTATTTGCTTGGTGTGGTCAGTACTGTCATTTTCAAATATGATTACATCATACTGCTTAGCAGTATCGCACAAGGCATTTATTACAGGTATGTTCTTTTTTAACCCTATTTCGCCATTACGTATAATACCACATACTATAATGCTGTGCTCCTGCAAAAACTGCTTACCTGCCAATAATGTATTCATATTTATTCTTTATTGAATGTGGGTTTCACCAAAAATATACGCCTGAATGTACGCCACACCAGTTGTATCAGGGTCTTTTTATTATTATGCTGTCTAAAATAGGCATCTGCCTCCCTGTTCTGCTCTATTACCTGAGGATGTACCAGGGGCATAATGCTATTAGCCTTCATATTGGAATTTTTATCATCTGCATTACTCGTATGAGTGGAATCGGCACCAAACCCTATATTGGATATCATATTGGTATTAGGTATAATACACAATCCTTTTTGCTTCCATATATGAAAATTCCACTGGTAATCCCAAGTATTGTTACCTTGCTTTTTCATTACCTGAAAACGGTCCTTCCACACCATACGCTCGTTCCATGATGAAAAATACGGCTTTATATTCTGCATGAATTCCTTCACGGTATAGCTTTCCAGGTATAAATCATAATTCTTCCATGCTCTGGCCCATGAAGCCCATCCCCATATATGTGAATAAGCAGAGAAATAATACGATGCATCACCTCTTTTTATGCCATCCTGAAAGTTGTTTCCCGATACTATTTTTACCTTGTCTTCATAACGATATTTTTCCAATAGCTCTTTACAATAAGGAAAAAAATCAGGATTAGGCAAACAGTCATCTTCTAATATAATGCCCATTTCCTCATTTTCAAATAGCCAGCTTATAGCTCCGCTTACAGCCCTGCCACAGCCTAAATTATGCTCTCTGAACAGCGTTTTTACCTCACAATCCCAATCTACCCTTTGTGTCAGGCTACGCACATGCTCACATTTTTCGGCCTCGCCTTCTCTGCCTTCTCGCGGCCCGTCAGCAGCTACATATAACTTTTGGGGCTTGCACGCACGTATGGCCTCAAATACTTTTTCGGCCGTATCCATACGATTGAATATTACAAATAATATAGGTATATCAAATTGTTCCATAATTACATATCAAGTATGGTTTTAAAATAATCTATGGTTTTTATCAGGCCCTCTTCCAATTGTATTTTAGGCGTCCAGTTATTCAGTTTTTGCTGAGCCAAACTGATATCCGGCTTGCGCTGCATAGGATCATCGGAAGGCAACGGTATAAATTTTATTTTGGAAGCGGAATGTGTAAGTGCTATTACCTTTTCGGCCAATTCCAATATGGTAAACTCACCCGGATTACCTATATTTACCGGACCGGTAAAGTCTCTTGAAGTATCCATCATACGGGTCATGCCTTCTATAAGGTCATCTACATACTGAAAACTGCGTGTTTGCATACCGTCACCGGCCACGGTTATATCCTTATTCTGCAAAGCCTGCACTATAAAATTACTTACCACTCTGCCGTCACACGGGTGCATGTGCGGACCATAAGTATTAAATATACGTATTATTTTAATGTTCACATTATTCTGCTTGTAATAGTTCACAAACAATGTTTCGGCACACCGCTTACCTTCATCATAACAGCTACGCTCCCCTATGGGATTTACATTACCCCAATAGGACTCTACCTGCGGATGTATGGTAGGATCACCATACACCTCACTGGTACTTGCCTGCAGTATTTTGGCATTTACTCTTTTGGCCAAACCCAGCATATTCAATGCCCCCATTACCGATGTTTTCACCGTTTTAATAGGATTATACTGATAATGCACCGGCGAAGCGGGACAAGCCAAATTATATATTTCATCCACCTCGGCAAAATAAGGAGTGCACACATCATGACGCACCACCTCAAAATAAGGATTATCCATTAAATGTATAATGTTACGCTTGGCCCCTGTAAAATAATTGTCCAAACATATTACCTCATTGCCCTCTTTAAGCAAACGCTCACACAAATGACTGCCTATAAAACCAGCTCCACCGGTTACCAATATTCTCTTCATTAATATATATATAAAATTATTGGCAAAGATAACACTTTTTATTTAAAGCATCACCTCTGTTGCCGCTTTTTATGCACAAAAAATTTGGGAAATCTTCTTTATAATTCATGCTACAACAATCATGCCAAAATTAATATGATTTTCAAAAACTTACTGACACTTTTCGTGTATAACTTTTTTTGTGCTTTTTTGCGTTTTATTCATTTTTTTGTTTTACCTTTGCAGTCGTATAACTATCAAACTTTTTATATGAAGAACGCACGTAGACATACACTATCACACCGCCCGCCTTACATAAAGCCGGGGGTTAGCCTGTTAGCAGGTTTAGTGTTTTGGGTTATGTCTACGTGCGTTCTCCTTTTTTTATCCTGCATAGAAAAATGCACATTATATCTTTATGCTGTTTTTCTTCATTCTCATATAGTTTTGATGTAAACTAAATACATATATATTATTACGGAATTTTAAAAGGTACTCCCCACTATCAAATTTTTTAAAACATTTTTATTGTCAACACTTTATAAAAACAAAATCTTATGAAAAATTTTATTATTATTACATTCACCATTTTCGGCCTTGCTTTCAGCTACGGCCAAAGTCAAAGAGAAGTCAGATGTTCCACTTGGACTGAGACTTCTTTTGCTATTCCCTTTGGTACAAACATTAACAGTTTGTCCAAAATAGACCTTATTTCTTTAACTCCACACAACTATGGAGAATACATTGTAAAATCCATAGATGAAAACTTCCAACTCTCTATTACAAAATACAATATCCCATACCAAAGATGCAATCGCATTATGCTGGATATGATAGATAAAACCGTTTCTAATGCCCACGGCGTTTATATATATAGTATAGATAGCGGTCTTATTTGTCATGAGTCATGGGGAGAAGAAGATTCTGCCAAATTTACCCTTTCGGAAATACAAACGCAACATTATGGTACTTACAACTATTTGTTTAGCACGGAATCACCATTCTTTGATGTATTTTACTGCACTTTAAATGAAAACGGATTTACCATTGAGCTTAATGAAAACTTTCTTATTGCTTCTAACGGGTATTATGAAGTAAAAATAGACTTCCGTAATCTTATATATGAAACCCGCTATTACGCTCAGGATGCCCTCTGCTGGGTACGCCAACAATTGTTTTCTAATGTTTCTGATATTATTATTCCTACTGCTGATATCAATATTCACTATGACACATTGTCAGAAAGTAATATTCGATACCAAATTACCGATGTAACGGTTTTTTCTTCATATGAAATTACTAATGGTGATGAAATTATAGTTCAACACGATACTGTGTATACTCCTAACACCGATCAGCCTACCACTATATATCAGTATAAAGAAATGGAAAAACTCAATCATTTGCTTCAAATATATCCCAACCCGGCTTATGATTGTATAAACGTTACTCTGCCATTTAACATGAGTAATGTAAATGTAAGCATATACAATAGTGTAGGTCAGTGTGTGCTATCACAAAAAAATGAAGACCGCTCCTCATTCAGCGTAGATATTTCTTCATTACCACAAGGCCTCTACATTATTAAATGTAGTGAAAACAATACCACAGTACAAAAGAAATTCATTAAAAACAATTACTAAAAACTTAATCACCATGAAACGTATATTTTTTGTTATCAGCCTGATTTTCATTAGTATATCGGCATATAGTCAATTTCCTGAAGAAGAATCCATATACATTCAGTCTTCTCCATGCCATACTCTCATTCCCACTCATTTTGACTCTATTATATCCCTTAATAATTCTCCTCAAAATGAAATAGACGTTTCTTCCATTCGTCGATTGTATTTTGTTCATGGGCTGTCTGGCTCTGCCAAATCATTACAAAGAATAGCTGAAGCTTGCGAAGACAAAAGCTTAAATATTCCCGGTTTTCCGGCCAGAAAGTGCGCTAGTACCCGAGTGGATTATACTAATAGTACCGGCAGTTTGTCACAGGCAGCCCGTGATGTTAGAAACCAAATACATTATCAGGCAGATCTGGACAGCCGACTATTTGATATGAACCCAGCTTCCGCTATACTTATAGGACACAGCCAGGGCGGACTAATATTAAGAACTCTGGAACACCTTAATTCAGTAGAAGAACCTTACTATGTTCCCAGTAATGGCAAAGGATATGGAGGTATGATTACTTTAGGCGCTCCTTTACAAGGCACCTACATTCTTAATAACAGAAATGATATTTTGAGTATGGCAAACGATGCCTGCCGTCAACTTATGAAAGGGCCCAATAGCAATATACTGGGTAAAATCATCTTTGACATTTTAGGTGTCCAGTTTCCTCAAAAAACCTGTAATTTAATATCCAATACTCTTCTCCCCATGCTTTGCGGAGCCTATTTTGACAGTATTACTAATTTTTATATGGTAAACGCCCCTTGGATAGACGTCCTGAATAATGACACCATAAGTTCGGACTATTGTAATATGCCTAAATTAGCCGTTTATGGTCTGGAACCCTCCGAATTCATCTTTTGGCGGACCGCCAATTGGATGATAAACGAACCTAATAATTCTTATTACTTTGAAGCCAATGACGACTGGAGTTTGTTTACTGAGATATTCAACACCGTATATACGCAATATAGAATCAAATATAATATAAATATTAGCAAAGCTGAAATATGTGATATTTTTAATGTATTTCCCGTTATAGGCAATATTACCGACCTTATTGCATCCATATACTTGGATAAAGCTGCTAAATGGAAAGCCGGTGTAGATTGGTTTCATAACTCCGATGCCGAATGGGAAGCCATTATAGGTGCCTATACCCCTCATATAGACACCAATACTAAATATCTCTGCTACTGTGCCGATGAAAATGGAAGTTTCCTGAAAATTCAACATCTGGTCAATAATAAAGAAGACTGTATAATTAAAAATTGTGATAATATTACCCCCATTACCTCTATTACCATAAGATGGACCCATAAAGAAAATGATGGCGTAGTACTTGCCGAAAGCGCCGGCAATTTACCGGCTATGTCAAGAGCTCCCATAAAAGTTGAATATAACGATGCCCGTAATCCTAAAAATCCTAATAAAGGTACCTCCCACATGCAAATGCGTAATGACGGAGGCATAAAAAATTGCTTAACAGATATTTTTAATGGTAAATATGGAACTTTTTTCAAAACAAATCTTAAATAAAAAACATTCTACTAACTACCTGATGTTGTGGTTTTGTATTATTGTGTTTGCATCCGTGTGCGGGTGCAAACACAATAACAAGCCCGCTACTCCTGATAAGGAACCTTTTTTTGCTCCCACCGATATGGAAATAATATGGATACGCCCTATTCATAGTGACACCATGGGTGAATACATGGGTATTCCCTTATTAACCGATAAATACGTTATTTTTACCAATTCAAACAATCCTGATAACACCATTCCTCCCGGTATAGGAGTGTATGATAAACTCACGGGCAAAAATCACCCTGCCTGGCAAAAAGAATTCGGCACGCAAATAAATGAGGATATTACGCTACAGGATGAGCATTTGGCCGGTGTAAATAACAATATTCTCATAGTCAATAGTTGCTACAGGGTATTTGCATTTGACATAGTCAGTGGTAAAAAATTATGGGACAGGGAATTACAAGTTGGCTATGAAACTTCTGTTAATTTTACAAATTTATATGCTACGGTTGAAAAGTCAAAAACCTTGCAAACCATGTCAAAAATAGAGGCCACTACCGGCCGGGTTACAAGTATAATCAATCATAAGTATGAAAACGATGAATTTACCATGCTGGGCATGAATCCTCCCGCTGCCTATATCAATGCCAATGGCGATACATTATTATACTATACCATAGGCGACTGGGCACCCGATGTATATGAAGGAAGAGTATGGGCATGCTGCTACAATGCAAGCAAAAAGGAAATGGTGTGGAAAAACCAAAATTTCACCAATGACAAAGATGCCTGTGGGGAAATAGCCCCCCCCATACTATACGAAAACGACAAAATAATTATTCAAACCCTTATAGGAGTACATTGCTTAAATGCTTACACGGGTGAGCTTATATGGGGAAAAACATATTATACTCATTTCAATCCTAATGGTTCCGGTCGTACATCGGAATCATTAGCCTTAAATCGTATAATATTATATCATGACAGAATATATGCCCGCTCACATGTAGGTAATGTGTATTGTATAGATGCTCACACAGGAGAAGAATTATGGAAAAATGATCAATTGCTTGATCGTCACGATGGAAGAGGTTCTATTATTGCATACAATCACCATATCTATATAGCAGGTTCAGATAGTAAAAATGGCGTTTATTTCAATGGTTTAACCTGCTTAGACATGTATACCGGCAAAGAACTGTGGCGGGATGCGGGACCATGCAAAAGAATCATGGCACCTTTAGCCTTAGATGAGCAGACAGGATATTTATATTGCAGTTCCTTAAACTATATAATGTGTATTGACTTGAATAAAACAGAAGAAAATATGCAGAAAAAAGCTATTAAATAAGAAAAATATACCATCATTATTGTTTCAAAAATCGTGAAAGAGGTGCCTCCCAAGCACCTTTTTCCATTTTTAGACCCATGGTTAAAACTTGAGCACTTTACCGTCGTTTTTGGCTATACGCTTTTCTTCCGCTTTTTTATATCGTTCCCGGGCTTGTGCTATGCTTTCGGGACTAAAATCTATTTTTCCCATTTTAGGCATAAGCCACATAATATGAGATGCTCTGTTATTCAAATATGAAGTGGGATGAGCGGGATTCCTTTTTCGGGGAGCCGGATAGCAGGCCACTATAAGGGCTGCCTGCCGCTTGGTAAGCCGGGCTGCAGAGGTATGAAAATAAGTATGGGCCGCTACTTCACAACCATATATACCATTACCCATTTCTATTACATTTAAATACACCTCCATAATTCTTTCCTTACTCCACAAGGCTTCTATCAATACCGTAAAATACACTTCCATGCCCTTTCTAAGCCAGGTACGGTGCGGAGTAAGAAACACATTTTTGGCTGTTTGCTGTGATATGGTACTGCCTCCTCTATTATCTTTTCCTTTTTTTCTTTCATTTATCACTTTTTGTATGGCAGAGTAATCAAAGCCCTTATGCCCCAAAAACCTGTTATCTTCTGAAGCAATGGAAGCCTGCATCATATAAGGAGATATATTTTCTATAGGCACCCAGTGCTTTTCTATGGAAGCACCATCCTGTATTTTACGCATTACCATTAATGGTGTAATAGGCGGATTAATCCAACGGTACAATATAGTAATACCTATGGTGATAATAAAAAACCACATTATTATTTTTCCGCATACTATCCAAAACCTGTTTGATTTTTTTCTGCTTGCCATGATGATATACTTTCTATAATAGAAAAAGGGTAACTTACGCTACCCTTTTTGCGGTGCGGACGAGGCTCGAACTCGCGACCCCATGCGTGACAGGCATGTATTCTAACCAAACTGAACTACCGCACCATTTTCGAACTGCAAAATTACAACTTTTTTTAATACAAAACCATGGTTTTGTGTTTTTTTTAAAAATTTTTTTTAAATTGCTTATAATTAAATATTTATACTAGCGGATCATAACCGCTTCCCCCACCGGGACGGCAAGAGAGTATGCGTTTCAAGGCTTTCCACCCACCTTTAATTACACCATATTTCTGTACAGCCTGTATGGCATAAGTTGAGCAGGTGGGCGTATATCGGCAGGTAGAAGGGAACAATGGTGATATACATAGCTGATAAAAACGTATTAATAGCAATACTACCCGTCGGGCTGCCCGGCTCAGGCCATTTACCACTATAATTATTGCTTTTTTCAGCATATCGCCTGCTTATAGGTTAAACTGATCTGCATGCCGACCTTTCTTACCTCTATAAAAGTCTTCTATTTTCTTTAAATCTTCTTCATAATTGCCGGTAGGATACATTACTTTACCTATACCGCCTTTTTTGGTATTCCAATCCAAATAACCAAGGCACATGGGCACCTGTGCATATTGAGCTATAAAATAGAATCCTTTTTTCCAGGTATTTACCCTTCTTCTGGTGCCTTCAGGAGCTATCAATACCGATAACTTATCGGCTTGTTTTATCATTTCACCCACATGTAAAGGCAAATTTTTCACATGCTGCCTGTCTATGGGTATACCTCCCAATTTTTTAAGTATAGAACCTATCACAGGCTTAAAAGCTTCCTTCTTTATAAAAAACTTTATATCCACCTGCATGCCTACAAAAGCTAATTTTCCTACTACAAAATCCCACATGGAAGTATGAGGAGCAAATACCACCACACATTTGTGTGATTCTTCGGGAATGTTATAATCTATATCAAATCCGGCTGTTCTTAATATCCACTTGACTACTTTTACCTTTGCTTTCATTTTTCTTTAATATATCGTATCAATATTTTTACATGTGCCCACACCGTGGCCGCATATCCGTAATGTTCACACATTATATTCCATCGCTCCTTATTGGCTTTTTTACGATTTTTAACTGAAAATCCATCTTCCAAATAGCGGGACAATATAAGGCCGGTATACACATTCTTTTTTGATTTTTCCAAGGCCTGCAATACCCATAAATAGTCCGCATCTACCTTGTAATTTATATCATATTCTTCGACTATGGCTTTATTAATAAGTACCGATTGATGGCAAACCATCATACCCATTTTAAAACTATTAACGGTTAAATGCTCGGGCGCTGCTTTTTTACGCATGCCCAGCACATTATTATGCTTATCTATCAGCTGTGTTTGCCCATATAATATATCCGTATCAGGATGCTGAGCATAGCAAGCTTCCACATTTTGTATGGTATGAGCATCATATAACTTGTCACCACTATTAATAAACCATACATATTTGCCTTTGGCTATTCGCAAACCCTTATTCATGGCATCATACAAACCCTTATCCGGCTCACTTACCAATGTGGTAACCCACTTCCTGTATTTGTTTATAATACTGAGTGTAGCATCAGTGGAACCTCCATCTATAATAATATATTCATAGTCGGTACCCGTTTGCTCGGCTATGCTTTGCAAGGTTCCTTCTATATATTCCGCACTGTTATATACTACGGTAATAATACTTATTAACGGCATATTGCTTATTTTTGTAAAAACGCTGTAATAACATTGTACGTTTCCTGTACAGCTTTGTTTAAATCAGTGTTTTCTATTATTTTATCAAACTGCGGGGCAAAACTTATTTCATATGCGGCCTTATCCAGACGACGTTTGAGTGATTCCTCGGTTTCGGAACCGCGACCTATAAGCCTGCGATTTAATTCCTCTAACGATGGTGGCATAATAAACAATGACAAAGCCTGCTGAGGATATTTGTTCTTAATATTAATACCGCCTTTTACATCCACATCAAATATTACATGCCTGTTTTGACTCCATATTCTGTTCAATTCACTTTTAAGCGTACCGTAATATTGATTGGCATACACTTCTTCCCATTCTAAGAATTCGTTTTGCTCTATTTTTTGTTTAAACTCCTGCGGAGTAAAAAAATAATAATCTTTTCCGTTTTGCTCACCGCTACGCATATTTCTGCTGGTAGCCGATATAGAAAACGACAAAGGCAATCCCATAGCCAATAACTTTTTTACTATGGTAGTTTTCCCTGAACCGGAGGGTGCTGAAAATATTATAAGCTTTCCTTCCATGTATAAATTTTACATTTTTTGCAAAGGTACAATTTTTTGTCCAAAAAAATTTTTTTAACCACATACAACAACAAAATTTTGTGTATTTTTGCCAATAGTTCACATAGTATAAAAAAATAACGTAACATTTTGATAATTATATATATCATAATATGAAAAAGATACAAAACGCATTAATAACCGTTTTCAATAAAGAAAAAGTAGATACCATTGCCCAATTACTTCGTAATAATGGTATAAACATTTTTTCTACTGGTGGAACATACGAATACCTTAAAAATCAAGGTTTTGAAGTTACTGCCATAGAAGAATTAACCGGATATCCTTCCATATTTGGCGGAAGGGTTAAAACATTACATCCATCTGTAATGGGTGGCATATTATATCGTCGTAATGAAGAAGGGGACTTACAACAGGCACAAAAATATAATATTCCTCCCATTGACTTGGTAGTAGTAGATTTATATCCGTTTGAAGATACTGTAAAGCAAACTACCGATAATCAGGCTATTATAGAAAAAATAGACATAGGCGGCATATCTTTAATACGTGCAGCTGCTAAAAATTATGCTGACGTACTTATCGTAAGCTCACGCAATCAGTACGATGATCTTATAGAACTTCTTTCTACTCAAGGTAATGAAACATCATTGGAACAGCGTAGAGAATTTGCCCGCATGGCATTTGATACATCATCACATTATGATTCGGCCATATTCAATTATTTTAACCAAGGTAATACCCAAAGTGAAAAAATAAGTCTCACCAATGGTAAAGAGCTCCGCTACGGAGAGAATCCTCATCAAAAGGCTGTTTTTTATCCTTTTGCTAATACCCGCTTAGAGCACACTTTGGCCAATTCTCCCTGTCTACAAGGTAAAGAAATTTCATATAATAACATGCTGGACGCTGATGCCGCATGGAAAGCCGCCAGTGACGCCTATCATGCTGTTACCAATATAAACAATAAAGTAGCCGTATCAGTAGTTAAGCATTTGAATCCTTGCGGATTGGCCGTGGCCGATACCCCTATGAAAGCTTTAGAACTGGCATGGGCAGGTGACCCCGTTAGTGCATATGGCGGTATAGTATGTTTCACTTGTGAAATTACTGCTGAAATAGCATCCTGGTTTGCCAAAAAATTCATAGAAATCATTATAGCTCCTTCCTATACCGAAGAAGCCAAAGCTATATTGGCCGGTAAAAAGAATTTAAGAGTACTGGTTACTCCTGTTAAACCGCAAATTACAGGAGAAAAATTATATCGCTCCGTAAATGGTGGTATATTAGTACAAGATGAAGATGAAGGTATAGATACCGATTACACTCAGGTAACCGAATGTACTTTTGACCATAAGCAAATTGACTTGGCCAAATTTGGTACCCAAGCCTGCAAATACCTTAAGAGTAATGCTATGGCCCTGGTATCACAAACTCCTGAAGGACATTATTGGCTCACCGGCGCCGGTATGGGTCAGCCTAATCGTATTGACAGTTTACAACGGCTTACCATTCCGCGTTTTCACTTAAAAGAAAATTGCAAAATAGAAGAATCGGTTCTTATATCCGATGCCTTTTTCCCGTTTAAAGACAGTGTAGAAGCTTGCAATGAATATGGTATTAAATATATAGTTCAACCCGGAGGAAGCATTAGAGATGAAGAGGTAATAGCTGCCTGCAATGCATACCGTATTGCTATGGTATTTACAGGAAAACGTCATTTTAAGCACTAATAATGTAACCTTTTCACACTTAACATCGTAAACTATTCGCTAATATTAAAATAAAGTAACAATATGGGATTTTTTTCATTCCTCACAAAAGAAATAGCCATAGACCTTGGTACTGCCAATACCCTTATCATTCACAATGATAAAATAATAGTGGACCAGCCGTCTATAGTAGCCATTAATCGTAATACAGGCAAACTGGAAGCCGTAGGCGAAAAAGCCATGCTCATGGAAGGTAAAACACCTGATGACATTAAGGTAATTCGTCCGCTGCGTGATGGTGTTATTGCCGATTTTCAGGCAGCTGAATTAATGATTATTGAATTTTTGAACATGATGAATCAAAAACAAAAATCATTATTTCCTCCTTCACTCAAAATGGTGGTATGTATCCCCTCAGGTATTACTGAAGTAGAAGAAAGAGCTGTAAGAGATTCATCCGAACAGGCCGGAGCCAAAGAAATACGACTGATACACGAACCTATGGCAGCCGCCATAGGTATAGGCCTTAATGTGTTGGAAGCCACCGGTAATATGGTAGTAGATATAGGTGGTGGTACCAGCGAAATAGCCGTAATAGCTTTAGGTGGTATTATTAGTAATAAATCTATTAAAGTAGCCGGAGATGAATTCAACAATAACATTATAGACTTTATGCGTAAAGAACATAATTTGGCTATAGGTTTGCGTACCGCTGAATTGATAAAAATAAATGTAGGTGCCGCTTTGGCAGATATAGATGACATACCTCCATTGTATGAAGTACGCGGTAGCGATATTATTACCGGTATTCCTAAAGCCGTGATGATATCCCATCAGGAAATAGCCACAGCATTGGATCCATCTATTTCACAAATAGAATTAGCCGTACTCAATGCCTTGGAACGTACTCCGCCTGAATTATCAGCTGATATATTCAATACCGGTATTTATTTGGCCGGCGGTGGCGCTTTGCTGAGAGGATTAGACAAACGTATTAATCTTAAAACCAAACTGCCCGTTCACGTAGCCGAAGATCCTCTTAAAGCTGTAGCCAGAGGTACCGCTATTGCTCTTAAGAATTTTGACGGATTTACATTCCTTAAAAAATAAAACCTAAAAAAGACTCTTTCTTTAGGGAAAGAGTCTTTTTGCTTTTTACTAAAATATACTACTTATGATTTTACTATCAACTTTAATACTTTCTACACAATTACTTTTCCTTATTTTAGGATGCTTATTACTACAAAAAGGCCATCATAAATGGGCGTTCTACTTATTATTATGCTCCGGTATAGGCTCCTTAACCCTACTTATAACCTATATTTGTTTATACCATACTCCTCCTTTTGCCATTATGTGGCACACCGTTACATGGTTTATATTGCTTATAGTGCTCTTTACCCTGTTTATATGGAAACATACAAAATGGGACAAAATATATTATATGGGTGGAATTATTAGTATAATATTTATTATCAATAATTTATTGTTTGTTCATATATCCCCATACACGCTCACTCCGGCTTTGAGCAGTTTTTGGTTTGTACCGCATGTACTTGTTTATATTATAGCATATGCTTGCTTAAGTATATGCTGTGTGTGGGCTATACATAATATTATACATAACACCAATGTAAGTAAACCTTTTATATTCTGCTTCAATATAGGGTATTTTTGCTTGTTTTGCGGATTGCTTATAGGCTGTATATGGGCAAAAAATATATGGGGATATTATTGGAATTGGGATAGTAAAGAATGCTTTGCCCTTATTTCTTTACTTATATATACCATGTGTAAATGCTCTTTGCATAAGCCTACTCTTTTTTATATACTACACATTATAGCTTATATGACCTTACTTTTTACATGGTTTGGCGTTAAACTTATACATTTGAATCAAAATTTACACATATATGGCTAAATCATCCGGGCGTTTTACGGCTAAAATAAAGGATGTTCTTGACTTTACCATGGCCGAAACCCGTGGTATAATAGTCCTTGTAATTATCATTTGCCTTGTAATTACAGCTACATGCATAGTAAGTTATATATCTTTACATAAGTCCTATAAGTTGCAACAAAACGATAATACCGAAATAGCCGATTTTTTTGCTTATCAAAAACACATACAGGATTCTATTGCCCTAACACGCAGACAAAAATACACCCATAACATGCCTCACTACATGCATCCGCACACTTTTTGTGCTGATACCATGACCATTAATGATTGGATAAACATGGGTTTTAATCGCAAAAAAGCGACTCAAATAAATAAATATATGTCTAAAGGCGGTAAAATACGTACTGCTGAGGATTTGAAAAAGATATATTGTATTAACAACTACGAATACCAACAGCTAAAACCTTATATACAATTTGCTTACACTACTGCTACCCATACACAACACGCCACCGGCCATAATACTCCACTTACTGCCAAAATGTATAAATTTCAAATTAACTTGAACGCTGAAGACAGTTTGGGACTACTAAGGGTTCCTAAAGTGGGACCTAAAACTGCCTCTAAAATAATTCGCTATCGTAACAAACTGGGCGGATACTATCAAGTGAACCAATTACGGGAAATATATGGCATGGATAGTACTCAATATGAACAAATTAAGCCATACTTTTATATAGATACATCACTTATAGTGAAAATAAATATTAACACTGCGGATATTAAATCCATGAGTAAACACCCTTATATAGATTATTTTGTAGCCAAATCACTGGTAATATATAGAGAACAAAACGGACCTTATTCCTCGGTAGAAGACATAAAAAAAGTGATACACTTCTATGATGAGCTATACGAAAAACTCCTTCACTATATTACTATATAATATTGATTATAAATGCTTTAAATAATTCATATAATTAATTAAAGGCACTGCAGACAAAAAATCATTTATACAATTCGCCATATAATCTTTTGCACATACCTGTACATCAGTATAAGGTTTTACCGCACAAAAACTTTTGTATTTTAACAGGTACGCATATTCAAAATCTTTAGGATACATCAAGGGAACCTTTTTCAAGCTATCCTCATCACTTATGCCACCCCAATGTTCCACAAAATTTTTTTCATGTAATATTTGGTGCATTTCTTCCGGACCATAATATAATTCTTCTCTTATTTTTTTAAGTAATGCCGGCTCCGGGCACCATAATCCGGCAGCTATTATTGACATATTGTGCTGTATATGCACATAATAACCGGCATTATTAAGGCTTTTTCCGCCCATGGCTATATAGGCACCAAAATATGTTTTATACGGACGCTTATCCGGACTAAACCTTAAATCACGATATATTCTGTATATGCATTTTTTGGCTTCCTGATCGGCTATGGTAACATCATATTGTGATAATTCTTGTATTAAAACAGAAACAAAGCGTTCTACATTAGTGAACGCTTTGTTATAGTCGTTTTTGTGTTCCAAGAACCATTCACGATTATTGTTTTCTTCTATATTTTGAAGAAAATCAAATACTTGTGTGCTTAATTGAACTGTCATTAAAATGGTAAATCATCACCGGAATCCGGCTCGGCGTTAATAGGTGCCGGCTCTACCACCGGTGCCTTAAGTCCGTTTGACTCTGAGGCAGATGCACCATTGTTTTTAGACCCTAGCATGGTAAAAGTATCTGCTACTATTTCAACGCTGGTTCTTTTTTGACCGTTATCTTCCCATGAAGTGGTTCTTATTTTACCTTCCAAATAAATAGAATTCCCCTTGGTAAGGTACTTTTCGGCTATTTCAGCCAAACCCCTCCAGCATATAATATTATGCCATTCGGTACGATCTTTTCTTTCACCGCTTTTGTCTTTATAACTTTCGGTGGTTGCTAACGAAAATCTGGCGTACTTTGCGCCTGTTTCCAATGTTTTAACTTCAGGATCTCTGCCTAAGTTTCCTACTAAAATTACTTTATTAATTCCTGCCATAATTATATTGTTTTTTAAAGTTATTAATTGCTACAAAGGTAAACTTTTTTTAAATACGAACAGCCTTTTTATGAAAATTTTTTAAGAAAAAATATTGTTACTCGTATATATCACTATCGCAAGCACTTACCAACTTATACACTTTATCATTTCTACGTAAAACCGCATTTACCGGTATAGAACAGTCACAACCTTTTTCGGCCTGTTCCACATTTTTTAAATCCACCCTTATTTCATCTAATGTAGTTTCGCATACACCTGTAGTAGGGCCTATAATTAAAATACTATCTCCTATATGCAAGTTTTCCGATTCCATCTTTATTTCAGCCACACCTATTTTGGCAAAATAATTGGTTATTTTGCCTACATACACCTTTACTTTTTTGGCCTGTGAACCATAACGTTGGGTCCATTCGCCTAATCGGCGGCCTAAATAATACCCATCCCAAAAACCTCTATTATATACACTTTCAAGCTTTTGTATCCATCCTTTTACTTTTTGTTCATTATAAGTACCATCCAACACAGCTTGTGATGCTTCCTTATAACATTGGGTTACTGTTTTTACATATTCCGGGGAACGGCCCCTTCCTTCTATTTTTAGCACCATTACACCGGCCTGCACTATTTTATCCAAAAAACCTATGGTACACAAATCCTTAGGAGACATTATGTATTTTTCGTCTATTAGTGCTTCCACTTCATTTTCAGCATCATGTACCGTGTAAGCTCTTCTACAAGGTTGCAAACAGGCTCCTCTATTGGCCGAATAATTAAAATTATGCAAACTTAAATAGCACTTACCCGATACAGCCATGCACAATGCCCCATGTGCAAACACCTCTATTCTTACCAATTGACCTGAAGGTCCGCATATATTGTTTTCTTTTATTTGCTTTATAATGGCCGCTACCTGCGTTAAATTAAGTTCTCTGGCTGTTACTATTACATCTGCATAACGGGCAAAAAACTTTACGGCTTCTATATTGGTAATATTACATTGTGTAGATATGTGCACTTCTACCCCTATTTCACGGGCGTATTGTATTACCGATAAATCTGATGCTATAATAGCTGTAATATCATTTTTTTTGGCCATTTGCACCAAATACTTCATTTGCTCTATTTCATCATTATATATAATGGTATTTACGGTAAGATATGTTTTTACATGGTACTCCTTACATATCTTCACTATTTGCTGCATATCGTCAATAGAAAAATTGATGGACGAACGCGACCGCATATTCAAATTTCCTATTCCAAAATATACCGCATCGGCTTGGGCCTGTATGGCCGCCATTAATGACTCATACGAGCCTACCGGTGCCATTATTTCTATTTGATTAGTATCTGTGTTACTCATGTTGCCTTTCAAATTCTTTAACTATTTGTTTTTTAATTGTTTTCTTAAAAAATTCGATTTAAGCCATTTTTTTCTTAAAGTTGATATATTCTTCCACTTTTTTTTAAAAGTGCCTCCTAACGTGTTTTTTTTAAATCTGCCATCTTTTACGCTATTTGATATTACACTTACTACTTGATTATTAATATTTTACACTAATGTTTCACGTGAAACTATCTTCTTAATAATATTAATAGCACTGAAATATCGGAAGGCGATACTCCGGGAATACGTGATGCCTGACCTATAGTGTCCGGTTTTATTCTGGTTAGTTTTTGTCGGGCCTCAGTAGAAAGTGATTGCAATGACATGTAATTGATATTTTCAGGAATTTTTATTTTTTCCAACTCGTGCATTTTTTTCACCATTTCGTTTTCCTTTTGTATATAGCTTTCATATTTAATGATTATTTCTGCCTGCTCCAGCACAGAAGGTTTCCATTTTTTTCTTTCTATATATTGTTTAAAGGAAGGAATGGTTGTTATTATTTGTTGCAAACATATTTGAGGACGCAACAATAATTGACTCATTTTTATTTTTTGGGTAAGTGGTGATAAACCATTTTCATTTAATAATGCATTTATTTCACTCGGTTCTACACTCCATTCCCGAATGAGTTTTACAACCTGCTCTATTTGTTGTTTTTTAAGCAAATATTTTTTATATACGGCATCGTTTATCATACCTATACTATGGGCTACAGGCATTAATCGCATATCTGCATTATCCTGTCTTAGCAATATACGATATTCTGCTCTGGAGGTAAACATTCTATAAGGTTCGTCTACCCCTTTAGTAACCAAATCATCTATGAGTACACCTATATACGACTGGTCACGTGATAATACCAACGGAGTTTTATTTTGTATTTTTAAAGCTGCATTTATTCCGGCTATTAATCCCTGCGAGGCTGCTTCTTCATATCCGGTAGTTCCGTTAATTTGCCCGGCAAAATACAAATTCTCCGCTATTTTGGTTTCTAATGTGGCTTTTAACTGTGTAGGGTCAAAATAATCATACTCTATGGCATAGCCGGGCTTGAGTACATGCGCGTTTTCTAAGCCTGCTATTTTATGCAAAGCCTCTATTTGTACATCTTCGGGCAGTGAAGAAGAAAAGCCGTTTAAATAATATGATATACCATCCTCGGTTTCGGGTTCCAAAAATAACTGATGGCGGTCCTTATCGGAAAAACGTTCTATTTTATCTTCTATTGATGGACAATATCTGGGGCCCACTCCTGATATTCTTCCCTGAAACATGGGTGAATATTTAAACCCCTTGCGTAATATGTCATGTACCTGTGTGGAAGTATAACATATCCAACATGGCAGTTTATTTTTTATTTTTTTAGTTCTATAAAATGAAAAACCTACTATATTTTCATCGCCCGCCTGACACTCCATTTTTGAAAAATCTATGGTTCGCTTATCTATTCTAACCGGAGTACCTGTTTTGAGACGATAGGATTCAAATCCGTATTCCTTTAATTTTTCGGTTATGCCTTTACTGGATTTTTCACCTATGCGACCTCCTGAAAAATTAACTTCTCCTACATGTATTTTACCATTAAGAAAAGTACCATTAGTAAGTATTATGGCCTTGGTATAAAATATTGCTCCTAACTTGGTAACTATGGTTTTATACGCTCCGTTTTCCAAATTTAAATCCACTACGGTATCTTCCCGCATGTACAAATTTGGAATAGTGCTCAGCACCTGTGCCCAATTCAATGAAAAACGGGTTTTATCACATTGAGCTCTGGGGCTCCACATTGCCGGACCTTTTGATAAATTAAGCATTCTGAATTGTATGGTGGACATATCGGTAATTTTAGCCGTGATACCTCCTAACGCATCTATTTCACGTACTATTTGCCCCTTGGCCACTCCGCCTATGGCCGGATTACATGACATTTGTGCAATAGTATTCAAATTCATTGTTATTAACAATGTTTTACATTTTAACTTGGCAGCGGCAGCGGCAGCTTCACAACCGGCATGACCCGCACCCACTACTATTACGTCGTACGTATTATTCATTTTTTGTATATGTTCCACGTGAAACATTAATATTAAATACTGATATTTAAATACTTAAATACTTTTCAAGGTAATAATTTTCTTTCTTTCGCATCAGTTTTTCGTCTTTTTCGGATTTATCCTTGTATCCACACAAATGCAAAGTTCCGTGACATATTACCCTTAATGTTTCGTCAAAAAACTTTTGATGATATATTTTAGCATTATCTTTTACTCTATCAACGGATATAAAAACATCTCCGGATATTTCATTTTTTACCGTGTAATCAAATGTGATTACATCGGTTAAGTAATCATGCTGTAAATACTGCTGATTCATGTGTAACAAATACTCATCAGAACAAAAAATATAGGTCAGTTGACCTATATTCTTTTTTTCTTCCTGAGCCATAATTTGAAGTAAACTTCTTATTTTGGTTTTGTTTTTTAATTCAAAAACTGTATCTTCATTATAAAAATATATGGACTTCATTATACTATATATATTGTTCTACTGATATATTAGAGTGTGCTTTGCTCAATGTGCGTTGCGGCATCATTACCTTAAAAGGTACATCCACACTATACGTTATACAAGCTCCGTTTTTTTCAAAACTTACATTTTGAGCCAATAACTCTACTTTATTTAATCCTCTTCCCGTTTTTTCAGCTATATTTTTATGCATTTCCAATTCATAATCAAAACCTTTACCTTCATCTTCCACTGAAAACTTCAATTTGGAATTATGCACCTGCATAGCTACTGTTACCCGCTTAGAAGCATCATTGCCATTACCATGACTTATGGCATTTTTTACACTCTCTACTAATGGAACCGTTATAACTCCTCTATACTGCTCCTCTATACTATAGTTATGCATAATGCTATCAATAAACTTTTCTAACTCAGTTATTTGACCTGAAGTTGACTTTAATATAACTTTTGAAAAAAACATATTTTACCTATTTTGCCTAATGTATATATAATAATTTACAAAGGTAATCATTTTATTTGATATATTACTCATATTAGCCTAAAATTATTTTCCGTAATATTATCTATGTAACAAAAAAAGATTGTACCTTTGCACTATTAATTTATCAAACTTATTAAAAAATGATTGCAAAGACTTATGGAAGCTGTATTTACGGCATTAATGCTACCACTATCACAGTGGAAGTAAACGTAGATGCCGGAGTTAATTTCTACTTAGTGGGTTTACCTGATAGCGCCGTAAAAGAAAGTGAACAACGTATTGATTCGGCACTTAAATATTTCGGGTACCGCATTCCCGGTAAAAAAATAATTGTTAACATGGCACCTGCCGATATTCGTAAAGAAGGATCGGCTTATGATTTAACTATTGCTATAGGTATACTGGTAGCATCGGAACAAATAAAAGCTCCTCACCTGAGTGAATACATAATTATGGGTGAATTGTCACTTGACGGATGTCTTAAACCCATAAAAGGTGCACTCCCCATAGCCATAGAATCACGGGCTAAAGGATTTAAAGGCATTATATTACCTAAAGAAAACGCCAAAGAAGCCGCTATAGTGAATGATTTGAAAGTGTATGGAGTAGATAATATAAAAGAAGTAATAGATTTTTTTAATGACAACAAGCCTCTTACCGAAACCGTGGTAAATACCAGAGAAGAATTCTATAACTCCGTGAATGAATATGAATATGATTTTGAAGACGTAAAAGGGCAGGAAAACACTAAGAGAGCCTTGGAAATAGCTGCTGCAGGCGGCCACAATGCCATACTTATAGGTCCTCCGGGAAGCGGCAAAACCATGTTGGCAAAGCGAATACCATCTATATTACCCCCTCTTACCTTACATGAATCGTTAGAAACTACCAAAATACACTCCGTAGCCGGAAAAATATCTAAAAATACTTCACTTATTACGGTAAGGCCATTTAGAGCACCTCATCATACCATATCTGATGTAGCCTTAGTAGGTGGTGGAAGTAATCCTCAGCCGGGTGAAATTTCATTGGCACATAACGGCGTACTGTTTTTGGATGAATTGCCCGAATTTAAACGTTCGGTGCTGGAAGTAATGCGACAGCCTTTAGAAGACAGGGTGGTAACTATTTCCCGCTCTAAAATGAGCGTAGAATACCCTACTTCATTTATGTTTATAGCTGCCATGAACCCCTGTCCCTGCGGATATTACAATCATCCTACTATAGATTGTACCTGTCAAAGCGGTACAGTACAACGATATTTGAATAAAATATCAGGTCCTCTTATGGACAGAATAGATTTACATGTAGAAGTAATACCTGTAAACTTTAATCAACTTTCCGAAAAAAGAAAAGGAGAAAAAAGTGCCGTTATAAGAGAAAGAGTAATGCAAGCCCGTAAAATTCAAATAGAAAGATTTAAAGAAGTGGAAGGCATATATTGTAATGCTCAAATGAATACCAAACTGGTAAATAAATTTTGCCAATTAGATGAAGAAAGTACTAACAGACTTAAAACAGCTATGAAAACATTAGGTCTTTCTGCAAGAGCTTATGACAGAATACTTAAAGTAAGCCGTACTATTGCCGATTTAGATAATAGTGAAAATATATATGTCAAACATTTGAGTGAAGCTATTAATTTTAGAAGCCTTGACAGGGAAAATTGGGGTAAATAAACATTAACATAAATATTTATATTTACATCACAAAAAATTTTGTTTCTGCCTATGTAAGGCAGAAACAAATAAAATACTGCTATGCTTATAATTTTTTACATATATAGCAAACATATTACTTTACAAATTTATATATTTTTATTTTTTTCAAGTAAAAAAAAATAAAATATTTTATATATAATAATTTATTACTTTTACTTGTGCTTTACTAAATTAACATATTTGACTACATTACGAAAGATCAAACATTCTTAATATGGAAGTTTTGGCTTTTTTTATTATTTCATCACTTAAATTTACCTCATTTTCCGAAGAAATCAAACACTTATAAATATTTTCCAATGAATTAAGTTTCATGTAATTACAATCATTACCGCATTTGTTACATGCTGATAAGATTATAAAATGTTTATTTGGACATGTTTCTTTCATTTTATGTAGTATTCCTGTTTCGGTTCCTACTATAAATGTATCAGCTTCATTATGCTGTATATATGATAAAAGCTGGGTAGTAGAACCTATAAAATCGGCATATTGAAGAATAGTGTACTTACATTCGGGATGAGCTATAAATTTAGCATTAGGGTATTGCGCTTTTAATCTTATAACATCTATAGCCATTATGGCATCATGAACATGACAGGCTCCGTCCCACAAAAGCATGTTTCTGCCGGTAAGTTTATTTATATAATTACCTAAATTTCTATCAGGAGCAAATATCAGTTTTTCGTTTTTAGGAAAGCTTTCCACTATTTTTACTGCATTACCTGATGTACACACCACATCAGATAAAGTTTTAATTTCTGCACTACAATTTACATATGTAATAACCTTATAGTCAGGATAAAGACTTTTAAATAATTTAAAATCTTCTACTTTACAACTATCGGCCAATGAGCATGATGCTTTTACATCCGGTATTAAAACCTGCTTAGTAGGATTCAATATTTTGGCCGTTTCGGCCATAAAATAAACTCCGGCAAATATAATTTTATTAGCATGCGTCTGCTGTGCATATTGAGCCAAAGCAAGGCTATCACCTAAACAATCAGCTATATCCTGCACTTCACCGGTAGTGTAATAATGTGCCAATATTACAGCATTTTGTTCTTTTTTCAGTTTTAATATCTGCTCTTTGTAATTCATATTTTTTTGTATTTTTTTTAGTGTTGCAAAGGTAGCATATTTTTTATGATTTTATGTTCGTTATTATTATAGGTTTATTTCATTTTTTTTAAAGAGTGTGATAGTATATAACAATGTTAAAACAGTTGAAAAGTTTTTTTTAATAAGTGTTATAGATATTTATACAGTTTAAAATTGTTTATTATTTTGCTTATAAAAAATTAAAACATGTTCAAAACTAAGTTTTGAACATGTTTTAAAATGTTATAAAACGGATATAAACATTACTATGTTGATAATTTATAATATATTTACAGTAAAATACTTGCAACCTTTTTTTTATATATATATCTATAAATAAGCCTTTTAAATATTTTTTTTAAGTTATTGAAATTTAGTGTTTTATTATTTTTATTATTTTTATTTATTAACAATGGTTCATTTATATGATTTTGTATTATAAAATATGTTCGGTAACTATTTCAGCTATATCTTTTACATTAGTTAAAGTACCGTGTTGCAGTGCTCTTTTACACATAGGGCAGGCTGTAACTACAGTATCAGGATGAGGTTGTGTAAGGTTATTAAGAGTATTGTTTCTTATTTTCATTTGCTCACTTAGTTCCAGTTTGGTATTGGCCAGGTTATAACCGCAGCACAAGCTGTTTTCTTTTTCCATTTTCACACTCATTAATTGTGATACGGAATTCAATATATTACGTGGTTCGTCATATATATTACATCCTCTTCCCAATTCACAGGGGTCATGATAAGTAACCTTTATATCTGATTTTTTTACTTTCAGTTTTCCTTGTTTTATAAGATGTTCTATATATTGAGTATGGTGCATTACCTTTATAGGTAAGTTATATTCTTCTTTAAATGATTTATAGCAAATAGGACATGAAGTAACCAAAGTAGCAATACCTGAATCTAAAATAGCTTTGGTATTTTTATTTCTTAATATTTCAGCCTGTTTATCAAGTCCTTGTTGCATAAGAGGACGACCGCAACACATGGTTTCATGTTCATCCATGTACCAGTATTTTACATTGGCTGCCTTAAATATATGTTGCATAGCTATGGGAATGGAAGTAGTAATATGTGACATACATCCGGCAAAATATATTACTTCTTCATTATGAGCAGCTATATTTTCAGGTATATATTGATAATAATCATGGTTATTAAATTGCTCTTTTTTACGCATAATTTGTCTTATTTTAGTAGATTCCAGTCCTACAGGGCAAGCTTGAGAACATCTACCACACATAAGGCAGTTATCGGCTACATCGCTTGTGAGTGTACCATAGCGGGCATTTTTGATAAAATATACCGATTGTACATTATTAATACCTGCTTCGGTATTAAGCGGACACACGTCCAAGCAAATTCCACAGCGGGAGCAGGCATTCATTTCTATGGAAGTATAACCTGTTTTGTAATTATTTTCGGTAACGCCCCATTTACGCAAAAATATTAAAAGTACTTCGGTAAATATATGCATATAACGGGTAAAAGGCATGAATATGAAAAAAGTACATAAGGCTATAGAGTAAAGCCACCACATGGGCAGTTGTATTTGTTCTAATGGTAAAAAACTAAGGGCATTGCCCAATGTTTGAGTAAGAAAGCCTCCGTTATGTTTTATGCCTGCAGTAATACTTTCGGCCAGCAATCTAAAAGGAAATATACACCATAATGAAGCCAGGGCTATGCGATCAATAGTGGTGTGTTTGGTAGTTTTTTTCATACCATACATTTTGGAATAAAAACGCTTAATTATAGCCATACACACACCTGATAATACAAAAAGCAGGCAGGCATCCATTATGGTAGTAAGTAAGTGGCTGGCAGTAAAACTTATGGAAGTATCTTCAAAGTAGCGGAAGAATATGGCCAGCCAAAATTCATCAAAAAATGTACGGCTATAGAAGGTGGTTTCTATTTTACCTATTACTATTAGTAAAAACCAGCCAAAGGCAAAGCTAAGGTGCATATAGCCTAATACGGGATTAGTACGGAATATATTTCTATGGAATAAGCATTCTCTTATAGCTTCCCATATAGCTTTAATGGTTTTAAAACTGATAATATTTTTAAGAGCAGTTTTTTGTTGGTGTTTGTCCATTTGTATAAGCCATTTTGCAAAAAGACCTATAAGAATAGCAAATAGTATAATAGTTCCTATAAAAAAAGGAAGAACAAACGGATGATAATTATTCATTATTATGTGTGTGTTTTTCTATTAAATTTCTCATTTCTAATATCATACGGCGTATATTTACACCTCTGGGGCATATTATAGTGCATTTTCCGCATAGCATACATTTGTCAAGTTCCTGTTTTAAGTCATCATATTTGGCATTGCGAAAAAGCATATTACATTTTACTATGCTGAAGTTAGTGAATTTGGCGGCAGAGCATGATGAGGCGCAGGCGCCACAACCTATACAGCGTTTATATGACGGAACCTGTTGTTCTAAATTTTTCTTTAGTGAAAAATCGCAGTTGTCATAATCAAGAGTACGACCTTTATATAAGTTAAATCCAAAATCTTTCATTATTTTATGTTTTGAATATAAGTAAACACGGCATTGGCGGCTGCATCACCATCTTTGAGTGACTTGGGAATAGTCATGGGACGTTTGCAGGTACCTGCTAAAAACAGGCCTTCCAATTCGGTTTCATTATCATTGTAATAACGTTGTTTGCTTTGCAAAAATCCGTAGTTATTATTAATGTTGAATTTTTGGCTTATGTAGCGTGTAGTGTGGCCGGCTTCCATACCTATCATAAGTACAAACAGATCCACCGTAAGTTTTAATGGAGTAGAAAGCAGGGTATTTTCTGCTTTTATTTGTATACGATGGTCTATAGTGGCAGCAGCTTCCGATACGCGCCCGCGTATAAATTGTACATTGTATTTTTCTTGTGCTTTTCTATAGAGTTCTTCATAATGTTGGCCTGCCATACGTAAATCCATATAAAAGCAGTATTGTTCTACTTCAGGTAGGAGTTCCCGTACTTCTATGCTTTGTTTTACGGCACATATACAGCAGTTAATAGAGCAGTAGTGGTTGCCTACTTTTTCGTCACGTGATCCCACACATTGTAAATAAGCTATTCTTTGTGGTGTACGACCATCCAGAGTATGTATGTTGCCATTTTTTATCATGGCTTCCAGTTCTACAGAGGTAATTACATTAGGGTATATGCCATAACCAAATTCTTCTTTTCGTTTAGCGTCAAAAAAGTCATAGCCACTGGCCAGCAATACAGCTTTAGCTGTATAAGAGGAGTTATTGGCAGTGGTAACTGTCCATATGTTATCAGTATGATTAATATCAGTAACGGCTTGGGAGGTAATAATACTTACATTTTCATTCAGCCGGGCACTTAAATGTTGTAAAAGTTCTTCTGCCGAATAAAAATCAGGAAACAGCTTATCCCATTGGGTAAGTTTACCGCCTATGGTGTTTTCTTTTTCTATAATGAGGGTTTTACAGGTGAATTGTCCCAAGCGGATGGCAGCTTGAATACCGGCAGGACCGCCGCCTATTATGATAACGTCTATATTGTTCATATTCTTTGCTTAAAAGTTAAATTTTTAAAAAATCAGGTTTTTCGGGAGGTGTAAGCAAATTACCTTTGCTATCGGCATATTTTTCAGCCGGATTATATTCTATTCCTATTTTGTCCATTAAAGATTCACATTGTACCTGATGCAGTTGTAAGCCTATTTTCCATGGGTCGTAGCCCATGAGCAGGGCAGCCAGTTCTTCATGTGAAAGCACAGGTATACCTTTACCTTCCGTATCATATGTTTTGTGTTCCATTTCGGCTATGGTGTATTGCCAACGGTCTATAAACATGTTACATCCCGGGCAATTGGTAAGTATAAAATCAGGATGATAAGGTTCCATAGATTCCAGTTTTTTATGGGTATTATTAATAGAATAGCCGCGGTTAGATTGAACCAGATAGTTTCTAAAGCCGAATCCGCAGCAGTGGCGGCGTTCAGGGTAGTCTATTACTTCGCCTCCCCATGCTTCTATAAGGCCTGCCAATACATAAGGAAATTCGGCACCACCTTCACCAAAGGAAGGAAATACTTTAGCATAGTGGCAGCCCACATGTTCTACACCTCTAAGGGGTTTTCCTGTTTTTTTGTTAATAAGCTGATATTTCATTTTAGCTTTTAGCTCATTACGAAATTTATATATAATATCTGATGCGTGAGCTATATTTTCAGGTACTTCAAATTCCCGTTTGCAGGCTTGGTACAGGTATTCCCTTGTTTTTTCCAAAGTTTCGGGTTCGTTTTTCCATGTTTCCAGCACTTCCACGTATAAGCCAAAGGAGGTAACACATGACGGAACGTAATTTTTATAGCCTAATTCGGTCATGAGTGAGAACAGGCGAGCCATAATGGTAGCGGTAGTGTAAAAGGGAACCACGTCGGAATGGTAGCCTATACCGGTGCAGGTATGTTGATTAGCATCATCTATAATATCTTTATGTAAGTCGTTTTTCAGCATGGTTAAAAACATGGCTTCGGCACCGGGGTTAAAACTTTGACGTATGCAACTGCGGGCAAAAAAATAGTGATCGTCAGCTATGTCCTTTTGATATTCGTTCCAAAAACGTTTTTTATGTTCCATAATTATTATTTACAATGTTGGTTATTGTTTTGGGTCATGGTGTTCATCAAATAGTCGCTGTATTTTTTATTTTCTTCACGTGTAGTACTTATATTAAGCTCTTTAGCTTTTTCTTCGGAATATTGTTCTATGCGTTTTCTCAGTTCGGTGCCACCGGTTACGTCAAATATTTTCTTCATTTCGTCCAAATTTTCCCTACTAATATTTCTTAAGGCACCGGCGCCTTCCTTTTTCCAGTTAATACCCATTTTTTCACTAAGGGCGTCTATGTTTTTTACAAACCATGACCACACCGGCCCCTGCTCGGGGTGCAAATCAGGATCTACCGTGTCAGGATGTACACAATATCCTATATTAAGTATATTGCTACCTACTATTTGTTCTATGGCATATTGTTGTCTTCCTTTTTCGCTATCAGTAAAATATCCCATTTCCTGACTAATGGAACGCAGTATGGTTATTACCACTCCCGGTGCATTACCGCGAGGACAGCGTGTTTTACACGACATACATTGCCCGCAGTACCAAATGGCATTAGAGCGAAGTAATTTTTCCAGTTCTTCATCATTGCCGCGCTGAACTATGTTACATATATTTCGCGGGTCATACAGGTAGAATTCGGCAGCAGGGCATACGGCTGTGCACATGCCACAATTCATACATGATTTAAACGCTTCCTGAAAGCGAACATCATTTTTTATTTTATCGGTAATAATTCCCATATAAACTTTTATCCCATTATTACAACTTACAAAGTTATCATTTTTTATTCACATGCCAAATAATGCGTATGATAAAAAAGACAAAGGTATCATTTTTTGAATAAAAAAAGACCGGTATAGCCCGCTAAAAATGTAAAGAAACGGCAAAAATTTGTAAAGAAACGGCAAAAACAAGAAATTATTACAAATAAAAGTGCTACTTTTGCCTATGTATATTAAAATTATTAAATAATGGTAAAAGAATACGTTATAATAGTAGTATTGTTAATAACTATTGTGATTTTGAGTCTGTGTTTGGCTCAAAAGAGTTATGCACATAAAAAACTGTTAAAACAAAGTCTAATGCAGCACAAAAAAGACCTTATATGGATAGATGTAAGCATGTATCATAGTGAAAAGGCCGATGATGCTAATGAAAAAAGGTTGCTGGAAGAACTTAAAAATTTATTTGAGCAGGAAAAAATATACTTGGATAAAGCGCTTAGCATAAAATCATTGTCAATGCTATTAGGTACTAATAAAACCGTATTATCAAAGGTGATAAATAAATACATGAATATGTCATTTCCTGCTTTGGTGCAAAGTTACAGAATAAAAGAGGCGGTAAATATGCTTAGAGATGATGTTAATGATATATATACTTTAGAGTATTTGTCCGATAAATGCGGTTATAGCAGCAGACAGGTATTTCATTCGGCATTTAAGCGAGAGGTAGGGGTTACACCCAAAAAATTCAGAAGTTTGATGGAGCATATACCGCAAAATGTAAAAAAGAATAATGAGGAAGATAAATAATTGGATAAATTTTACTATCTTTGCATTTTACATTATTATAAATAAATAATTATTATTATGAAGCGTAGCAGTAAAGTATTTTTATTAGTAATATTTACATTATCAGTTATATACATGCAGGCACAAGAAGCAGTTACCACTGCAGGCGGGAATGTTGCCAATAGTAGCGGTGCGGTAAGTTATACCATAGGTCAGCCATTTGTATCCGTTTCTAATGCTAATGGTTACACTCTTTCTGAGGGAGTACAGCAGGCATTTGAAATAATGGAAGTAGGAATAGCAGAAGAGGCCAAAGTATTGGATGTAGAGGTAATAGTATTTCCTAATCCTACTGAAAAAGAAGTGAATATACAAGCCAATGGTAATGATAAAGAAATACAATATCAGTTATATAATGTAGAAGGAAAAGTTATAACAGCCGGCAGTTGGTGTGGAGAACAATACAGTATATCACTTCAAGCATTGGCAAAAGGAGTGTACATGCTTCGTTTAGGAGATAAGGAGCGTGGTGAAAGGTTATTCAAAATAGTGAAAAAGTAAAATAATTTTTTTATAAGATAAAAAGACAATACCTTATGGCGTTGTCTTTTTTTTATACCGTTAAAAATTGGCGCATGCCAAGCAGGCTATGCTTACTTTGGTGTGATGTATACTTAGCAGTTGGGTAGCTGCCGCTTCAAGTGTGGCTCCGGTGGTAATTACATCATCTACAAGCAGAATATGTTTATTTTCCAAGTCTTCCGGGTGTATTACACCGAATATATCCGATACATTTTCCCATCGTGAGTAGCGTGATTTTTTGGTTTGGGTTTTGGTATTTACGGTACGAATGAGTGAAGTGGTATTCATGGGAATGTGCATGCTTTGTTGTAGGCCTATGCCTATTTGTTCACTTTGGTTATAACCCCGTTTGGCTTGTTTTTTAGGGTGTATAGGTATAGGTACTATTACATCTGCTGTAGCAAAGCAGGGGTTTTCCATAAGTTCCTTACCCATAAGTGAGCCTAAAAGTATGCCTACTTCTTTGTTTCCTTTATATTTTAACTGGTGTATGGCATGTTGAATAATAGATCCTTTTTGAAAATAGCAAAAAGCGGTAGCTCTTTCATAGGGGATACGTCCCATAAGGGCCATTTCCACCATATTATTTTTTTGCAGATGAAAATGTGTGAGTGGCAAATTTTGCAGGCAATGCATGCATAGACATTGTTCTTCGTGCACCAAAGGGGTGCCGCATCCGCTGCAATAAGAGGGATATAGAAGGTGAAAAAAATCCTTAAAAAATTCTTTTACAGCCATATAGTAATTTTACAGGTATTCTTTTAATATAGCTTTGGTTTGCTCCAAAAGCCATTGGCGTTTAGGATTTTCCAGTACGTATTTTTTAGCTTTTTGTATTTTTCTGTTACGGAACAGGCATCCTGTATGTTTATTTTCATTCAGGGCCACGTATGACATGGTGTCGGCTCCTTGTTTGGGAGTACGTATAAGCGGGCGAAAGAATATGTCACATAAGGTGTCAATTATCTTATTATCCATGCGAATAATGTGGGTACTTACTATGCCGGGGTCAGCGCAATTTACGATTATACCTTTATTTTTCCATTTTTCGGCCCAATATAGGGTAGCATAGAAAAGAGCCATTTTAGAATTGGAATAGTAGAAAAAGCGATTGTATTTTTTGTGTGCATTCAGGTGAAAAAAATCCTCATGAATAGCACCATATTTATAGGTAAGTGATACCATGCTTACTATTTTGGTATTTTCGCCAAAGAGCGGAAATAGCAATTCGGTGAGTAAAAAATGGCCCAAATAATTTACGGCAATAGTTTTTTCATATCCGTTAGCAGAAGAGAGTGGTTTGGAAGGCAAAGTACCGGCATTATTGAGTAATATATCTATGTGTAAAAATTGTTGTTTAATGGAGTTACAAAATTGTTGTACCGATTCAAACGATGATAAATCCAATGGTAATACCTGTATATGTTCCCATTGAGATTGTTGACGAAGTTGTTGGCATATCATATTTCCGTTTTCAGGATGATGGCAAGCCATTACTATATTGTATTTTTCTTTAGCTAAAGTGAGTACATGTTGTTGGCCCATGTCACCATCGGCACCGGTAATTATGGCAGTTTTCATAATTATTTCAATTTTTTAAATGTTTGTAACCAGCGTTCGGGAACTTCATTATGGCAGGCTGTATCATAGTCTTTTTTAGAGCATGGAATAATATAGTTACGATTAACCATATTATCACTTCCTTCTTCCATGGCTATTTCCATCCACCATAAATGGCTGGTTTTACTTTGGTAGAATATTATTTGATAGGCATCGTCAAATAGAGATACATAGTATTTATAAAAATTACCCTTGGCTATGTCGGGCAGGTCATTGCTACGAAGCATGTATCCTTGTATGAAGTACCATATCATTTGTGATATAAGTATGGCTGTTTGTTCTTTGGTATCTTCTATAGGATTGTATTCATATATACCTATGGATGTAAGTTTGTCATTGGCACCGGCGTAGTGTGCCAGTGTGCATATTTCTTCTCCGGAAAATCCGTTGGGGCTTGTATTTCTTCCGCCCGGGGCATCGGAAAAACGCACGGCACTCATGTCTATGGATACTATGTCGGCATTACGAATAATGGGTTCGCTGTTTACCAGGTCCTGTTTGGCCATGCCTAAGCGGTGGGCATCAAATAGCAATTTATCCATTAGTTCCACGTCTTTGTGGTCTACAAAATAACTTTGGTAACCCAAATTACTGTAATTGAATAGGCAATTAGGTTGAGATAGTATTATTTTGTTCACATACGAGTCGGATCTTATAGGCATTTCTTCATTTCCTATATCAAATTTGGCATCTATAGAGGTAATGTTTACCACTCTGCCTGTATTTTGGTAGGCCATGTAGTTGGCATAGGTAATATCCTGGCTACCGCCCAATATAATTACCAATATATTACTATTAATAAGTGAAGATATTATTTCAACGGTAGCAGCGTAAGTATCATTTACGGTATGTCCTGTTTTTATATTTCCCAAGTCAGCTATACGGGGCATATGTTCGGAGCAAAACAATCTGTAAAATTGTTTGCGTATGGCATTGGGAGCTTGTGCACAGCCTTCATTGTTAAAGGCATTGCGATCTTCTTCTATGCCTATTATAGCTATTTGTATATCGGTTAGGTCAGGAAAATGGTTTTCGGTATATATGGATATATAATTACCTATACGATTTTCGGTTTCGGGATAAAAAAAGCAAAGGCTTTCCTTATCTATAGGGGAGAAATATAATTGTATGTCCATAAAATATAACTATTTGGCTTTACTTGCTTTTTTTACCGTTTTCTTTTTTTTGCTTTCGTTTTCTATAATGGCCAGGCATTGTTCATACGTAAGTGTAGCGGGGTCGGTATCTTTGGGAATTTTATAATTCACATTGTTTTTAGCTATATACGGACCATACCGTCCGTTGAGTATTTTTAAGCTGCTGTCGTTATCAAATAGCTTTATGTTCTTTTTATTTTCTACTTGTTCTATGGCAGCTATGGCTTCGTCCAGACTAACGTTTTTAATGTCTGTATTGGCCGGTAAGGAATAAAAATGCTTGTTATACAATACATATGGTCCAAATCTGCCTATAGCCGCGCTCACATCACTATTTTCATATTTACCTATGGAGACCAATTGTTTTTGAGCGTCACGCTCATTTTTTTTGGCTATAATTTCCATACATTTATTTATATCAATGGTGAGCATATTTTCGGTTTTGGGTATAGGATAAAATTTACCTTTATATCGTATATACGGTCCAAATCTGCCTATATTGGCTACCACATCTTCACCTTCTATTTGTCCAATGGTGCGAGGCAGTTTGAATAAATCCATGGCTTGTTCAAAGGTAACAGACTCTATACTTTGTCCCGGCAGGAGTGAGGCAAATTTAAGTTCATCATTAGAGTTAGATTCACCTATTTGTATAAGCGGTCCAAATTTACCCAGTTTTACATATACATTTTTGCCGGAGGCGGGGTCTACACCCAATAAACGTTCGCCACGGGCTTTTTCAGAGTGTTCCATGGTGTAATCCACTTCTTTATGAAATGGGGAGTAGAATGTTTTTATCATATTTACCCATTGTATTTTACCCAAAGCAATGTCATCAAATTGTTTTTCTACTTTGGCGGTAAAGTCATAGTCCATTATGTATTTAAAGTTCTGTACCAAAAAGTCATTTACTATTATGCCTATGTCAGTAGGTGATAGTTTACCTTTTTCGTAACCTATTTTTTCGGTTTTGGTGGTATGGGTAAGTTTGCCTTTTTGAAGGGTAATAATTTGGTATTTACGTTCAAATCCTTCTTTTTCGGTATTGGTAACGTAGCCTCTTTTTTGTATAGTGGAAATAATGGGAGCGTAAGTAGAAGGACGGCCTATTCCCAATTCTTCCATTTTTTTTACCAGGCTGGCTTCGGTGAAGCGATAGGGTTGTTGGGTATATTTTTCGGTAGCTTCTATTTTAGAAGCAAATAGAGAAGTGCCTATGTTAACTATGGGCAAAACTACACCAATATTTTCATTTTCATCATCGTCATCATGTGATTCAAGATATACTTTTAAAAATCCGTCAAAGAGTAATACTTCGCCGGAGGCAGAAAACAGGTGTTTACTATTAGATATTTGTATGTCCATATCGGTTTTTTCAAATTGGGCATCGCTCATTTGGGAAGCTATGGTACGCTTCCATATAAGGTCATATAGTTTCTTTTGTGCGGCATCACCTGCAGTAATAGCATGCATGCTCATATTGGTGGGGCGTATGGCTTCGTGTGCTTCCTGTGCACCTTTGCTTTTAGTGGTATATTTTCTTGTTTTGGCATATTTGCTGCCATAGGTTTGTTCTATTTCTTTTTTGGCATCGGCCAAGGCCACGTTAGACAAGGTAACGGCATCGGTACGCATGTAAGTAATGTAGCCGGCTTCATACAGCTGCTGTGATACCAGCATGGTTTTAGATACCGAAAATCCTAATTTTCTGGAGGCTTCCTGTTGTAGGGTAGAAGTGGTAAAAGGAGCGGCCGGTGATTTTTTAACAGGCTTTTTACCTATATTGCTTACGGTAAAAGATGCAGTTTTACATAATTCCAAAAATTCCAGGGCCTCTTTTTCGGTAGCAAAGCGAGTGTTAAGTTCGGCAATAAAGCCTTGTTTGTTTTTTTCATCGGTAAGGAATAATGCTGTAATACGGTAGGCGGAGGTACTTTGGAAATTGCGTATGTCTTTTTCCTTTTCTACTATAAGGCGTACAGCCACCGATTGTACTCTGCCTGCCGAAAGAGAAGGTTTAATTTTATGCCATAATATAGGAGAAAGTTCAAAACCTACCAAACGGTCTAATACACGACGTGCCTGCTGGGCATTTACCAAATTAATATTCAAAGATCGGGGATTATTAATGGCTTCTATAATGGCTTGTTTGGTAATTTCATGAAAAGCAATACGTTTGGTTTTCTCCTGAGGAATGTTCAGCGTTTCCATTAAGTGCCATGATATGGCTTCTCCTTCGCGGTCCTCATCAGTAGCCAACCATACAACATCGGCAGCCTTTACATCGGCATTAAGTTCACTTACTATTTTCTTTTTATCAGACATGATTTCATATAAAGGCATAAACCCTTGAGCTATGTCAATGCCTAAGTCCTTTTGAGGAAGGTCACGCACGTGACCCATGCTTGATTTTACAGTGAAATCCTTGCCTAAGAATTTTTCAATTGTTTTTGCTTTTGCCGGTGATTCGACAATGACCAAATTTTTACTCATTTATGTATAGTTTCTATTATTAGAAGTTAGTAACTTAAAAAATACACTTTCATTCACTATGGAAATATCATGCATTTTCAAAGTTGCAAAGGTATAACTTTTTTTTCTTATATATAATGTATAGTTTGCAAAAGGCTTTTTTTCCATTGTTTTTCTACATGGAAACGAAATGTCCAATTTGCAGTACGCAGGTGCTAAATTTTTAGTAAATAAACAGGTAAAAGAGCAGAATATAAACACATATATGAGCAAAGACATGTCTCGAGCAAATATGCAAAATATTAATATATAGTTAATTATATATTTTTTAAAAATTTTTTTTGCGTTTTATGTGTTTGATATTCAAAATAATTGTACTTTTGCACATCATTCATAGTATGAATGTACAAGCAAAGATAAAAAGTAATTATTATAAAAAAAAGTAATAGAGATATGACAAAAGCAGATTTAGTAGCAGAAATTGCTAGCAAAACAAGCATTGATAAAGGAGCAGTTCAACAAGTAGTAGAACAATTCATGGTTGTTGTTAAAGGTTCTTTATTGAAAAAAGAAAACGTATATTTAAGAGGTTTTGGTAGTTTTATTATTAAAGAAAGAGCACAAAAGACCGGTAGAAACATTTCTAAAAATACCACTATCACCATACCGGCACACAAAATACCTTCTTTCAAACCGGCTAAATCATTTTCGAATACAGTAAAAGCAAAAGTTAAATAATAAATACGAAAAGATATGCCTAACGGAAAGAAACATAAAAGACATAAAATGTCTACACACAAACGTAAAAAACGTTTGCGTAAAAACAGACATAAGAAGAAGTAATCTTCTTTGGTGAAATATCACGTTTTTATTAACTAAATCACATATTCCCCAAATAGTGAGTATGTGGTTTAGTTTTTTTTGTTTAAACCCATAAAGTTTCTTATTGTTTTGACAATGAGAAAAAAAAGTAGGAGGAAGATTTGAGTAAAGAATTATACATAGATTCAATTGGTGATGAAATACAAATAGCTTTATTGGAAAATAAGGTATTGGTTGAATTGCACAAAGAGAAAACTTCCGATAGTTTTAGAGTAGGAGATGTGCATTTGGGTAGGGTAAAAAGAATAATACCCGGCTTGAATGCGGCATTTGTAGATATAGGACACGAAAAAGATGCTTTTTTACATTATTTGGACCTGGGTGTTAATATGAAAACATTCAGCAAATATGTAAAAAACTGTATGCAGGGTAATGTAAAATCCTCATCATTGGCTGATGTAAAAATAGAACCATACATAGAAAAAACGGGAAAAATAAAAGATGTATTTTCGGTTAATGATTTGGTATTAGTACAAATAGCCAAAGAAGCCATATCTACCAAGGGTCCCCGTTTGTCAGGCGAAATAGCCCTAGCGGGCAGATATTGTGTATTGGTACCATTTTCCGATAAGGTAATGGTATCACAAAAAATAACCTCCGGTGAAGAGCGTAATCGTCTTCGCAAGGCCGTAATGAGCATTAAGCCCAAAAATATGGGTATTATTATACGCACCGTAGCCAAAGATCAAAATATAGAGGTATTGCATGCCGATATGAGAAATTTGCTGAATAAATGGAGCGATATGGTAAGAAATATCAGCGGAAATAAGTTTCCGAAAATGATATTGAGTGAATTAGATAAAGTATCTACCGTATTAAGAGATATGCTCAATGATACTTTTGATACTATATATGTAGGGCAAAACTATTTTAGTGAAGTAAAATCATATATACAAACTATAGCTCCGGATAAGCTGGACATAGTAAAATTACATAAAAACCCCATTCCGGTATTTGAATACTATGGTATAGATAAGCAAATAAAAGGGGCTTTTGGTAAAAGTGTGTCTATAAGAGGCGGTATATATTTGGTAATAGAACATACCGAAGCATTGCATGTAATAGATGTAAATAGCGGACACAGAGTGAATTCTGAAAAGTCGCAAGAAATCAATGCTTTGGAAGTGAACATGCATGCCGCTAAAGAAATAGCCCGTCAATTGCGTTTGCGTGATATGGGAGGTATTATTATTATAGATTTTATAGATATGCATGAAGCCGAACATAGAAAGGAATTGTTCAACTATATGGTGGATTTAATGAGTGCCGATAAAGCTAAACACACCATATTACCTCCTAATAAGTTCGGTTTAATACAAATAACCCGTCAAAGGGTGCGTCCGGAAGTAAATATAGATGTACGTGAATGCTGTCCTTCCTGTAATGGTACAGGTATGGTGCGTCCGCCGGTATTAATAGTAGATGACATAGAAAATAACCTGCAAATGATGGTAGAGCAGCAAAAGGAGCGTAATTTAATCTTAGAAGTACATCCTTTCCTATATGCATTTCTTACCAAACATTTCATTAATTACAAAATGAAATGGATGTGGCGATACAAATGCAAATTAAAACTGGTGGCCAAGGAGTCGTTACAATTGCTGGAATACAAATTTTATAGCAAGAACATAGGCGAAATTAACCTGTGGACACCGGAAGCCATGCAGCACACCGAAATAGATGAAGCATAGCAAGTTATACATATATGTTACAATGCTGTTATTGAGCATTGGCACCTGTTCTGTTTTGTGCGGACAGCAAATAGCCCTATTGAAATATCATGGCGGCGGTGATTGGTATGCCAATCCTACTTCACTGGGTAACCTGGTAAAATATTGCAATAAGGAATTGCGTATGAAGCTGAATCCTACACCGGCTACGGTAGAGGTGGGGAGTATAGATATATTCAATTATCCTATGGTGCACATGACAGGGCATGGCAATGTGCTGTTTTCGGAGCAGGAAGCCAGGAACCTGCGTAACTATTTAATAAGTGGCGGTTTTTTGCATATAGATGATAATTACGGCATAGATAAATCGGTGAGAAGGGAAATGAAAAAGGTATTTCCGGAATTGGATTTTGTGGAATTGCCACATAGTCATGCCATATATCATCAGACGTATGAATTTTCTAACGGACTGCCTAAAATACACGAGCATGACAATAAGGCTCCGCAGGGCTTTGGGCTTATATATAAGGGCAGGCTGGTGTGTTTTTATTCTTATGAATGTGATTTGGGTGACGGATGGGAAGATACATCGGTGCATCAAGACGATGAACAATTGCATATAAAGGCCTTGAAAATGGGTGCTAATATAGTACAATATGTTTTTACCAAATAAAGCATGGAAAAAGTAAGAGCCGATAAATGGTTGTGGATGGTACGATTGTTCAAAACCCGTACTATGGCTACCGATGCCTGTAATGCAGGCAAGGTAAAAATAGAGGATGTGAATGTAAAACCTTCACGTGAGCTACATGAAGGCTGCAAAATAACGGTAAAAACCGGTCAGCTGAAAAAAGAGGTAGTGGTGCTTAATAGTCCCAAAAGCCGTATTTCGGCCAAAGATGTGCCGCTTTATTATGAAGATATTACCCCACCGGAAGAATATGAAAGGGTAAAAATGTTGCGTATGAAATTCGAAACCCGAGAGGCAGGACTGGGGCGTCCTACCAAGCGTGACCGTCGGCAATTAGATTATTTGAAAGATTTTTTGAATGACGAGGATGACTGGGACGATGAAATATTAACAAATAACACTGATAATAATTAGAAATACAATTATATAATGAAAAAAGTAATATGGATAACCGGTGCATCGTCCGGTATGGGTAAAGCTACCGCATTGGAATTTGCCAAAAGAGGCTACACATTAATTATTACGGCCTTAGAAGCCGATTTGCTGGAAAAGGTAAAAGAAGAAGCTTTATCATTGGGAGCAGCCCATGTATCGGTATTGCCTTTTGATTTGTCAAAAAAAGAGGAGGTAACAGCATTGGCCGAGCAGGCTTGGAATATATATGGTCGTATAGACATTATGTATAATAATGCTGGTATAAGCCAAAGGGGTACCACTGTGGAAACAGAAATGAAGGTAATAAATAAAGTAATGGATATCAATTACTTTGCTCCGGTATTAATAGTGAAGAGTGTATTGCCGAAAATGATACGGCAAGGTGGCGGTCAGTTGGCCGTAACTACCAGTATAGCAGGTAAATTTGGTTTTCCTTTGCGTTGTGCCTATTGTTCTTCCAAGCATGCCTTGAACGGATTTTTTGAAACCGTGGCTGCCGAATATTATAATGATAATATAAGGGTAACCATAGTGTGTCCCGGCAGGGTACAAACCAATATATCGCTCTATGCTTTGGAAAAAGATGGTACGCCTCATGGTAAAATGGATAAAGGTCAGGCTTCCGGTATATCGGTGGAAAAAGCCGGCAAACAAATAGCCGATGCCATAGAAAAGCAAAAAAGAGAAGTATTGGTGGGCAAAGAAGAACTGATAATGGTATATATTAAGCGGTTTTTCCCCGCATTGGCAGCCAAAGTGGCCCGCAGTATAGACAATATGTAAACAGAAAATATTCGTATATTCTCATCTCCGTTACAAATTGAAATTACAATTATATAATGGAGATTTTTTATTAATATATAGGAAAAAAAGAGAGATTCCGCAAACATTTTTCTGAAAATGAAATGATGGAATATAGTATGTTTAATTAAATGAAGAAAGTAGTATTTGTCATATCAGTTTACGTGAATCTCTCATAAGATAGTTATGATAGTAGGGATATGTTGCAAAGGTACATCATAAAAAAATAAAAAAGAAGAAAACACAAGAAAAAAGTTTTCTACAAAATATGTTAGTAATATTTTGATTATCATTATATTTTTGGTATGATATTTGTGGATAATTATAATAGAAACTATGAAGAACTATTATGGTTTTGTGTGTATTTTTCCATCATGTAGAAGGAATAAATATAGTATAATAACCTTAGTTTTTTTAAGACCAAAGTTACCCATAAAAAAATGCCGCATGTGCGGCATTTTCTTATATATTAGAATTTTTTTACGGCTATATATGAAAGATTTTCATAAACATGCATTATATTTATACTTGAATAGAAATCACTGTTATTTTGGCCTATGTCAACTCCTTTGGAAAAACATGATGCATAAGCTTTTCTTTTACTAGGTTCTGTTGCCGAATTATCCACTTCGGTACTGCTCCACAGCCATACTACGCCATCTCCGAAAAACTCACCACAACCTATTCGTCTCCATTCCGGGTAGCCTTCAAATTTGGCGTTCAATGAATCTCTTAACACCCTAAATTCCAATACTTCTAATATGGCGGGCATATACCATTTATCACCATGAGCTCTGCACCATGGTGCAGCCTGTAACCTTTCCGGAAAACTTAAAGTGGTGTCGTTTCGCAATTGCATCAGCTTATCGGTATTGGCTTCCCCGTCCAATGAATCAAAGGCATAGGCAAATTTCATGTCAAAATAGGAACTATACATACCTGTACTTCTGTCAAATGACATAATTTTTCCGTGCCTGCCATAGGGTTTGCCGTTATCATAGCCTATGGTGTCACTCAAATGCCACACTATGCCCTCAGGTCTGTCCAAGCTGTCATAATATATATCCAACAAAGTATATCCGGATATTTTGCTGAAAATAAAGGTAATGGCAGTGTCATTGGCGGTAAAAATTTCTTTCCAGCCCACACATTGTTCCACTCCTTGAATGCGTCCGGTATAGGCTATGGTGTCACCCGGCTCAAAGCCGTATTGGCAGTCCGCTTTGCGCACTATAGGAATATGTTTGTCAATAGCC
>JAZLLK010000086.1:0-2944 GCA_045598105.1 Bacteroidales bacterium | reverse complement strand
GCTTACGCTGTCTATACGGTGGGCGGTATAATGGTAACAGGTGGTTTTGGTTCGGTGTTGTCCGCTTTCCTGCCATCTTTGTCGGTGAGAGGAAAGGTTCATGCCGTTATACGTGTAACTATCCCAAAGCTCACCCTCCGTGTAGGTCAGTTTTCTGCTTAAGAGGTCGTAGGTGTAGTTGCGAGACCAATCGCGTGTAATAGAGCTGTAAACGCGGGTGTTGTCGCCTGCAGCGTTGTAGTCAAAATAGACAAAGGGCTGTCCGGCGGCTTTTATCGCCCATGGCTGTCCGTTCACGTCCTTCAACTCGGTGCTGCTGTGGTAAAGGTTAGCCTTTTCCACATACAGTGAGTCTCCTCCATTTTTGATATCCTCACATAACATAAGCCCCTTAATATATTTTCATTATGACACGAATTTTAGGGTAGTTTCATGAAATCAGCTTGCTAAATTTGAATAACTAATCTCTTGGATTTAAGTACAAATAATTATTTTTTACAATATTTTTCAAGCAATTTAATTCTAAATTGTTACAATGCAGCCACATATAATAATTACCTGGAAATTCAAATTGCAATTTTTTTGATTCATTTACAAGAATTGCGAAAATATAGCAACGAAGTAACATTTTGACGACATTTGGAAGTTCTTTTTTGCTTACGCGTTGATGATTTTTTAAAAATAAGGCTTTTTTCATAAGAAATAAATCTGTATCGTTAAAATTAAATACAATTCGTTTATTATCATGCGATGTATAGACCTCTTTTTTATTTCTAATATTCTTATTTAATTCTTTTTCATATATACTCAAACATACAAGTGTTAGATATTTGCAATTAGAAGAATCAATAATAGACATAATAACGTTAATGTATTGTTTCTCAATAATTTCATATTGTTCATAAGAAACGTGTTTTCCAACTGCATAGTAATCAGTCCACTCTGTGGTATCTAGATATTTACTATTGCTGTATAACCAAGGTTTATATTTGGCGATCTCAAAGCCTTGTCTTGCCCAACGCAAATTATTCATTCTATTTTGTACCTTTTCTTCTATATTCATATCAATCTCCAATTCTATTTAGTTTTTTGTCATAAGTACCCATTCTTTTGTCTCTTGACCAAAGATCACTTTCTTTTCTTGCCATTTTCCAAACACCTCCATTATGTCCATCTTTATCAGGTGAAATAAAATATTTCCCATTCGTATAAACATCTCCTTTCTTTGCGTTATGTAATTTATGATATCCTTTTGGAATAGTTGTTGTAATTTTTACAGCATTTTTTCCTGAACCCTGAATGAAGGAAATTGTATTTAAGCAATTTTTACCATTTTTTATACCCTGTATTGCATCTTTTATGATATTCAAATCTTTTGGTATCTTTCCTGTTTTGGAAAAATCTCCGAATACTGGAACAATTGCGATAACACTAATTCCAGCATTTAACCAATCGCCTTTTTTAGCTTGCAGTATTGCATTTGCACCATCAGCAACACCTGTAGGATCAACAATTCCTGCTAAATCCAATGCTGCACTCAATATTTCACCACCTTGAAGAGTGTAATTTCCTCCAAAATCAACACCTAAAGAACTTGCATTGACAGTAATATCTATCAAGTCTGTTTTAATCGTAACACTTGAATTATTTTTTCCTTTTATTACAATGTCATCATTAATTTCCCTTCCATCCGGATCAATATACTTAATAGGATTATTCGCACAATAGGCGTAAGGACTTATCCAAAAATATTTCTCAAAAAGAGGATCCCTGCTAGTAAACACCGGCGGGTTGTAGTAGCGGGCTTCGTAGTAGTACATGCCGGTTTCCTCATCCAATTCCTTGGCATTAAAGGAGTACTTGGGAAACGCTTCACCCATAGCATGGGTGTTGTATTCGGAGATAATTTCTCCGTAAGGAGCATAAAGAAAACTTTGTACTACAGATTGTTGCATGTCTGTTACGTACATGGTAGAGGATAAGTGGTTGGGGTGGTAGTAGTAAACGGCATTGTTGTCGCCGGTTGCTTGCAAAAATTCCAATGGAAATACATCTCCCTCCTGCATGTCCGTAGGTTCATCATACAAGTGCTGTCCTATGGCATTGCGTAAAATTTCCTTTGTATCATGTTGGTAATTAAGCAATTCTTGGTTATTTTCTACGGATATAGGTATTTGTTGTTCTCCTAAACGAGAACAAATACGCTCTGTTCCATTGTAATAGTGCTTGGTATATTCGCCGGCTTGGGTAAAGTTTATGTAAGTATTAGGATAGAACATGGCACTTTGCACCATAGGCTGTATGGGTTGGGGCTGGCCGTTCACCCATTGGTTGGCATTAAACAGGTTCACTTTGTAGGTGCGGGTGTTGGCGGAGTTGTAGCCGTAAACGCTTATCTGCATATCCGTCCCACAGGATTTTAAGTTGCCGGAGGCATTAAAATAATAATAATCCGTATTTTGTGTTGGGTGGTCATATCTTTTGCGTATGCTGCCGTTTATGCCGTAGGTGCAAGTTTCCAAGGGCTGCGGGTTTTGCTGCATATCGTATTTTATAATAGGAGCAAAAGAAGTCTGTCCCTGTGCCATATCGGCACTGCTACCCGGAAAATAATACCTGTAATCTTTATTTTCAGATGTGTTGGTGGCAGGGTCGGTTGTCTGTTGCGTATAGGTGTTTATTTTGCCCCAGTTATTATAAGAATAGGCACCACTGCAAAGCAGATTGTTGTTGCAGGTGCTTTCCGCGGTTAGCAGTTGGTCGGCAGAATCGTAAGAGTAACGCTCCGTTACTTGGTACTGCGGCATGGGATAGGAAGAATTTACCCTTATAATATTGCCTACGGAATCGTAATTATATTGCAAATAAGAAAGCGTGTTGCCGTTGCAGGTGGTCAGCATACTGTCCAAACGTTGTGTCAGCGGATAATAAGTATATTTTGTTT
>JAZLLK010000085.1:0-5185 GCA_045598105.1 Bacteroidales bacterium | reverse complement strand
GCAGCAGTTAGTATCCACCGATGCCCCTGTGGACATGCCACCCTTAATGGATGTAAATACTTTACAGGCAACGGGAACACCTAACGACATCTTCTACTACCACACCAACCACCTCGGTTCCACCGCCTTCGTCACCGACGCTAACGCCACCGTGACCCAAGGCTTCCTCTATGCACCCTTCGGCGAGATAACCACCGAATACGCCCCAATGTGGCAAAACGGCGTAATGCCCAAGTACGCTTTCAACGCCAAGGAGTTGGACGAAGAAACCGGCATGTACTACTACGAAGCGAGGTATTACGCTCCGCCAGTGTTCACGAGCCGGGACCCCATGTTTGAACAGAAACCGTGGTTAAGCCCGTATCATTATTGTAGCAATAACCCTGTGGGGAGAGTGGATCCGAGCGGAATGTTGGATGAAGGATATATCACTGGTGAAGCAGCGGCAGAAGCGACTGCACAGTTGGATGCTTCAACAAATTTGACGATAGTCAGGGATGAGCAAACAGGAAAATTATCGGCCAGTGGTGAAATAAAAACTCAAAGAGATCAAGATTTATTTGATGCAATAAATGATCCAAATATAAGAGTTGAAATAACTGCAACATATTCAGATTATACTCCTGACGGAACAGAGTTTGATGCGGGTGCTTTTATGGGAAATACAATAACACCAGTATATGATAATATATCCACCAATAATAAAGTAACAACTAAACAAGTTGTTAATCCATTTAAGATGGCAGCACTAGATTTTTTCTATGGCAAATTTGGTCAAAATATGCTTCATGAATTTATGGAGTCTTATATTGGTGGACAAGTCTCTCAAGCAACTGGTGTTTCAGCATTTCCTGCATATTCAACAAATGGAATTCCTATACCAAATGCAATTTATGATATTGCACATGACCGAGCCCCTTTTCAACCAGGAGATGGAAAATCCACACAAAATGATTATACTATTTTTAAGGATATTATTAAGAGCATAAAAATGATAAATAAAATAGGATTAAATATTTTTTAAATTATTGTATATGAAATGTCTAATAATTATATTTATTATATTTATTCCCTGTCAATTAAAGGCCCAATTGTATCTATTTGACAATATTCCACAAAGATATGAAGTCCTATTAATAGAAAATGCTAAAAGAAAACGTGTTAAAGACATTAATTATCGTATAAATAATATTAGACAAAAGGAAGATTATTCAAATAAAGAAAAAAGAAGCATGATTGTTTTTTATAGAACAAATAAAAAAATAATAAAACATTCCCTTTCGTCAAAATGCGGATATGTCTTATTGTTGAAAAATTGTGAAACAGGAGGATATTTTGATGTGATTGTTTCACAATGTAATAATAATGAAGGGGGGAAAATTAAAGTTAATAATGTATATGATGTACAATTGTTTAAACTTTTTGAAAATGATATGGTTCCAAAAATAGGATATGTCTGGAAAATAAACATGGATAATTGTGTGATAGAAGTTACAGGCGCAAGTCACACAAGTAATATTTATACGTATGTTGAATTCCCAAAACTTAATACTTCAAAAAAATCAGATAAATATGTACAGTGAATGAATTTTGAAACCTAAATTCATCAAATAAATGCAACTTCTTTACGAAAAAATGATAATCAATCACCTCGGCAGCACCGCCTTCGTCACCGACGGCAACGCCACCGTGACCCAAGGCTTCCTCTATGCACCCTTCGGCGAGATAACCACCGAATACGCCCCAATGTGGCAGAACAGTATCATGCCCAAATACGCCTTCAACGCCAAGGAACTCGACGAAGAAAGCGGCATGTACTACTATGAAGCGCGGTACTACAACCCGCCGGTGTTCACGAGCCGGGACCCGATGTTTGAAAAGTACTTCTGGATGACACCATACGCCTACTGTGCGAACAATCCGTTGAAGTATGTGGACCCGACGGGGATGGACTGGTATCAGGATGGGGAAGACTATGTTTGGAGTGATAAAGTTGTAAGTAAGAAAACAACACCTGAAGGTTGTACCTACATTGGAAATGATAAGGATTTGCTACAATATTTTGGGTTCCCTGTTTCAAACAATACCAAGGAAACCAAACAATGGGTTCAAACTTCAATTGGTACCAATGTTGAATCCAATAATCCGTATGAATCAAAGTATTATGCCTTTGGAAATGCGTGCGCAAAAGCTAAATCAACAATAAACTATACCATTCAAAAAGGTGAAAAAACCGGGAAATTGTACGGAATAAAAATCAATGCAAGTTTAGAAACTGCAGTTTCTGACAATAGAGCAGGAGGTTATGCTAATGCATCTTTAGAAGTGTCATGTGGGAATGAAAATAGTTGTACGCCTTTTGCTTTCAAGAATGAAACATCTTTTGAACCAATCGATTTCAATTCTCGCGAATATCGAAACGCCTCAATTACTATACCAGCGAACAAATTATCTGTAAATTGTATTTCAAAATTACAGATTAAAGGACCTTGGTTCAGCCGAAGTCAACACATGTCTGTTCCATTTACATTTACTATTTTTCCCTCAAACCTTAAACACAACTATATCAAATACTAATTATGAAAAAATATATCTTTATATTGACAGTTTCAGTACTTATTCTATCATGTACCAATCCGTTCACCAAGAAAGCCGATGAGGATATGAAACGGTGGGAAGAAGCATACGGCTGTAGTTGGCATTTTACAGTTGATAATGATATTCACCGATTTAATATTACTCACGACACCCTCGTATTATATAACACATTAACATATCTGAACGATATTAATCCAAACGAAGCCAGCGAAAGGGTATGGTTTAGCAGCAAATTAATAGTTTTGCGACTGCTACATAAATATGATGTTGTATTTGCAATGTTAGATACTTGTTCAAATGATGTTGTTGGAGATTATGGAAGACTGTGGGATTATATGGTTACAGAAATATCTATGTATAATTATTATCAACAATATGAGAATTTAAATCAAAAGCTTGAAGAATTGATTGTTTATATGGAGTATTGTATTGAAAGGCAAAAGTTTGTCTCAAAAAGATTAGAATATGATTATTTAAAGAAATATAAGGATAACCAATTAGCACTAGATGCAGTGGCTACAAAAGCAGACTGTCCGACATTGAGTTGGTATGTTGGAGCCAGATTGATGCGTGGTGATAAAAAAGATGACGTAAAGTCACAGATAGAGGACTTTTATAAGCAAGGTGTGATTAATGCTTTTGATAGAGATTGTCTGATAGAAAAGTTACCTGAGAATAATAAAGAAGTTAAAATAAAAGATTTTGATTCGTGGATATAACTATTTGTACCTAATAATTTATGCTATTCCCACAAAAATAGAATTTCAAAACCTCTTTCCCCCTTCCCCGTAACAAAAAAATACTACCTTTGTAAAATGAAAATGAGGATCAAAAGTTACACGGATTGGAGGCCAAGCGGCCGGCAGACGCAGCAGCGTCTCGCTACCCGCATCATGCAGGTGGATCAGAACTTCCGCGCCGAGTTGTTGGAACTCGTTGAAGCCGGAGACGTTCCGGTAGAATTTCCCAATGTGCTGAACCTCATCACCCTGCTTCCCGCCGGTTCAAACGCCAATTCACACTCACACTCCAATCCCAACACCGACATCTTCTACTATCACACCAACCACCTCGGTAGCACCGCCTTTGTCACCGACAACAACGCTACCGTGACCCAAGGCTTCCTATATGCTCCATTTGGCGAAATTACTACCGAGTACAACGCCAACTTCGGCAACAACGTGCTGCCCAAATACTCCTTCAATGCCAAGGAACTTGACGAGGAAACGGGCATGTATTACTACGAAGCGAGATATATGGCCCCGCCAACATTTATAAGCCGGGACCCGATGTTTGAACAGAAACCGTGGTTAAGCCCGTATCATTATTGCAGCAATAACCCGGTGAACAAGGTGGATCCGAGCGGGGAGGAGCCTGACATTTTCATGTTTGCATTAACAGATAAAAAATACAATACTTTTCTTAATGGTAGCAAACATATTAAAGAAAGAAACGATGCTTTTCAGGTAATGGCTCATGGAAATCCTCAATTGATGAGAATAGTTAAAAATGGGAAGATTGTAGATGGCGATAATGGAAAGATAAATAGTGCAGAAAAGTTTAACGAGGTTTTTAAAAATAATGAAAAGTGGAATAATGGGAAAAACACAAAAGGATTTAGTGTGATTTTGTATTCTTGTAATACAGGAAAAGGAAAAAACTCTCTTGCACATAAACTATCTGCTAAATATCAAAATATTACTGTTATCGCACCTTCTAGTAAAGTATGGTTTTCAAGCAATGGACTTTTAGGTACTTATAACACTACAAACGATGGGGAAAGGGACGAAAATGATCCTGGATATTGGTTGGTTTATCAAAAAGGAAAGGTGGTTTCTGCATACGATGCAACATGGATCCCTGGTGAATCTACAGAAGGGCATCAGGTGGATATTTCAAAAATTCCTCAAGACCATTTAAACGGAGTTTCAATAGGGAAAAAAGAAAAGTGGAAAGAAGATGATAAAAAATGAAAAAGAAGTTTAATTATTATTTTAGTATTATTTTTATATCAATAATATTAATAAGTTGTTCTTGTAAGAACGATAAAGAAGAGGTTTTTATTTCTTACTATAGTCATCCTGATAGTATTTCTTACTATAGTCATCCTGATAGATATATTAAAGATGCAGAATATATTTTAACCAAAGGAGATACTGCATTTTATGATTCTTTTTTTGATTCATATGCCGATTATGACGCTTTAGATATGATGCTGCCATTTGCAATGATTATGGCAAATAAATTTGATTATAATAAAGCTTATTATGACGTTTATTATATTTTGACTAATTTGTATTTTAATTTTGAACTTTATAATTTTGACATTGACAGTACAACTCAAGCAATGGCTAAAGAGTATTATACAAAAGCTATTGAAAAAGGATATAATATTGAAAATGAATAAACATCTCTAAAAATTTAAGAATCAAACGCCACATTCAAGTCTCAAATGCAACTTTTGTTAAACAATTATTTTTTGCAAAGGTAATAAAAAAATATTCATATGGGGTTAAAAATCCTAATTTTTTTCTTGGTCGGTTGTTTAATTTCTCTTGAATCATCTCAATATATTCATCATCAATAT
>JAZLLK010000084.1:0-2651 GCA_045598105.1 Bacteroidales bacterium | reverse complement strand
ATAATTTCCTTTTTTTCCCTTTTTGTAATATGCTTCAAATTGGCCTTCCAGTCCGTCATTGATAATAGATGTAAATACTTTTGCCGTATTTTCCTTATTTTTTCCAAGAAAAAAGTTCAATTCCAAATCGCACCCACTCGGGTCCACGTACTTCACGGGATTGTTCGCACAATACGCATACGGAGACATCCAAAAGTACTTCTCAAACAACGGGTCCCGTGAAATAAACGTTGGAGGTGCCATATATCTCGCTTCGTAGTAGTACATTCCGGTTTCCTCGTCAAGTTCCTTTGCGTTGAAGGAGTATTTGGGCATGATACTGTTCTGCCACATTGGAGCGTATTCGGTGGTGATTTCACCGAAGGGTGCGTAGAGGAAGCCTTGGGTGATGGTGGCGTTATTATAGTATACAAACTTGTTTATCATTTTCCCGTGCATTTGTTGGTTGTATTTAGGGCATTTAGTAATGTTCAAAAAATAAGTTGTAACAATATCGCTGTTTAAATGATATAATATGTGTAGTTTAACATATAGCATTGTCTCATGTTATTTTTTAGCGTTACTTATAGTACTTCCAAACATATTTTCATTACTTTGTCCTTTTTGAATTCACAATACATTTTATAGAATGGACGTTTGCTATGATATAGCATTTTTCCTTCTTTATCTATGGAATACAGAATTTTATCCTCTGTCATAATACTGAAATTATATGTTTTGGTTTCCAACAACTGTTCTCTTGTCATGCCCAGCTTCACCCCGCTGTTCAAGACAAAATCACCGTTAACGACATTTTCGGCATTAGATGAAAACGTACCGAATGATATTTCAATTTTTTTAATGGTATTTGTTTTGATATCTGCATAGACATCAAGCACCTGATTCTGCTCATTTCGCATTCGATAATGATAGTAGATGTCTATGCTATCAACATAAAATACAGACATATAAGATGGTACGGTTTTCCATAATACTATACGATCGAAAACGATAGTATCCAAAATGAACGGCTTATTGAACATTTCCATATAGCGAATCGTTTCCACTCTTTCCTCGTCACTTTTCTCTTCTAGCGTATTTCTGATTATATTCCCCAGACTATCATAAGCGAACAGAATGTGTCCTTTATGAGAATAACTCAAAAAATGAAGATTGCCATTATCCCAATAAATTCGTTCTTCATTCGAAAACGCTCCACCTTTGAATGTAGTAATTGATGGCTTACCTTTCCTGCTGAATATAAACCAAGAACCTATAGGATGCCCGTCTTTCTGATGACATACTCTATAAAGCTGTGTCATTGCAGAATCATAGTAAAACAACCATTTCCCATCCGGCAGATCCCTACGAGGACAACATACCGTATCCATAGGAGGGGAGAACCAACATTCCATGTATCTTTTATCTAACCAATATGCATGATGTTCTTGAGCGAACAGAGCCAAACAACAACACGTAAACACTATAATTGATACCACTCTTTTCATTGATTCTCACTGTTTAATAAACTCGTTCCATGTAATTGGCCATACCCTTCAAAACCAGACCATCCGGATGTTTTATTACTTCCACTTTGATAAAAATCAATGTTTTGTTCAATGAAACCATTTTCAGAAGTAGTTGAAATGACATTCAACCTTACATTGCCATTTTCCAAAGCCTGCGGAGGCGAAGCAAGCAAGGCTGCATGTCCGTCCATAAAAACGATATCTCCAACTTCCCCTTTCATAATGTCCGTTTCAAAAGAACGACTCAGACCATCGCTGTTCGCAGGTATATCATTACCGGCCTTGAACCATGATATTGCATTATATCTTCCTTTAAAAGAATTGTTTTTATCTGAAAATCCAGTTCGTAAATAAGAAGTGATATTCTCGCCGGAATTCATATAGGCGTGCCATACGGCTTCAAAACAAGATGCATATTCTGGTACGTTGAGTGTCAATTTATTATATTGAGGCTTGTCAACATAACAATTATAGTTATAACCATACCAGGAACCACATGTAATATCTCCTTGAGGAACGGACGCTACTTTGCCTACCATATTGCTTTTTGCAAATAATAAAGCTGGTCTATTTTCCCTTCCCGTCGGGTCCACAAACTTCAACGGATTGTTCGCACAATACGCGTAAGGACTCATCCAAAAATATTTCTCAAACATCGGGTCCCTACTCGTGAACACCGGCGGGGCGTAGTATCTCGCCTCGTAGTAGTACATTCCTGTCTCTTCGTCGAGTTCTTTGGCATTGAAGGCGTATTTGGGTATTACGCCGTTGGCAAAAGAGGCGTTGTATTCGGTAGTAATTTCACCGAACGGAGCATAAAGGAATCCCTGGGTTACAGTGGCGTTATTGTCCGTCACAAAAGCCGTACTGCCCAAGTGGTTGGTGTGGTAGTAGAAGATGTCGTTGGAAGAGCCGGTATTGGAGTGTGAGTGCGAGTTGGCGTTGGGATTGGCGGGTTGCAGGCTTGTAATATCCGCCGAAGGGGTTTCTATGGGAATGTCTCCGGCTTCCACCACTTCCAGCAGTTCGGCGCGGGCACGTTGGTCCACATTCATGATGCGGGTGCCGAGGCGCTGCTGCGTCTGCGGAGTGAGGGACGCGCTGCAATCAAGGCTGAAGGTCCGGTCGCCCAGGCGGGAACAG
>JAZLLK010000083.1:0-1976 GCA_045598105.1 Bacteroidales bacterium | reverse complement strand
AATTATTATGACACCTGTACCCGTACGGTTACGTTTGTGGATATGTCAAATGTGGTGAATAGTAAAAAAGATAATGTATTGTGGGAAGTGGAAGGAACCAACTTTATGTCGCAGGATTCCTTGTGGACATTCACCTTCCCTGATCCTCCTACCAATGCGCCGGTAGATTATTTGGTGCGTTTAACCGTGGAAGCTGAAAACGGATGTGCCGATACATCCAAGGCTGAAGTGGAACACTATATTAGAATATATCCGTCACCGGAAGTGGAAATATACGGTAATGACCAAATATGTGAAGGACAGGAAGATTCATTGTATGTAAATACCGTTCGTTCCTTCTTTATAGATCACGAATGGAGTGGTGTAAAAGATGGTGGAGTAAGAGTGGGTCCTGCACATGGTGAGTCATTTTGTATTACAGGTCCCGGTACTTATTATGTAAAATCATTAGATTCGGTGGGTTGCTATGCTTACGATACCTTTGTGGTTACCCCATTGAAGCCGCAAATGCCTATTACGCAGGTGAACGTATTGTGTCACGGTGAAAATACGGGTCAATTTACCCACGGAGCCATAAGTGGAGCTGCCACTATACAAAATGCATATTGGACTATTAAAGATATTAACGGTAATGACTCCATAGACTATAATACCAACGTAAACGGTAAAACATATAGAAACCTGATAGCCGGCACCTATACTTTCTACGCTATAGATGCGCAGGGATGTGAATTGGAACTGGAAGTGGAAATTACCGAGCCTACCTTACTTGAAAGTACTACTTCACAGGAAGAAACCACTTGCGGATTAGATAATGGTGTAGTACACGTGGTGCCTACCGGAGCTACTCCTCCTTATACTTATGAATGGAAGAATGCAGCAGGTAATGTGGTGGGAACGGCTGCCGATGTGAGCAAATTGGCTACAGGTTGGTATTATGTTACCGTAAAAGATGCCAATAATTGTATCCGCGTTGACAGTGTGGAAGTAACAGCATTGCCTTATCCTATAATATATGTAGACACCATAGGCATAGAAACCTGTGACGGTAAAAATGGTCAAATAGCTGTTCACATTGACTATGCCAAAGCCCCTATCACCTATACATGGACACCTCAATCAGGTACCGTGGCCGATTCGGTAATGACTAATATACCTAAAGGCACATATACCGTAAAAGGTGTAGATGCTAACGGTTGTATAGCTGATACTACCGTGGTGGTAGGCAGTTATCCTTCATTGGTGCTTAATGGTAAAACCACTCCTGAAACCTGTGGCCGCTCCGATGGTACTATTATTACCTCATTGGTGAGTGGAGATCCAAGCACGGTGAAACCTTACGTGTGGACAGGTTCTCCTACTGATGTAACAGGATTTACCGGTGATACCGTACTCAATGTAAAGCAGGGAACCTATACCGTAGTGGTACAAGATACATTTTGTTCCGCACAAAAAACCTTCACTGTGGAGCATGTGGACGGTCCTACCGCTAACTTTGAAGCCAATTCCTATAGCGTAGCCAGCAATACTATATTTACCTTAACCGATGCTACCAAGGGTACTCCAAAATCATGGAACTGGACCATGGGTGACGGTAATACTTCCACCGGTAATATTGTATATCACACATACGAAAGTGCCGGTGATTATATAGTATTGATGGAAGTAACCGATAAAAACGGATGTGTGGACACCATATCTAAGCTTATACATGTATATGATGAGTTGAATGTATTTATACCTAACAGTTTCACACCTAATGGCGACGGATTGAATGATACTTGGGGTCCGGTAATGAGCGAATATGCCGAAGATGGCTATACGCTTACTATATTTGACCGCTGGGGACAAAGAATATTTATGTCAGAAGATCCTACCGAAAAATGGGATGGCATGGTAGATGATAAATATGTAGCACCTAACACCGTGTATTCATATAGAATCGTCGTACGAGACTATACCGGTCAGGAATATGA
>JAZLLK010000082.1:0-33218 GCA_045598105.1 Bacteroidales bacterium | reverse complement strand
TCATATTTTTGCACTTTTTTCACACACAAAAATAGTCATTTTTTCCTTTCAAGTATAGGGAAAGTGTTTGCTTTCCCTTACTTGATAAAAATCCTATTCCTGTTCGTGATAAAGTTGCATTTATTTGTTGAATTTAGGATATAATTCATATATATAACAATATTTATATAAAAAATATAATATATGTATATTTTGTAATGTTTTTTGTTATTATTTGATTGCATACAGATGCTTACTATTTGCATTTAACTATATACAATCGCAAAAAATTCAATCGCCACAACAAAAAAAACAATGGGGTAAGCCTACGCTTACTCCATTGTATGTATGTGTACTAACAGGTACATTTAAAAACCTATACCCTCATAATAAAAGCCCATGCTTTGTAACTCCTGAGCATCGTATATATTACGGCCATCTATAATTACTGCCTCACGCATAGCCTTACGTATTACTTCCCATGAAGGTACGCGGAATTCTTTCCACTCGGTAACCACCAGCAATGCATCGGCATTACTCACGGTAGCATACACATCAGTACAATAAGTAAGTTTATTACCTAATATACGCCTTGCCTCTACCATGGCTATAGGGTCATAAGCCTGCACTTTGCAACCTGCTTCTATCAGTTTATTAGCCAATACTATGGAAGGTGCTTCACGCATATCATCAGTTTCCGGCTTAAATGACAAACCCCACATAGCAATGGTTTTACCCTTTAAATCCCCATTGAAATAACGACTCAGCTTATGAAAAAGCACCATTTTTTGACTTTCATTCACCTCTTCCACGGCAGATATAATACGCATTTTATGGCCAGCATTTTCACCTATTTTAATCAGCGCTTTTACATCTTTAGGAAAACAGCTACCGCCATAACCGCAGCCGGCATACAAAAACTTACTGCCTATGCGACTATCGGAGCCTATGCCCTTACGCACCATGTTAACATTTGCACCTACCTTTTCACACAAATTGGCTATATCATTCATAAAACTTATACGGGTAGCCAACATGGCATTGGCTGCATATTTGGTCATTTCCGCTGATGCTATATCCATGAATATAACAGGATAATTATTCAGCAAAAACGGACGGTACAAGCGTGCCATTATTTCTTCTGCCTTTTTACTTTCCACACCTACCACCACTCTGTCGGGTTTCATAAAATCATTTACGGCGTCCCCTTCTTTTAAGAATTCGGGATTAGATGCCACATCAAAAGCAATGGCTACACCTCTTTTATCTAACTCAGCCTGTATAGCAGACCTCACCAACTTAGCCGTGCCTACCGGCACGGTACTTTTAGTAACCACCAGCTTATAGGAATTCATATTTTGACCTATAGTACGGGCCACTTCCAATACATAATGCAAATCCGCACTGCCATCCTCATCAGGAGGAGTACCTACTGCCGTGAACACCACTTCCGCATCATCCAAACAACTTTGCAACGAAGTGGAAAACGCCAAACGACCTGCCTTAACATTCTTCTCTACTATGGCTTCCAGCCCCGGCTCATATATAGGCAATATGCCTTTTTTCAAATTCTCTATTTTAGTGGTATTCACGTCTATACATGTGGTAGGAATGCCCATTTCCGAAAAACAGGCTCCCGTAACCAATCCTACATATCCTGTGCCTACTATTAATGTTCTCATGTGTATATACTTCGTATTATATTTATCTGTTAATTGAATTTGCAAAGATAACATTTTTTTTGACGTAAAAAAAACGCACCTCCCCGTATTCTCCATTTATTTTTTTAATATGATTAAAAAAAACTGTTTATACACTATATATATACAAAAAAATGATACCTTTGCTTTTTATATATATGGCATATTTACGCATGAAACGAATATTTATACTCATAAGCATCATCACATTGGCTGCATTAGCCAATATATCAGCACAAAACACTGTAGAAAACACCTATATGGTAAAGCTTAAACCACAATACCGACACCTGTTTTCACAAAAAAGCATTACCACCCTGCTCCCCGATAACAAAGCACACATCACCCCTGCATACCCTAATCATAAGCCATTGTTACACAAGGATAATGCACGAATGGTGGACATTTCGCTTATATATACACTCACTGTAAGTAAAGCCAACGCCCGCTATATACAGCAATTAATGCAAACAGGGTATTTTGAATATGTACAGCCAAAATACATACACCAATATCTTCACGTTCCCAATGACGAATTAACCGATAACCAATGGCATTTGAAAACCATACATGCCTATGAAGCATGGGACGTGTGCACCGGTGATTCCAATGTGGTAATAGGCATATCTGATTCGGGGCTGGATACATTGATAGCCGATATTGCTGCCAATGTAAAATTTAACTACAATGACCCCATAGACGGCATAGACAATGATAATGACGGTTTTACTGACAATTTTTGGGGATGGAACACCGCCAACAATAGCAATAATATATATAAAGTACTCATACACGGCACTTTTGTAGCCGGCATATCCTCTGCCGTTACCAATAATGGCAGCAAACTGGCCGGAGTAGCATATAACTGTAAATTTTTACCCGTATGCAATCAAAGTGCCACTTTAGGGCTTATAGGCGGCTACGAATCCATAGTATATGCCGCCGACCACGGCTGCAAAATTATTAACTGCTCATGGGGTGCCGCCGGCCCCTATGACCAATACGGGCAAGATATAATAGACTATGCCACCTACAACTGCGGAGCCCTTGTAGTAGCCGCTGCCGGCAACACCAATGCCCAACTGGCTTTTTACCCCGCCGCCTATCACAATGTGCTTAGCGTAGCCGCTACCAATATAGCCGATGAAAAAGCCGATTTTTCCACCTACGACTACTCTGTGGACATAAGCGCCCCCGGAAAAGGAGTGTACTCTTGCCTGGGTAATACTTACGGTACCAGTGACGGTTCCTCCTTCTCGGCTCCTATAGCAGCCGGTGTAGCCGCATTGGTAAAAAGCTACTACCCCCACTTTACACCCCAACAAATACTGCATAGAGTAAAAACCACCGCTGATAATATAGACACCGTTAACAATAACGGCATCTATGCCGGTATGCTAGGTAGCGGCCGTATTAATGCCTTTCGTGCCCTTACCGATAGCCTTATGCCCTCCTTAGAATGGGAACACATTACCTATAATACCGATGTAAAAAACATAGGCGATACCATAGCCGTAAGCGGCGTGTTTACCAATTATTTGGCCAATGGCCTACAGCTGAATGCACAGGTAAGCCTGCTTTCAGCCCATGCCCAACTGCTCACCCCCTATATTTCACTGGGTAACATGAGCAGCCTGCAAGCCGATAGCACTCCTACCCTATACATGGTACTTACCCGCCACCTTACCGAAAGCGAAACACTGGTAATAAAATTAGATTACTATGAAGACAGCACCTATTTGGGCTGCCAGTATGTACCCTTACACTTTTCACCCTGTATTACCATGAATATTAATGAGCAAATATGCTCCATTACCGGTTGCGGACGCCTGGGCTATGATGACTCCTATTTTAAATACGGACAAGGATTGCGACATTACAGCCAAAGCAAAACCATGCTTACCTGCGGCAGCTTCCTTTTTGGAACCAACTCTGCCCACATATCTGACAATATAGCCGGCATAGACCATGACAAAGAAATGCGGAACTTAGTATTGCCTCACATAATTAAAGATACCGCCAGAGCCGATATGCAGGTGGAAACCATATTCAATGACGACTACGCCGGTACTACCAAATTGGGCATAGAAGTAAAACATACCGCCTTTGCATGGACAGCTGATTCCGTAAATAAAACCATCATACACCAATACGAACTGGTAAACAAAACCAATGCGGATATCAATCAGCTGTACACCGCCCTGTACATGGATTGGGATATAGGTGAAGGCTCATACAATCGTATTCAATATGATGAAAACTATCGTATGAGCTATGTTTCACCCATATTTGACGGCATGTATGCCGGAGTAAAATTTTTATCACCTTACAATACACGTGTATATGCTTTTGACATAGACGGCACTAACCTAAGCATGAATATCTCCAATGGCATTACTGATTTGCAAAAATACAATGCAATGACCACCAATAGATTAGAAGCAGGAATGGGCACCTATGGCAACGATGTGTCACTCATGACTTCCTATGGCCCGCTTAGCATTAATGCCCGTGACACCATTAAAATAGCCTATGCCATTATAACAGGTAATCACCGAGGTGAACTGCAAAGTAATGCCATAAAGGCTCAACAAATATATGACACGCTGTATGTGGGACACACTACCCCTGAAGATACCACCCGCATAGCCGAAAGTATAACCGAACCCGGTTGCAGCTTGTACCCTAACCCCTCCGAAGACTATTTACATATACAGCTTTCCCAAGAACCCATTAACCATATTACCATATATGACATAACAGGAAAAGCTGTGCTGCAATACCACAATATAGGCAAAAACAACTATATAGCCTGCATTAAAAGTTTGCCCGCTGGCATGTATATAATAAAAATAAACAGTCCTACAAAAATATTTGTGGAAAAAATTACCAAAAAATAGACTTTGGTAAACAAAAAATGATTACTTTCGTACTTTGAAATTTTAATGAAATCATTAACAATAAACATAATTATAACATTAAGATTATGAAAATTTTAGTTTTGAATTGTGGTAGCTCATCCATTAAATATCAATTGATAGACATGAGCAATAACGCCAAAGTAATGGCTAAAGGTTTGTTAGAACGTATAGGCCTTGAAATGGGTGAATTCACTCACAAATACAATGGCGAAAAACATTATGAACAATTACCTATTCCTGACCACACCGCAGGTATTAAAATTGTTTTAAACGCATTAACTGATGCCAAAATGGGCGTAATCAGTGATTTAAAAGAAATAAGTGCTGTAGGGCACCGTGTAGCTCATGGTGGTGAAACATTCCCCCAAAGTGTAGTTATTAGTGAAAAAGTAATAGAAGAAATAGAAAAATTAAGAGATATTGCTCCTTTGCATATACCCGGTAGTGTAGCCGGTATACGTGCTATGCAAAAAGTATTGCCCGGTGTGCCTATGACAGCCGTATTTGATACTTCATTCCACCTTACTATGCCTGCAGAATCATATTTGTATGCATTACCCTACGAATACTACGAAAAATACCGCATTCGCCGCTATGGCTTCCATGGTACCAGCCATAAATTTGTAGCCGAAAATGCCGCTAAAATGCTGGGTAAAGACTGGAAAAACATGAAAATAGTTACCTGCCACCTGGGTAGCGGAGCTTCTATAGCCGCTGTTCAAAATGGTAAATCAGTAGATACCTCTATGGGGTTCACCCCTTTGGAAGGATTGGTAATGGGTAGCCGTTGCGGTGACTTAGATGCCGGTGCACTTATCTATTTGGCCGAAAAAGAAAACATAGACTTAAAAACCCTGAATACCATATTGAACAAAAAATCCGGTTTGGTAGGTATAAGCGGTGGTAAACAGGATATGCGTGATGTACGTGCCGGAAGAGATGCCGGTGACGAACGCAGCACCTATGCCTTTAACATGTTTGCTCACAGAGTGAAAAAATACATAGGCGCCTATGCAGCCGTAATGAACGGTATGGATATGGTGGTTATGACAGGCGGTATAGGTGAAAATGCATGGTTTATGCGTGAACCTATCCTTTCAAACATGGAATTTTTGGGCATTAAAATAGATAAAAAAGTAAACGAAGAAACAGTGGGTGATGCCCGCATCATATCTACCCCTGATTCTAAGGTTACCGTAGTGGTATTCCCCACTGATGAAGAATTGGTAATAGCTCAGGATACCTTCCGTTTGGTTCAATAAGCTACAAATACCATATAATTAAAATGCCTTCCCTTTTAGGGGAAGGCATTTTTTTATCCTTTATCTTATAATCGCTATTTTTTTATAGGAACTAAAATAAAAAATCTAACTGCAACTTGGCCTCATCACTCATCATGTCCATATCCCATACGGGATCAAAAGTAATGTCCACATTTACCGATGACACATGAGGAACAGCCATCACCTTGTTCTTTACTTCTATGGGCAAACTTTCGGCCACAGGACAATTAGGGGCAGTAAGCGTCATAAGTATATTTACATTATTGTTTTCATCTGCTTTTATATCGTATATCAACCCCATATCCCATATATTTACCGGCATTTCAGGATCATATATTCCTTTAAGTACTTCCACTACTTGATTTTGTATAGGAGAAAATGCTGATGTATCCATATTTTATTTATTTTGATATGCTAATGCGTATACTTTTATTTGCTTTATCATTGACAATAACCCGTTACTGCGGGTAGGTGATAAATGTGAGGTAAGCCCTATGGTATCTACAAAACCAAGATCCGCATCTAATATTTCCTGCGGCGTACGTTCCGACAATACCCTAATAAGCAGGTATATAATACCTTTAGTTATAATGGCATCACTATCAGCCTTAAAATATAATTTACCATCCCTATAATCGGCTTGTAGCCATACATTTGACTGACATCCTATAATTAAATACTTATCTTGCCTGTACTCTTCATCTATTATGGGCAATGCCTTGCCTAACTCTATAATATAGGCATATTTATCCATCCAGTCATCAAAATAAGAAAATTCTTCTATTATCTTTTCTGCTGTTTCTTTAGTAGTCATGTTATTTATATGCTTTAAATTCCAATACACTATTAATCATACACAATGCCGCCATGCTTTCTACTACAGGTAACACCCTGGGCGACAGGCACACATCATGCCTTCCTACTGCTTTAAGTACTGCCGGTTTACCATGTATATCCACCGTAGGCACATCACGCATAAGCGTAGGCACAGGCTTAAAAGCCACCGTAAAATATATATCCTCTCCGGTAGCTATACCACCGCTTATGCCGCCACCATAATTATGTTTGGTAGTAAAATCGGCATTATACTCATCATTAAGCTGGGAGCCGTATCCGCCGGCTGCCTGCATACCTGCTCCATATTCAAAAGCCCGGGCTGCCCCTATAGACATAATGGCTTGTGCAAGTTGCGCCGATAACTTTTCAAATACCGGCTCACCAGCGCCGACCGGCATTCCCTTAATAATACAGCCTACTTTGCACCCTGCTGTATCACCTGCACTACTACAATAGGACAGTTCCTTTTTCATTAGAACATATATATCAGCATTAGGACAATGCAAATCATTTACTACAGCACCCGTCTTTACTATACCGGGAAAACCATATACCTCTGCCTTGCCTATTTGCAAAGTGTAAGTCTGTATGCTAATACCCATATTTTGCAAATATTGCATGGCTATACTTCCGGCTACCACCCGGACAACTGTTTCCCTTCCGGATGCCCTTCCCCCTCCATTATGGTCAAAATATCCGTACTTTTGCCAATAGGCATAATGAGCGTGCGAAGGCTTAAGCAATACCTCCTCCTGATCATAATCACTAGAACGAACATCCTTATTCATAATAGCAAAAGCTATAGGTGTACCCGTAGTAACTCCGCCACGTATACCCGAAAACCACACTATTTCATTAAGCTCATTACGCTTACATCCCTGCTGACGCTCCTGCAATTTCTGCTTTATATAAGTCTCATTAATACTTATACCGGCAGGACATCCGTCTATAACACCGCCTACCGCCTTTCCATGCGATTCCCCATAGGAAGTCAACCTGAATATTTTACCATAAGTATTGCCTGACATAAGTTTACAAACTAATATTAATATTATAAAGAATTGCAAAGATAACATTTTTATTCCACATGCACCCGTATATTTTATTTACTTTACCCCTCATACAGAAACATGCCGATACATAAAAACAAAGGCCTTATTCATCATGCAAATGCATTAAAATATTTATTATCAAATATATACAATTATATTTTGTTAATATATGATAATGCAAAATATATTCATAAAAATTTTAGCAATACAATGCCACATGATGACAAAAAAATTAGTATCTTTGCCGAATAATATTAAACATAATAATAATGGTTGAACAAACTGAATCGCAAGTAAAAAAATACAAACGCTTAAGCGCCGTTTTAGCTGTTATAGCTATTATTTTGGCTATAGTTACCGTATATTCCCTCACCCATGTACGTGAATATGTTATCACTGCAGAGCAATCATTAGATGCTCAAGATGAATTACAAGCCGAATTAGACTCCATATTGCAGGAATATGAAGCCATTAAAAGTGAATATGGTGAACTGAATGAGCAGCTCACCGCTAAAGATAGTGCCATATTGGCCCAAGCAGATGAAATTCAAAAATTAATAGCCTCACAAGGAGATTACCGCAGAATAAAGAAAAAACTGGAACTGCTGCAAAACCAAGGCAAAGAATATGTTAATCTGCTGGATTCCCTGTATAAAGAAAATGAACACCTTACTAATGAAAACAAAGGTCTTACACAAGAAATTACCCAATTACATGAAGAACGTGAAGGCCTGCTTTCCGAAAAAGAACAATTAGAAAGTAAAGTAAACGTAGCTGCACGCCTTAAAGCATATAACGTTACACTTAGCGGATATACATCTAAAAATCAGGCTACCAATAAAGCCAGAAGAGTAAAATCATTACAGGCTGATTTTACCTTGAGTGAAAATCAATTGATAGCTGCAGGCGAAAAGAATATATACGCCCGTATTTCCTTACCCGATGGCAGAGTACTTTCGGTAGGTACCGGTGACGCATACAGCTTTATTAATGAAGGTAAACGTTTACAATACACCATAAAAGAAGTTATTAACTACGAAAATAAATCCAAACACATTAACATGATATGGAATCTTCGTGAAGGTGATGCTGCTGTAGCAGGCCAATACCATGTACAGCTATTCTCCGATGATAACTTTTTAGGTGAAGCCAGTTTGAACTTACAGTAAATCATTTAACAATTATATATACATTATGGAAATAGAAGTAACTGATAGCAATTGGGAAAGCATATTAGCTAACGAGCTCCCCGTAATCCTTGATTTTTGGGCTACATGGTGCGGACCTTGTAAAGCCATAGCTCCCACCTTGGAAGAAATAGCTAACGAATACGAAGGTAAAGTTATAGTGGGTAAAGTAAACATAGATGAAAACCCCAAAGTAACCATCAATTTCGGTATTAGAAATATTCCTACCCTGCTTTTCTTCAAAAACGGAGAAATAGTAAATAAACACGTAGGCGTAATTCGTAAACCCGATTTGGTAGAAAAAATTAACACCCTGCTTTAATTTTTTTACCTGAAAAATTTTAAAAAAAATAAAAAAACATAAAACGAAGAGCGTCCAAATACCCGTTCTTCGTTTTTTTGCATAAAAAAAATAAAAAACAATGAGCACCAATTTTCTTAAAACAGCTAAATACCTGCTGACTTTAGTATGTTGTATTTTTTATAGTTCTATATGGGCACAAATAGAAGAACCCGTAAAATGGAGCTACAATGTACAATATAATCAAAACATAGCTACCATTAACATAATAGCCGATATTCAACCCGGTTGGCACTTGTATTCCCAGTATAATACCGAAGGCATTACCCAACAAACCGTATTCAATTTTACCCCCTCCCACCAATACCAACCGGTAGGCAAAACCACCGAACCGAAATACACCGAATTAAAAGACGACTTTGGTACTGACCGATACTTTGATATGCCCAAAGTGAAGTTTACACAAAAAATAAAAATACTATCCGAACAGGACTTTACCATTCAACTCAGCATAGATGCCCAATCATGCACTGACGGTAAATGTGTAATGGCCGGTAAAGATATGAGTATTAACATAAAAGGTGTAAAACTCACCCGTGAGGATACAGCAACATTGGCTCAAAATGAAAACATAACCACAGAAGATACACTATCGGAAATCACCACTACGGCACTTAACTCCTCCGCTACACCCCAAAACAATAACAGTAATCCGGTAAGCACCTCCACTAAAGACAAGTCTATGGGCAAGGTATTCCTTATTTCACTTTTAGCAGGGCTACTTGCACTACTCACACCTTGCGTATTTCCCATGATACCTATGACTATCAGTTTTTTTATGAAAGGTCAAAAAACACAAAAACAGGGCATGCGACAAGCCTTGTTCTTTGGATTATCCATTATATTCATATTTGCCGTACTGGGCCTTATTCTCACTTTGGTATTAGGCAAAGATGCCATGTACATTATAAGCACCCATTGGATACCTAATCTCATATTTTTCATCATATTTATGATATTTGCCTTTTCATTCTTTGGTCTGTTCGAAATTACTTTACCCAGCTCGTGGATTAATAATTCGGACAAACAGTCGGAAAAAGGCGGTTATTTTGGTGCTTTTTTCATAGCCCTTACCACAGTTTTGGTGTCCTTTTCCTGCACCGGCCCTATATTGGGTGCCGCCCTTATAGAAATGGCTTCAGGTAGCAGTAACAGCATAGTATTCTTCATATCCATGATAGGATTTGCCTTGGGTTTTGCCTTGCCGTTTACACTATTGGCCATGTTCCCTTCCGTAATGAAAAAAATGAAATCAGGTTCATGGCTCAATTCCGTGAAAATAGTATTCGGTTTTTTGGAAATAGCTTTGGGTTTAAAATTCTTATCCATGGCCGACCTGAGCGCCGGCTGGGGCATATTAGACAGGGAAACCTATTTGGCACTATGGATAGTTACCTTTTCTATGCTGGGATGCTACTTTTTGGGCAAGCTCCAATTTAAAGGAGACGAACCCATAGACCACATATCCACCCCCCGCCTATTCCTTTCACTCATCACCTTTGCCTTTGTGGTATACATGATACCCGGCTTGTGGGGCGCCCCCCTAAAAGCCATATCCGGCTATATACCACCTATGACAACTCAGGACTTTGATATGGAACGTATAGTAGTAGAAAACAATAGTACTCCCCATGCCTCTTACGGCTCATTACCATCCAATAGAAAATACGCCGACCAACTGCACCTGCCAACCGGCTTTGAAGGGTTCTTCGATTTGAACGAAGCTAAGGCTTACGCCAAAAAGGTGAACAAACCTATATTTATAGACTTTACAGGCAAAACTTGTGCCAACTGCCGTGAAATGGAAAATTATGTGTGGACACATCCTCAAGTAAAAGAATTACTGCAAACCCAATATGTAATGGTGGCACTATATGCCGATGTAAACACCATACAATTGGATGAAAAAGAATGGGAAATGAGCCCTGATGGCACCATAATTAAAACCCTGGGTAAGAAAAACCTTCATTACCAAATGGAACATTTTAATATGAATGCACAACCATTCTATGTACTCATAGACGCTGATGGAAACATACTTACCCAAGAGCCCAAATCATACGACAGAAATGTAGACAACTTTATATCCTTCCTGCAGGAAGGTTTGTATAACTATACCAATAAATAATGAATATTCTGCTGCTGTTTAAACATTATCGTCTGCAACAAAAACGCAGTACAGGCTATGAACATAAAGTAGCTAAAAAAATACTTTTAGCTATTTTATGGCTATACCTTATAGCCATGTGCCTGCTATGTGGAGTAATGTACAACAGCATATATGCCGCACTAAGCACGGAATGGCATATAAACCTCTCAGCTGCCGATGTTGCCATAGGCATACTGTTCTATGGCATGCTATACGGCTTATTTATGCGTATGCTGAGTATGAACACAGGCTATGTGGATATACTGCACTATCACACTCTCCCCATACCACACCATACCATTAATACCTACTACATACTTCGCTCCGCCACCTCCATAGCCAGTTACATTCCTTTGGCCTTTATTATTCCGGTGGCACTGCAAACCATAGCTCCTGCCTACGGAACCACAGCCGCAGGCTGCTACATAGCATGCTACATATTTATGGTATGGTTCAATTGTATATTGGCAGCATGGACCAAATTATTATTCCGTAACTACCTGTACCCTATAAGCATTATAGGCATTACCATCATTTCTCTTTTGGCCTTAAGCCCTATAATAGACCTTCCCGTTAGAACACACCACTTAGCCATAAGCATATACACATGGCTTATAGGCAATACATGGCGTCCTATATTATGGGTAATAGCCGGCATAGGCATATATATAGGCTGTGCCAACTATTTAAACAAACACTTTTATATAGGTGCTTTTAAACAAAAAGATAACATTACCATTCATTCTTACAATTATTTAGACCGCATGGGCAATATAGGTGCCATTATGAATATGTCATTAAAAATGATGATACGAACACCCAAACTGAAAATAAGCCTGTTTTGTCTTCCGCTATTGGCCGCATGCGGACTTATGTATGTATTTGATGATAATATGGTTACTGTTAATTTCTTTGACCATGTGTTTTGCTCTGTTACCATAGGATGCCTCATAATGAATTATAATTTTAGCTATCATGGTAATTTTTTTGAACTGCTCATGACACACAATATATCTGTTACCAAATATATACAGGCACACTTGTGCTCCATGTACATATTAGGAACTATCATCTTAATATGTTTCATGCCTTATTTCATAATGCATAAACCCACAGTCACCCTTAACATCATAAGCGCCGGGCTGATAAGCCTGGGTTATACACCTGCCATACTATTCAAAAACAGCCTGCGTCATGCAAAGCGTATGCCCCTTACCGGCAATGCCTACAATACCAAGCAAAATTCCGGAAACTGGATATTGTTTATCCTCCTATTTATAGTACCTGCCCTCCTTATGCTCCTGCTTTTTATACTCACTGACGAAATAACAGCTACATACATAATAAGCGGCATAGGCATAATAGGTATTATGGGATTGCCATGGCAAATTAAAAGTTGCATTAAATGTTTTTACGAATACAAATATACCATACTTCAAAATTTTAGAACCACAGCATGACTATTTTAAAATTATTTCATCATCATTATTTACAAACATTCCGCTCCCAAGGATTCTACAAGAATACATTAGTAAACATTATTATGGGCCTATTCATGCTATACATGGCCGGCACCTTGTTACTATTGGGATTTTTATTAGATAATTTGTTAGAAGATATACATATAGGCCTTAATCCTGTGGAAATGGTGGGCTGTATATTCCTATACCTTATTCCTGCCGGCATACTCTTACGCATACCCTTACAACAACTTCAAAAAATACACATACACACCTATAAGCACCTGCCTATAAGCCAACGCACACTCAATAACTATATTATTATCACTCCCCTTATTAATCCGCTTAAATACCTGTTGCTGTTCTTTATGATACCCTTTGCCATACAAGGAGTAAGCCGCTACTATGATGCCGCTACAGCCACCTGCTTTGTGCTATGCATGCTGTGTATAGTATGGTTAAATGTTATGATAACCAATTATTTAAAACGATGCCTGTCATCCGATTGGATAGCCATACTAATAGTACTTGCATTAATGGGTATTCCTATTGCGCTGGAACTGCTGAATATTATGCCATGTAGCCACATAAGCTGCATGTGTATGATGTGGATAATAAGTCACCCCTATAGCCTTATTATTATATTAGCCTTAGTAGCAGGCGTATATATGCTCAATTATTCCTATTTGAGTACACACCCCTACATTGAATCCTTTGCCAAAAAAGAAACCATCAATGTAAACACTTCCCAATGGCGGTTTTTAAACCATTTTGGCGAAATAGGCGACATTATCAATATGGAAATAAAACTTATACTACGACACAAACGCACCAAAACCATATTGTACCTATCTGCATTTTTTATGCTGTATGGCTTATTATTCTATATTAGCCCCATGTACGAAAATAGTCCTGCCTGGCTGTATTTTTGTGCTATGTTCATTACCGGCATACTCATGCTTATGTTTGGTCAATGGATTATTAGCTGGAACAGCTCACATTTTGACGGACTTATGACCAATAACATATCCGTTCCGGACTATATAAAGGCTAATTTATACATGATGCAGGCCTCCTGCATAGCATGCTACATAATAGCTTCACCCTATTTTATTATAGGATGGCACATAGTGGCCTACCACACAGCCGCCTGCCTGTTCAATATGGGTGTAATAAGCTACTTGCTCATATACTTTGCTACCTATAATACCAAGCGTATTAATTTATCTAATAACTCTTCCTTTAATTATCAGGGCACCACCTACAAAAACTTTTTAATAGTAATGCCTGTTATGTTTGGCCCCATGCTTATAGTAGGGTTACTAAAAATATGGATAAACGTTTACATTATATTAAGTGCACTGGCTCTTATAGGCATTATAGGCTTGTGCATGCACAAACCTATAGTAAATAAATGTATTTTACAATTTAACCAAAGAAAATATGCTTTGATGGAAGGCTTCCGCCAAAGTGAATAATAAAAAAAACACATAAATATGATAGAAGCAATTAACTTAAAGAAAGTATTTGGCGACTACACCGCCTTAAATATTAACCAATTGCACATAGCAGAAGGTGAAAGTTTTGGACTTGTAGGCAATAACGGTGCAGGTAAAACCACCTTCTTCCGCCTTATACTTGACCTTCTACAAGCCACCGAAGGTGAAGTGCTGCTCAAAGGCAAACCTGTAGTACATAACGATGAATGGAAATCATACACAGGCTCGTTTTTAGATGAAAACTTTCTTATAGACTTTCTCACCGCCGAAGAATATTTCCGCTTTGTAGGCAAACTTCACCGGCTACCCCAACAGGAAATGGATAACTTTATGGAATCTATGCAGGAATTCTTTAATGGCGAACTGGATGATAAGAAAAAACTGATACGTGACTACTCCAAAGGAAACCAAAAGAAAATAGGTATAGCTGCTTCCCTTATAGGTCAGCCGCAAATACTTATACTGGATGAACCCTTTACCGCCCTTGACCCATCCTCTCAAATACGCCTAAAACGTTTCCTTAATGATTTACAGGAAAAACGCAATATAACCATGCTCATATCTTCTCACGATTTAAACCATATTACCGATGTGTGCAAACGTATAGTTGTATTGGAAAAAGGACTTTTAGTAAAAGATATTGCCACCAACGAAAACACATTGAAAGAATTGGAAGGCTATTTTGCCGTATAAGAAATATATATTATGGCCAAAAAAAACGAAATAGACGCTAAAGTAAAAATAAAATACCGCAAAGCGGAATTTGAATACTTTCTGCTTACCCGCTATACGGCCGGCATAGTACTTACCGGTACCGAAATTAAATCTATACGCGCCGGCAAAGCCAGTTTTACCGATGCATACTGCAGCTTTATTAATAATGAACTATGGCTGCATAATTTGCACATAAGCGAATACATGGAAGGCAGCTATAATAACCACGAACCCAAACGGGACCGTAAACTGCTGCTTACCAAACGCGAACTGAAAAAAATGGCAGTCAAACTCAATGAACGAGGTACCACTATTATACCCACTGTGCTGTTTATCAATGAAAACGGACTGGCAAAAGTGGAAATAGCCCTTGCCAAAGGCAAGAAAATGTATGATAAACGCGAAAGTATAAAAGAAAAAGACAACCGCCGCTCCAATGAACGTGGCGAAATGTAAAGATATTCATAATATACACATATATTATTAAAAATAAATGCTACCTTTGCACACTTTATAATAAATTATCATGGAGCGTTCAAAACAAAAAATAGCAGTAATAGGTGGCGGCAGTTGGGCCACCGCTATAGTAAAAATACTAACCAATAATGCCTCGGTATATTGGTGGGTACGTGAACCCGAAATAAAAGAAGGCGTAGAACTAAACGGTCGTAACCCTCTTTACCTGTCATCTGCCCTGCTCAATACTAAAAAAATACGTGTATCCAATAACCTGCGTCAGGTAATATCTAAGACCAATATCATTATATTGGTAGTGCCTTCCGCCTATATATTTAAATCATTTGAAGAACTAAAGCCTAAGGACTTTAAAAACAAAATAGTGGTATCGGCCATTAAAGGTATAGTACCTGAAAAAATGCTCACCGTTACCGAATTTATGCACCTCTCCTACGCAGTACCGGAAGAAAATATGTGCGTAGTGTGTGGCCCCTCGCACGCTGAAGAAATAGCCGCCGAAAAACTTACCTACCTCACCGCCGGCTCCTCTAATACCGAACTGGCAACTCACATAGCCGATATATTCCGCTGCAATTATGTGCACATTAATACCTCTTCCGACATGAAAGGTATGGAATTTTCAGTAATACTTAAAAACATATACGCTATGGGCGGCGGTATATTCCGCGGTGCAGGATATGGTGATAACCTTTTGGCCCTGTTCAATGCCAATTGTACTAATGAAATGATACATTTCCTTAATCAGGTTGTCCCTAATGAACAACGTAACTTTTGCTCCGCTTCCTACCTGGGCGATTTTTTGGTTACCTCCTACTCCCAATACAGCCGTAATCGCCAATTTGGTATGATGATAGGTCGCGGTTATTCAGTACGCACTACTCAACTGGAAATGAAAATGATAGCTGAAGGCTACTATGCTACCAAATGTATACATGAAATAAGCAAATCCTATAACGTGAATATCCCCATTATAGAAATGGTGTACCGCGTACTATATGAAAATAGCTCCATTAAATTAGAAATTATTAAATTATTAGATATAATGAAATAAAAAATATATATAAAAGACGCTATAAAAGCGTCTTTTATTATTTTATGCTTATTGGCAATGTTTTACTGATATATTCCGCAATTTGAACACGACTGCCAAAATAGAGAGCTCCGATATATACATGCCTGCGTGATATGGCTCTGTTTATATCACAACTTACACCTACACATATACCACTTCACTCTCGGCAAGTAATGGTTCCCCTACATAACACCTCATTAATTGAGTTACAGTAAGCACATCCTTTTCACAATATGTCTTTATTCGCTCTATATCATGCGTACCCCAATACACCTCATGCACCTTACTACCATCTATATCGTCCTTAGGTGTGGGTATGTGAAATACCGCCGCCAATAATTCCAACGAAGTATAATGCTTGTAATCACCAAATTTCCATAACTCTAAGGTATCCAAAAAGGATGTTTCCCATGGCTTTTTACCCTGCACCTGTAATATATAAGGTATGCGTATGCCATTTATAAGCATACGCCGGCACAGGTAGGGAAAATCGAACTCCTTGCCATTATGTGCGCACAAACGATGCTGCGACCTGTTAAAATATCCGGTAAGCATTTCTGCCAAACGGGAAAGCAAAACCTTTTCATCCTCATCGTAAAAAGAGGTTATCCGCAATTTTTCATTCTTGAAATAAGCTACACTTACACATATTACCTTGCCAAATTCGGCATAAATGGCAGACCTGCTGTACAACGACTGCGGCGTATCGGAGTCCTGTCGGGATATTTGCAAAGCCTTTTTATCCCATAAAGCCTGCATTCGTCCATCCATTTGTTCATATTCGCTTACGGCACCGGCCGTTTCAATGTCTAAAAATAAAATATCTTTTAGTTTCATAAAATTGTTTTTATAGTATGTCTGATAGTATTAAAAATAAAAGTTTCACCCTCTTTTTTGCCTTTCATGGCTGCATATATGGGTGCCAATGCTGATATTACATAATAGCTGCAACCATCCATTTCTAACTTACCTAACCCCACTGCTATGAAAAAACACTGTTTATCGGTAATTACCACCGCTCCATGCTCCACCTGCATCTTGGGTTCTTTGCTTATTTGATATAAAGCCTTACACGCATTCATGGCCTGCAACTGCTGCACCTGCAACTGCTCCTTACTACGGGTAAGCTTGGTACGAAACGAGTCATATCGGTCCTTATTCTGCCCGTATGCATTTACCTGCTCCTGCAACTCACTTGCCGCCTTCTCCGCCTCCTCGGCTATTTGCTTTTGCCTGCTAATGCAGGCCTCTATTAATCGCGATTTTACGCTTATATCACCCATGCTCTTATGCCTTTATATAAAAAGCAAAGATAAACAAAAAAAATGAATTATGCAATACTTCTCCCGTATTTTTCATACCCCCCCCATGTTACCGCTACGCTTAATACATTTATGAAACAATAAAATATTAATTGTATAATATATACATAAAAAGCAACTTTTTTAAGTTGCTTTTTGTTATATTTGTAACGTTTTATGCTATTCTCCATAACTGGAACCATCAAAACAATGAGTGCATATACTTTCCTTGGGTAGTCCTATAGTTTTGGCTATAGTGCCTAAGGTATTGAATTTAAGCGTATCTACTCCTATGTGCTTACGCAACACTTCCACCATATTGGCATATTCTTTGGTGGTTTCATCCATATATAAGTGCAAATTTTTAGTACTATCACCCTCCAGCTCCTTAATTACCCTGAGTGTTATAAGCTCCATTTCGGTTTTGGAAGCAGAAAAGTTCAAATAATGACATCCGTAAAGCAATGGAGGACAACTTATACGTATGTGTACCTCCCTGGCACCATAATCATACATCATTTTTACATTGTCTCTCAGCTGTGTGCCTCTTACTATACTATCATCACAAAACACCACCCGCTTCCCGCTCATAAGCGACCTGTTAGGCAATAATTTCATTTTGGCTACATGCTCACGCATGGCCTGTGACGTGGGCATAAAACTACGCGACCATGTGGGAGTGTATTTTACTATAGCCCTTTGATATGGTATGCCTTTACCCATGGCATAACCTAATGCCATGCCTATACCCGAATCAGGTATAGCCGATACAAAATCAGCCTCTATATCATCAGCCTTGCCCAATTCATATCCACCTACATATCGGGTGTTCTCTACATTAATGTTCTCATACTCGGTAGAGGGGAATCCGTAATATACCCACAAAAATGAACATATCTGCATTTTATTATTGGGTGCCAGCATTTGTTGACATCCGTACGGTGATACCCGCACTATTTCACCCGGACCCACAAACTGTTCTATACCATAGCCCATGTTTACAAAACTATGACTCTCAAAAGCTACCGAATACCCATCCTGATTTTTGCCTATTACTATAGGTGTTCGCCCATAATAATCTCTGGCAGCTATTATACCATTATCAGTAAGTATAAGCATGGAACATGATCCCTTTACCTTGCGATATACATTTTGAATACCATCCGCAAAATCCTTGCCCTGCGTAATCATAAGGGCTACCAACTCGGTGGGATTGGTATTACCGGAGCTGAGCTCGGTAAACTGCTGATTCAATGAAAGACACTCACTTTCCAGCTCCTTTATGTTATTAATACGCGCCACGGTAACTATGGCAAAACGACCTAAATGCGAATTTACCACTATAGGCTGTGAATCAGTGTCACTTATAACTCCTATACCACAATTTCCCTTGAACTTATCCAGCTCGTCACTGAACTTACTGCGAAAATAGGTATTCTCTATATTGTGTATGGAACGATAAAAAGTACCATTCTCCATAGTAACCATTCCCGCACGCTTAGTGCCCAAATGTGAATGATAATCTATACCATAAAATAAATCAGCTACGCAAGCTTTTTTAGAAGCAACGCCAAAAAAACCACCCATTATATTTGATTGTTAATTGTTTATACCTGTGTGAATAATTAATTTTATGCATGCAAAAGTAGCATTTTTTTCCTTATCTATAGCTGATTTTTCCACATTGCTATATTAAAAAAAAGTAAATTTTATAAGTCCGCTCCCGTATTCACCTCTACAAATACTCCTTTAAATATTGAGCAGTATAACCTTCTCCCTGCTCCACTACATCCCGCGGTGTTCCTTGTGCTACTATTTCACCTCCGCGTACACCGCCTTCCGGGCCTAAATCTATTATCCAGTCGGCTGTTTTTATCACGTCCATATTGTGCTCTATTACTAACACCGTATTTCCTTTGTCTACCAACTTGTTAAGTACACCAAGCAATATACGTATATCCTCAAAATGCAATCCTGTAGTAGGCTCGTCCAATATATAAAACGTTTTACCGGTATCCTTCTTTATAAGTTCTGATGCCAACTTAATTCGCTGTGCTTCCCCTCCCGACAGCGTGGTGGACGACTGTCCCAAATGCAAATATCCTAATCCTACCTCTACCACCATCTTCAGCTTTTCGGTAATATAGCCTAAACCGTCAAAAAATTGTAAAGCATCATTAAAGGTCATTTCCAATACATCACTTATAGACTTACCCTTATACCTCACTTCCAGCGTTTCCCTATTATATCGCTTGCCGTTACAGGCCTCACAATGCACATATACCTCAGGTAAAAAATTCATTTCCACCGTTTTCACTCCGGCACCCTTGCACATTTCACACCTGCCACCCGATACATTGAACGAAAACCGCCCCGGCTTATAATTCCTCACTTTCGACTCCGGTAACTCGGCATATAATTTGCGTATATCATCAAATACGCCTATATAGGTAATGGGATTAGAACGGGGTGTACGCCCTATGGGCTGCTGGTCTATTTCTATTACCTTATCTATATGCTCTAAGCCGAATACATTTTCATAAGGCAATATCTTATTATCTGACCTATACACGTATTTATTCAATATAGGATACAATGTTCCGTTAATAAGCGACGATTTGCCGCTGCCCGATACACCGGTAACACATATAAATACCCCTAAAGGAAAACTCACCGTAATATTCTTCAAATTATTACCTGTTGCACCCATTATTACCAATGAGCCTTTCTGTGACTCTCTTACCTTATCGGGCACAGCTATACTGCGTTTGCCACTCAAATAGTCGCCCGTAATTGACCCTGATGCACACACCTGATCAAAGGTGCCTTGTGCCACTACCTTACCTCCCTGCAATCCCGCTCCGGGACCTATGTCCACTATATAATCAGCAGCTCGCATTGTGTCATAATCGTGCTCTACCACTATAACGGAATTATCCGCCTGTTTTAACGCCTGTAAAGCTCCTATCAGTTTTTGATTATCCCGCTGATGTAAGCCTATACTGGGCTCATCTAATATATACAGCACATTTACCAAATTGGAACCTATTTGCGTAGCCAACCGTATTCGCTGTGCCTCACCACCTGAAAGCGTTTGCGAAGAACGGTTAAGGGTTAAATAATCTACCCCTAAATTCATAAGACAGGCCAATTTCTTATTTATTTCTTTTACTATTTCCTCCGCTATCAGTTGCTTTTGCCCGGTTAAATGGTCGTTAATATGCCTCATCCACTCCTGCAATTCGGCAATGTTCATTTCCGCCACATCCGCTATGCTTTTATCGCCTATGCGAAAACACATTGACTCCTTCTTCAACCTGCCTCCTCCACATTCATCACATACCTTGGTATGCATAAATTGGGCAGCCCATTTGCGTATATTGGCCGGCGCATTTTCGGAGTTTTGAACAATAAAATTTATAATCCCTTCAAAATTAGTACTATAAGATGTAGTACCTAATACCTCGTTCTTTATAACTATAGTATCAGAGGTACCATACAATATCATATTTATAGCCGACTCGGGAAGCTCCTCTATAGGTGTGTCCAATGAAAAATTATATCGCTCGCCCATAGCTTCTATCTGCTTAAATATAAGCGTGGGCTTATATTCTCCCAGCACCTCTATGGCTCCCTGCCTTATGGTTTTGCCGGTATCGGGTATAAGCCTGGTAAGGTCTGCCTCGGTTACATAACCTAAACCCCTACACTTAGGGCACGACCCGTAAGGTGAATTAAAGGAAAAAGTATTGGGCTCCGGGTCCATATACGATATACCGGTAGTAGGACACATTAAGTATTTACTATAGTTTACCGGCGTATCGGAATTTTCGGCTATTACCATAAGACTGCCTTTGCCGTACTTTAAGGCTGTTCGTATGGAATTCACCAGCCTGCGGTCCGACTTGCCTGCCTGTAAACTGTCAATTTCCACCTCTATATTGTGAATTTTATTACGATCCACCTGCATGCGCATGAGCACTTCCTTTATTTCACCATCTACTCTCACATGCAAAAACCCCCAACGACGCACCTGCTCAAATGTTTCTCTATAATGCCCCTTACGACCGCGCACCAATGGTGCATACAAACTGATTTGCTGCCCGTTATAACGTTTGGTTATGAGCTCTATAAGCTGATTTTCGGTATATTTTACCATAGGCTCTCCCGTGGTTATGGAATACGCCGTAGATACCCTGGCATATAATAATCGCAACAAATCGTACACATCGGTAATGGTTCCCACGGTAGAACGCTGCGAACGATTAATGGTTTTTTGCTCTATGGCTATTACCGGACTCAAACCCGATATTTTATCCACCTTGGGCCGCTGCATATTGCCTACATACCTGCGGGCATAGGGTGAAAGTGTTTCTATATATCTGCGATGTCCCTCCGCATATATGGTATCAAAAGCCAATGACGACTTGCCACTGCCCGACAATCCGGTAAACACCACAAACGCATTGCGGGGCAACGAAATGGACACATTTTGCAAATTGTGCTCCCCCGCACCGGTTATTTCCAGCTTATCTTCACTTACCCCTTTTGCCATAATACTACTCTTCTTCAGCGTAAAACACTATTTTAGGATTATACACCGTATAATTTTCCATTTTTTCATCCGATTCAAACCTGTCGCCTATATACACCGACCCGTCAGGCTTGGTCTGCTTTATTTGTGAAGTGGAATATATTAAATGCTCCTGCTCATTCCACACCAAATGCTCCGTCTCTATTATTTCATGAGTATTCATATTGGTAATAACCACATTACGCTTGGCCTCCATTATGTGCTTTCCTTCATAACTTATACCATAATCGGCCGTGAGTGATATGGACTTATTTCCCTCTTCATCATACGATATTACCTCAAAATATTTGGGACTTTCATAATACGGTTCCGGCAATACATAATGATTGAGCTGCTCAAATATAAACTCATATTTTAGTACCCCCGCCGCAGTGGAATACAGGTGTAACTGTGTAGAAGTTTCATCCGGCACCCTGCTTTTACCTGTAAGCGAATTTACCTCTGCTATGTCATTTTTACAACTTACACAAAATACGGCAATAGCCGCTAACGCGGCTATTGCTGTAAATGTTCTGTGTAAAAATGCTGTATTCATTATCTCACTATTGTAGTCTCATTTATCCAGCAACCTACTCTAAAGGAATCACCTTTTTTGTAACCGTATTGGAAATAGGTGGCTACCTGCGGGAACCGTCCGGCTATGGAACTTATTCTCTTTTGAGCTTCTTCTGCTCTGGTAGGATCTACCGCTTTAGCCTTATTATATTTGTCAGCAGCTGCCCAATATACGGCTGCAGGTATATCTAACCCGCACATATTTGCACTGGCTGCATATAAATCACCTATCATAAGATATGCCCTGCCATCGTTGGGATTCAACTTAAGAATTTTATATGCCGTTTCTCTACCTGCTGACATTTGACCTAAGTTCTTTTGGCATTCTATCATCATAATATATGCGTTTATCTTATCCGATTCCTTTTCATACATCTCCACGGCTTCTTTAAAATAATTTAAAGCGGTAGAATAATCCTTCTTCTTTAAATTAATGCTTCCCATATAATATGCTACATTAGCTGTGGGCTGTATTTTGTACAACTCCTCTACAGCCGATATAAACAAATCATTATCAGTGCATTTTTGCTTAGAAAAGAATTTTATCATTTGACGAAGCAAACGCTCATCCTTGCTGGATGCAAACTTTTTACCATATATTTCCTGCAGTACATTGCAATCAGCATATTTTGAAAAACGAATATCCAAATTGTTCATCACATTGGTATATTGTTTCAACTCATTAGCCGATTTGGTAGAGTCATTCTGCTTGCCCTCATATTTGGCATTGTATTCATCTTCGGTAATGAGCCCGCTATCCAAACTTTCACGCAATTGATATATACTACGCATCACAGCTTCATGCTTTAGTTCACAGGTATCTATTTGCACATTCAATACTTCGGTAATTTTATCATAAGCATCTATGAGTATTTCAGGAGTAAGCTTTTCCTTCTGCATGTAATACTCGGTAGCTTTAAAATATATATCCTGCACTTGAGGTGATGTTTCCAATCCTTCCAAATCAATGGACTGACCTAACTTTTCACATACGGTTTTGTACTGCTCCTTAGGATAGTATTTCCACAAATACACACCTATACGACCCAATACATACCCTTCATCAGCAGGATAGCACTTTATACGAAGATCAAACAAATCGAACAATTCTTTAATGTAAGCCTCTCTTAAAGCAGTATCAGCACCTGCATCTTTTATCATATACTCCAATATTACAGGACCATTGGTGAATATGTATTTTGACGACATAGGACAATTGTCTTTTACCCATTTCCATGAAGTATAAGCCTCTTTATAGTTTTTTTGCTTAAATACTTCACGATATAGTGATAACTGGGTAATGCACTCCATAGAATCACTTCCGTACTTTTGAGTTAAATTTTGAGCTTTTGCCCAAGGCATTAATCCCATTACAAAAGCTGCCAACATGATCACTTTAAAATACTTTTTCATCATTTATTATTTTAATGTTATACCTTTGTTTAATCTAACTTTATTCTTTGATACCATTTTTCATGCAAACGAATGTTCAACGTAGCTGAAAAATAATTTTCTTTTATCAAATTTTTGTCAAGCGTGCCTGTCTGCCCATATTCCATTATTAACGATATTCCGGTTTTACCCTTCTTCATGGGGAATGTAAATCCAATATTTATGCCAAACTTGCTTATTTGCTCATTTTCAAGCATTAAGCGAGTAAGCTCATAATTAAAGCCCAAACTAATGTTCACCCTGGGCATATATCGCGAACTATTGGCATTAGGTGTAATACCGGCACCTATAGCCACTTTGTATGAATCAGTTAATGAATCGGAAACATTGCTCACCGCATATCGGCTCCAATTAGCCCATGTGAAATCCACTCCTATAAAATACTTGTCATCTTTACTCCATGACAAGCCCGCTCCCACCTGATGCGGCATGCGGTGCTCATTACGCACTTCGGCCTCCCTATACAAGGAATCCAATAAGGTGGGCGTATCATCTATAGGGCCCAAATAGGTAGCTATAGAATTCAAACTCTTAGATATCATTTTAATAGGAGGTGTATAGGTAACACCTAAGCCCAAATGATGTTTTTTACCTATGGGAATAAAATACTGCGCTCCTATATTCATGGTAAAAGCCTTTATTCTATTGGAACTGCTCACTATGGAATTTACCGCATACTCATCTTCAAATTCTATTTGCCGCATTTTGCTATAGCGACCAAATAAAAAAGAAGCATTAAAACCCACAGACAATCCTTTACACAGGCGAAATGCATGGCCCCAATATATTTCATTAATACCGCCGTTACCGCTGAACGAAGCCGTATATGGCCCCATGGTACCTATGGTATCATAGCTGTTAATATCATAAGTCATACTGCTATAAGGCTGATATCCTATGGTGGTACGCCACCATTTGGTAATAGGAAGGCCTATGGCCAAATAGTCCAAATAAGCAGTGCCCCCTTTTTGTGACTGCATGCCCGAACGTAAAGTGTGTGTTTTAAAAGTGGCCGCCACATCTACCAAACAGGATAATGAATCATAAAAAGCATACGAAGCCGGATTAGCAAAATTAATTACCGTAGAAGAAGCAAAAGCATACGATACCCCACCCATGGAAGTACAATAAGCAGCCGTACGGGGCATAATTTCACCCATACCATAGCGTGAATAGGGCGAACTTAAATAAGTTTGGGCATGCATTGCACCAAATGTAATGCCTGCCAACAAGGTTATAATTATGTGTTTCGCTCTAATTTTCAACATTATAATTTAATATTATGTTCAACCCGAACATTACTATGTTCGGAAATGCAAATATGTCATTTTTTATTGAATTTTTGAACATTTTTGCGTCCCCACCCGATAAAATAATTTTCACATCACCATATTGCTCCCTGTAACGGGTTATTATTCCTCTACATTCGTCCGCTATTCCGTAATACACACCTGTCATAATAGAAGTACGGGTGGTATTACCGGTGAGCATTGCCGGCTCAAAAGGTTCCACCTGCGGCAAGCGGGCCGAAAAAGCCTGTAAAGCCTTTAGTCTCATACGCATTCCGGGTGCTATGCTCCCTCCCATATACTCACCGCCGGCATTTACAAAATCAACGGTGATACAGGTTCCCATTTGTATTACCAGTACCGCCTGATGCGGAAACATATTATTGGCAGCTACTGCCGCAGCCAAACGATCCGTACCCAATCCTTCTTCGGCATACCTGTTCACTATAGGCACCCTGGTGTGAGCATCCATGGTTACCACATGAAAATGTGCGTGCAAATAGTCCGTTATAACCTTAGGCACCTCTACCACTGCCGACAATATAACATAATGTGCTCCCATACGCTCATATACCTGTATGTCTTCTATTTGCAAGCATGGCTTGCAAATAGTATCTACTACCGTTTGCCCCTGCATTACCTGCATTTTTTGCATGCTGTTACCATAATCCAATAGTATGTTCATAAGCGATGATTCAGTATTTCGCGAGCCAAATACAAGTCGATAGGCCGGGTTATTTTAATATTTTCGTCCTCTCCCTGCACACATTCCACTGCCATGCCACTGCATTCCACCACAGTAGCATCATCAGTAAAACAGGAGTTGTAGGCTTGAGCATAAGCATGCTTAAGTACTTTGCAGGTGAACACCTGCGGCGTTTGTACCATCATAAAATCACTGCGACTCACACTTTTACTGCCATTAGCAGTTTTCTGTCGCAAAGAATTAGTAAGCGGTACACACGCTACGGCACTGCCATACTCGGCAGCATGCTGCATACACAATTGTATAAGAGCTCCACTTACGCAAGGCCTTACCCCATCGTGCACTGCTACCAGCCCTTCCATGGGCAGGCTGCTTACCGCATGCTTTACCGATTCATAACGGGTATTGCCTCCATTTATTACCATGTGCGGTACTTCAAATTGATACTGCCGTACCAACTGCTGCCAATAGGCTATGTGCTCGTGTGGAAGGGTAACCATAATATGCTCCGCATACGGAACAAAAGCCTTAATAGTATGCATGAGTACAGGCATATTGTTCAACAACAAAAACTGCTTGGGAATATCACTCTGCATGCGTTGCCCTATGCCGCCGGCTGTAATAATGGCGTATGCGTTCTCCCTAATGTGCTTAATCATTCAATATTTTTAACATATAGCAATAAATATTTGCCGCCTTCCTTTACTTACATTATGGCCTATTTTATTAACATGGCATCACCATAAGTAAGAAAATTATACTTTTCTTCCACAGCCTTTTTATATGCTTCCATTACTAATTCATATCCGCCGAAAGCACATACCAACATTAACATGGATGATTGCGGTGCATGAAAATTAGTGATTAATGCATCACTGGTTACAAATGTATAAGGAGGAAATATAAAACGATTAGTCCAATCATGACATGGATTCACACGACCATCAGTATAACATGATGATTCCAAAGCTTTTAATGTAGTAGTACCTACCGAGCACACCTTGTGATGCTGTTGCTTGGCAGCATTAATAATAGCGGCAGCCTCTTCACTTATGAAGAACTCCTCGGAATCTATTTTATGCTTAGCCAGGTCTTCCACATCTATGGTTTTAAAATTACCTACCCCCGCATGCAATGTGATATCGGCAAAATTAATACCTTTTAACTCCAACTGCTTTACCAGTATTTTACTGAAATGCAAGCCTGCCGTGGGAGCTACCACAGCTCCTTCATGCTTGGCATATACTGTTTGATAATTGGTGGCATCCTCGGGTGCTATATCCCTTATTTGTCGTATTACATCGGGCAAGGGAGTACGACCCAACTCAAACAGCTTCTTTTTAAATTCATCATGCGGCCCGTCATACAAAAAACGTAATGTACGACCGCGTGAAGTGGTATTATCTATTACTTCAGCTTCCAATAAGCCATTACCGAAATATAACTTATTGCCTATACGTATTTTACGGGCAGGATCTACCAATACATCCCACAAACGGCTTTCCTCATCCAATTCCCGTAACAAAAACACACTTATCATAGCTCCCGTCTTCTCCTTTTGCCCACTGAGTAATGCAGGAAATACTTGCGTATCATTACGTACAAATACATCCTTATCATCAAAATATTCTATTATATCCTTGAATATTCGATGCTCTATAGTACCTGTTTTACGGTCTACTACCATTAAACGGGCATCATCTCTTCCGGGTGCAGGTGTAGCTGCTATTAAATTTTGCGGTAAAACGTATTTAAATTGTGAAAGCTTCATATTATTAATCTTTTTTTGATGTACTATTTTTTCGTTTATATCTACCAATCAACTTTTTACAATATGCAAAAAGTGGCGTAAAATATTTTAACGTAATAAAACACTGATTATTGCACTTATAACAATATTTTTTACTGCCGTGCTTTGCACTAAAGCGTTAATTGCGTATATTACAATGTAATAAAAATTAAAATTGTTAATTATTAATGCATAAATTACTGCATTATTTTTGATTTGGCACTAAAATACGGAAGTTGTTCTCATGTTTGGGTGGCAGCGTGCTGCCACCACCATAAAAAAATATCCGCAAAAAACAAGGCAGCTGAAAAACTGCCTTGTATATTGGTTTTAGCTTTTTACCCTATATGTTGTAATAGTTCTTCAGTCGCTTGCTTTCGTTCTTCTTCAGTTTCTTTATTATTTTTTCTTTCATTTGGCGGGCACCTTCTTTACTGATGTTGAACTGCTCGCTTATTTCATCTAATGTGTACTCATGCGACTTGCCTATACCGTAGAACATACATATCAGCTCCTTTTCCTTGGGCTCCAAGGTATCAAGCGTTTTGGTAATTTCATTATTGAGTGATTCCTTTATAAGCAGGGAATCGGTACGAACGCCGTCTTCACTAATGAAAGTATCTATAAATACGGTATCATCATCATCATTCACAGGGGCGTCCATTGACAGGTGTCGGGTGGATATTTTAAGTATTTCACTTACCTTATCAGTAGGTATATCCATTACTTCGGCTATTTCCTCTATGGTAGGCGGACGGTGGTATATTTGCTCCAGGCGAGCGCTTTCCTTTTTTACCCTATTCACCGTACCCAACTGATTTACAGGCAAACGCACTATGCGTGACTGGTCTGCTATGGCATGGGATATAGACTGTCGAATCCACCACACGGCATAGGATATGAATTTAAAACCGCGGGTTTCGTCAAACCTTTGGGCGGCTTTCATTAAACCGAGATTACCTTCATTAATAAGGTCCAGCAATCCCAATCCCTGATTTTGATATTGCTTGGCTACTGATATTACAAAACGAAGATTAGCTTTTACCAATTTATCTAAGGCTTCCTTGTCCCCCTGTTTAATTCTTTGGGCCAAATCCACCTCTTCATCGGGGCTTATCATAGGTATATTGGAAATATCTCTTAAATATTTTTCCAGTGCAGGATTACTGCGGTCGGTAATACCGGTGCCTATTTTTAATTGTCTCATACTATGTAAAAAATGTAAATAACTATCGAATTACGAAAAATTTGGTTAATTATTGTGTAATAACTATAAAAAAGATTTTAACTGACTGTTATCATTCTTTTTCAGCTTTTTAATTGCTTTTTCTTTTATTTGTCGGGCACATTCACGCGTAATGCTGAAATGCTCGGCTATTTCATCTAAGGTGTACTCATGTGAATGGCCTATGCCAAAATACATGCACACCAATTCTCTTTCCCTGCTATCTAAGGCTTCCAGTGATTTGTTCACCTCCCTATGCATTGACTCATTAATAAGCAGGGTATCGGTGCGGCCCCCATCTTCACTTACATAAGTATCTATGAACAGGGTATCATCATCATCACTCACGGGTGCATCCATAGACAAATGTCGGGTGGACACTTTGAGTATTTCCTTTATTTTATCCGGTGCCAAATTCATACGGTCGCTTATTTCCTCTATGGTAGGCGGGCGATGATATATTTGCTCCAATATGGCACTTTCTTTTTTCACCCTGTTCACCGTACCTAACTGATTTACAGGCAAACGCACTATGCGTGACTGATCAGCTATGGCATGAGATATAGACTGACGTATCCACCACACGGCATAGGATATGAATTTGAAACCGCGGGTTTCGTCAAACCTTTGGGCGGCCTTAATAAGGCCTAAATTGCCCTCATTAATAAGGTCTTGCAGACTTAAGCCCTGATTTTGATACTGCTTGGCCACACTTACCACAAATCGCAAATTGGCTTTTACCAATTTGTCCAAGGCGGCTTTGTCGCCCTGACGTATTTTTTGTGCCAACTCCACCTCCTCATCGGGTGTAATCATGGCTTCTTTAGAAATATCCTGCAGATATTTTTCAAATGAAGTATCATTACGATTGGTAATGGAAGTGGTTATTTTAAGTTGTCTCATATATATGATTTACTGTAGGGTTACATTATAATAATACATATAGGTGATGGCATTGCCGGGGTAAAAGCCTTCTATTAAGGCATTTCCTTCCTTTTCACCCAATATTTTGTCTATATCCTGCTCCGTACGCACCGGCTGCTTATCTATGGCGGTAATTACAAAGCCTTCTTTTACTCCGGCCTCCTGTAACAGGCCTTTATTCAGCTTTATCACCCTAAGCCCGCCCTGTATGCGATAACGGGATTTTATATTGTTGTCTATACTTTCCACCTTTGCACCTAATATACTTAACGCAACATTGGTATTGTTTCGTATAATTTCGGTGGTTCCTTTTTTATTTTTAAGTATTACATTTACATTCAATACTTTACCATTTCGATTAAGGGTACAGTGTATTTTATCACCGGGGATATGCTGTTCCAATATTTCCTTCAGCTCGGAATAGGAATTCACTTCTTTACCGTCTATGGCAAGCAGCACATCATTCTCCTGTATGCCGGCCTGTGCGGCAGCCAGCCCTTCATCCACCTTAAATACCTGCAGGCCTTTCAGCTCACTGCTGTTATTTTTATCGGCCACACCGGCATGCAGCTCCATAAACGAGGCTCCTATGCTCACCCTTTGGGTGCGACCATAGTTTTTAAGGTCATTCACCACCTTTTTTACTATATTTACCGGTATGGCAAACGAATAGCCGGTATAGCTACCCGTATTGGAGGCTATGGCGGCATTAATGCCTATGAGCTCACCTTTGGTATTTACCAAAGCACCGCCGCTGTTGCCGCTGTTTACGGCAGCGTCGGTTTGTATATAAGCAGAAACCCTGTTGGTTTCACTCAGCATGTTCAAATTACGGGCCTTGGCACTTACTATACCTGCGGTAACGGTGGAGGTGAGATTAAAAGGATTACCCACGGCCAACACCCATTCGCCTATACGCACATCATCGGAATTACCATAAGGTATGCTTTGCAAATGGTCGGCTTCTATTTTCAGCAGAGCCAAATCATTGTGCACATCGGTGCCTATAATGCGGGCAGGAAAAGTCCGCTTATCATTCAAGGTAACGGTAATACTGTCAGCACCTTCTACCACATGATTATTGGTAACTATATAGCCGGCGGCATCTATAATTACACCTGAACCATAAGCCTGATATACTTGCGACTGTGGCTGATTATTAAAAAAATTGAAGAAAGGATCCTGAAAAAACAAATCCCATGTGCTGTGCTTTTGCTCCATTTGGGCAGCTATGTGTACTACGGCATTAATAGACCTTTCGGCGGCATAAGTAAAATCCGGATAAGAGGACTGTGCCTTAACGCCACACACCCACATGCAAAAGCATAACAAACTTAATACTATATTTTTATTCATTCCGCTATAAAAAACACGCCTTGTATACGTCTTCACTTTCAAAAAGTTTCTTTTTTTTCCACATTAAATTCGGGAATTGCATAAGGCACAAATATAATGCCAAAAAGAAGATATTGACAGATAAAATTTTATGCAGGCGGTTTTATACATTATAATATATATATATAGCAGAATGTGTGTTCCCATCCCCGCATACGCTGTGTATACAGGGTTACTGCCATTTAATGGTGTTGCAGAAATAAAATTAAGAAAAACAAGGGACGAAGTACTGTTGCCTTACGGCAACCAAGGCGTGTAACGCTGACTTTTCCTTGCAAACCCTGCGGGCTTGCAGTAAAATTCAGCATTAAACCGCCTTATTTTTTTAATCCTGTCCTTCGCCCGAGAAAACACGCCCTAAAGGGCGAAAAAACCATTTCTACACTCCTATAACCGGTGATTATTAAGCATTTTTACAAGTAATACACAAGAAAAAAACGTGAGCGATATTCCATTGATTAATATATTAAACCATAAATTTGCCATTAAAATAGTTGATTTTTATAATATTAAAATTTCGTTAAAATTTTAATATAACTCATTTAATTATAATCGTTTACACCTACATAACACAATTTACAACAACGCTATACCCCCGTTTTTTTCTCGTTAATTGCATGGTATATAGTTCATTATCATAGGCATAACGTGTGTTAAAGTAGTTTTCTCGCCACTGAAGGTGGCGGGTTTTTTAGGGACAGAAGGGAATGAAATAAGCATGCAAAAGGAAAATTTGCCTTGCAGCAGGCTTCCCGTTGCATAAGCAACGCCTTCCGTCCAAAGTTTTTCTTTAATTTAATATTTTCTCCGCATAGGCTGTGCCTACAGGATTACCGCCTTTTAATGGTACAACATAAAAAATGAAAATAAACTTTGGAACAGGTTGCTTTTTATGGTAATGAAGGAGACGCGGCATGCCGCGCCACTACATATATTACCGCAAAATGCCTGTCTGCATAGGTTTTTTCCTACAAAAAAACAAAAAATATTAATTTTTTTTACCTGTATGCTCATTGGTATTAAAAAATATTATACATTTGCACTCGTGCTTTATGTGCGGAACATAAAGCACTTACACACAAAACTACAATCTATGCCATTAGCTTGGCAAGCTATAGTTATGTGTGTTTTTATATATAAATAACAAAACTTATACTTGCCACATTCAAGTCTCAAATGCAACTTTTGTTAAACAATTATTTTTTGCAAAGGTAATAAAAAAATATTCATATGGGGTTAAAAATCCTAATTTTTTTCTTGGTCGGTTGTTTAATTTCTCTTGAATCATCTCAATATA
>JAZLLK010000081.1:0-10693 GCA_045598105.1 Bacteroidales bacterium | reverse complement strand
GGCCACAATCGCAATAACAAAAGTATCGTACCTTTTGGCATAGTCTTTAAGGCCTGTAACTGTCTGTTTTATAAGTTCCTGTACATCTAATCCTTTGCGGCTGCTAACAAGGTGCATATAGTCCAATATTACCGCCGGTGCTTGTTTGCCGGTTGCTTTGGCTCTGTCTCCCTCCCTGGCTAAATACTCTAGTATCTGTTCCAGGTCGCTGCCAATCTCTGCCGGGTTGTACTGTATGTATGGGTGTATCTGTGTCCTGTACTCCTCTATTGCTCCTGTAATGGCTTTTCTGTCTTGGTCTGTCCAATTATAGCCTTGCATTATTTCAAGGGCTGTTTTGGCCGTTCCGTGGCCTTTGGCTGCATTTTGGGATACTCTGCCGGATATTGCTTTAGCGTACATTTGCTCCCGGCTCATTTCCAAATTGAGATATATAACCGGCTTTTTATGTGCTGCCATTGCCTCCGCTAACTGTTGGCATAATGTTGTTTTTCCTGTTCCTGGTGCAGCCATTAAAAGTAAAAGGCTCTGCTGTATAACGCCGCCGCCTAAAAGGCTGTCAAAAAATCCTAAATCTGTTTTATATGGCTTGTAGGCCTCTGTCTGTATCTTTTCCAGGAAGTCGGTTAAACTGTCCCGGTTTAATATATATTCTGCATCAAGGGCTATCTGTTCTACTGTTCCCGGGTCTCGTTTCAGTATGTCATTTATATCCTTTTCCCCATCTACAGTATATTTGCTGATATCAAATACAATGCACTTGTTGCCTAGTTCCTCTAGCCTGGCCTGTAGTTCTGCTGCCTTTTTTGATGTCCTGGTTGCGGTCTGTGGGTTGGTATCATTATCAAAACAGATAATAAACTTGGCCGCTGTCGGCTTTTCTTTAATGGCTGCTAGTAAATTCTTTGTATTACTTGTGCTGTTTGTCGCTATGGCAGCAGCCCCTATCTCAAGAAAACTTAAAGCATCAAATACGCCCTCGGTGATATACACAAGTTTATTTTCATATACGGCCTCAAGGTTAAATATACCCGGTGTGCTGCCGGTTGGGTTCATCTTGTCCAAATTATCGCCCTTGGTTATTAATCTCCTGGCTACATAATGGCTCTTGCTAGTCGGTATTATAAGGCGTGGCTCTTTATAGCCTTTGCCGGTTGGGTCGGCCTCCGGGTCAAATCCAATGTCATATATTGTGGCAGCAGCTAAAGAAATACCCCTAGCCGCTAAATAAGATATTGCCTCCTGGCTCTGTTGTAGCCTCTCTCGGCACTCCTCATAATAATTTGAATAATCCGCCTCTTTTACGGCCTGTATCGGGCTTGTATCGGGCTTAATTGTGGCAGCAGCTATTTTATTGCTTGCTGAATTAAAACCGCTCTGTGGCCTCTCCAGGCTGTCTATTGATATATGCAATATATCTGCTCCAATGTTTAAAGCCTGGTTGTAATCAACGCCGTTTACTTCCTGGATAATGTCTATTACATCGCCGCTTTTGCTGCAAGCGTGGCAAGTCCATGTATTTGTATCATAAACTTTCAATGCCCCTGTTCCGTGGTTGCCTGTACCACTTCCGCAAAATGGGCAACAATACAAATTGCCTTTAGATTTTTGCAGATAGTCGGTACATTTAATGCCGGTTCTTATAGCGTTTTTTAATTCTTCTCTAGTCATTTTAAATAAATTGCTCCTATTCTAGCCCGGATTATGTTAGAATTACCAACGGCCGGGCTTTTCCTGTTGGTAAGTTCGGTTTGTCTGTTTGGCGGTTTGCACTTCTTGCCGGTTGTTGCAGCCGCCTTTTTAATTGTCTATTGTTGCAACTTCTTTTTCGTTCGTAATATATGCAGCGTTGCATTTCTGCAAGGGTTTGGGATTCCCAACAAGTGTATTTGGATATCCAAAGGCGATGCTTGCGAGAATGTGGGCGGCCAAATACGTTGCTTGCTAGAATTATTCCGCTATTTATTTAACTTGCCTGGAAACTCCGTTTAACTCGGTTTTAATTCGTTTTAATTGAATTAAAAAGCAATTTTAACTTGCCTGTAACTTGCCTAATTTCTATAACCCCTTTCGTGTGTGTACCTGGAGCGGCAGAAAATACTCCACAGCCGGTCTATATATCTGCTGCCAGGCTTTTCAAAATGGGGGGGCTATCCTCTCATTGTCCAATTATTTGTACTTGGTTGCCGGCATTTATATAGCTGCTGCCAATATTGCACTTTGACATGGCTATATGATAACTGTACTTGCAATTTTGATATATCATTTACCTAATTTTACAATGCGATTCCTTTATTTAATAGCAAATCCAGGTAGCCTTAAAGCGTACCTGGATTGCGGTTATAGTACTTCCAGAAAACTTACAGTACTTATCCAATTTGCAAAATGCCAATACAGCCTTATTTTATGCGGCTTTACGAAAATGTGCCGGGACAATAAGTCGGTACTTCGGGACAATAAGTCGGTACAAAAGGGACAATAAGTCGGTACTTCGGGACAATAAGTCGGTGTTAAATTGCAAAAGTGAAATGCAAAAAGTCCTTATTTTATGCGGCTTTACGAAAATGTGCCGGGACAATAAGTCGGCAGCATTTAAAATTTAATTTCTACGCCAGGTTCTCCCTTTATGTTGTTATGTTCCTCATAACCTTTTATCCATTTGCAATTTTTTTGGTAATGCTCTAATAAGTCGTAAAGAGTTTTTAAAGTACGGCTTCTTTTCTTTTTATTGGTTTCTCCTGTGCCGGTAATGCCTAAATGTTCAAATAATGTGCTGTATCTGATAATGTTTGAAGATTTGCGTTTTTCGTTCTTCATTTCCGCAATTCTTGTAATGATATAATTTTCTAGTTTCAGATAATCTTTTGTTTGGCGTTTGCCGGTCTGTAAACAAATAAGCGGTATTTCTGCAATCTGCTTGCGGTCTTTAGCCAATTTCAATAAAACAGGTTCTTCCATTACATATAATGCTTTTCTTACTACTTGGCCTTTGTCGGTCTTGGCTGCCCTGGTCATAAAGTAAAGCATTTGATGCTCATCTTCTAAATAAATGTTTGTAGGTTCAGTTTGGTACTTGGAATAATCCTGTAACTGATTAACCTTAATCCATTGAGAAGATAATTTTTTTAGTGAAGTGTCTATATCTTTTATAGCTTTGCTGTTTATATCCTCGCCCTTGCGTCCCATTGCCTCATATATACTAGAATAAAGCATAACTGGCCCGTTTAAGTCGTAAAGCGTCATTAAAGCATCAAATACACGCTCGTCATATTCATTAAGTGCGGTATTTTCTCCATTAAGTAAAGCCGTACTAGCCCTGTACATATAAGATATAGATTTTTGTACGCCGTTCTTTTTATCGGCTTTGCTGCTTGTTGTTAATCCTGTAGCCCATGAGTATTGACCGGGTATCTCGTTCTTTGCATCACTAATAAACAAATTGTGAAATATATCTTTATATATCTTCGTGGTTTGCTTTTCTAATACTGTAGGGTGATTGCCGTTAATAACAGGCAAGTTTTGCGTTTCCGCATTATCTGCTGCCAGGCCTGTTTTTTCTCTAGTTTCAACAATTTTATCTATAAGGGTTTTTAGTGTAGGTAATTTGTTATCGCTCGAAAATGCTCTAAAGAAATCCTCTGCAACTGTTGTTGCATTAACAACTGTTCCCTTTTCGGTTGTAATTGTAGCGTCGTTCAAGTAATCCTCCAAAGATAAATTGTAAGTAGTAAGTACGGCTGCCAATGTTGTTGCGTAAAGTCTGTTTATCTGTTTAACGGCCTCCGCCAGTTCCTCCTGGCATAATATGCCGGCGGTATCTCCTAAAAGGTTTTTTAGCTTTTCTGCGTCACTATCAATAAAGCGGTTTTCAACTGATAAAATATCATCAATTATTTTTTTAGTTTCTTCGGATAATTCGTTATTAAAATCCATTAAACCTCCTATTATTTTTACAGGCTATCCCTAAATTTTTTAGCCTGTTCGTATAAATCCATGTTGTCATTCATGTATTGCCTTAAAACGATATTTACAAACTCTGTTAAGGTCTTTCCTGTAACAATGCTCATTGTCTTTATGTAATCATAAATATCCGGGGCAAATGCTACATTGATTCGTGGCAGCTTTACGCCTTTGCGGCCGGTAGATTTAAGCTGCATTAAAAATGCCTGTGTTTCTTCGTCTGTATATGTCTTGCGTGGCTTCTTTTCTGTTGGTTCTGCTGTAGCCTCCGCTATTGTGCTTTGTAATTTACTTGTGTTCTGTGTAAAGTCCAATTTCTTGCTTGCCATTTTTCAAATCCTCTTTTTTCTTCCTCATGTTATTTTTGTTTGTCCTGTAGCCGGCCTCATATCCCACATAAAAGGCGGTAGTTGCAATATCATACATGGCACTTATAACGCTAGTGTACTTGTTGCTAATGTCTAAAAGTTGCTTTATTTCCATTGCGGTTAAGTCATAGTTAATGTTTAAGTGTTTCATGCCCTCTTGTGCATAGCGTTCAATGTTTCTGTTCATTGTCTTTGTTCTCCTGTTTTTCTTGTGGTTTGTCTGTTTTCTTTAATGGTCTATTTCATCGAACAACTTTAAAAAATCTTGTGCCGGTTTGCTGTTCGGTGCATAGCTAAATATTGATTGCTGCATAGCTGCGGCTTCTTCAATAACAACGCTCTTGCGGATACTCCCAATAAAAGGAATGTCATATTGTGCCGCTGTTTCTGTTATTTTCTGCTGCATTTGCTTTGCCAGGTTGCTGCGGTTATCAAACATATTCAAAATAAAGCCTAAAGCCCTTAAATCCGGGTTATTCTGCTTAATCTGTAAATATGTATCGCCTATTTGGTAAAGGCTCTGCAAATTGTAGATATTTGCCGCTAAAGGAATAATAAGCCCGGTTGCAGCCTGTAATGCGTTGTACTGTAGTTCCCCGGCTGTTGGCGGTGTATCAATGATTATGTAATCATACATTTCCTTTATAGGCTCTATGGCCTGTTGCAGCCTCCTGGCTGTACCGCTGCCGCTTGTAAGTGTTGCCAGGTCTGTTGCTGTCGGTATTACATCAATGCCGTAATCATTTGTATAAACCTCTGCTGCCTGTACCTGGCCTGTTATAAGTTGGTATGCGTTTAATGTGTCGGTGTTGCTAGCCCCTAAAGCAAATGTAAAATTGCCCTGTGGGTCTAAATCAATGGCTAGTACACTTTTACCCCTGTAGGCAGCAGCTTGTGCTAGTGCCAGGGCTGTTGTTGTTTTGCCTGTACCGCCTTTTTGTACCGCTGTTGTGATTATCTGCATTTTGTCGGCCTCCTGGTATTACTTCTGCTCTAGTTCCCTGGATATCGTAAATAACAAATACTCTGTAAGTGTTAGGCCTAGCTTTGCAGCCTCAACTTTGTATTGCTCCAATACCATTAAATCAACCTCTGATAAATGATAAATCTTTTCCATGTCCTCAACCTCCAATTTGTATAAATTATCTTGTGTTTATTCGTCCTCGTCATTAAGGCCTAATCTTTCCCGTTCTAAATACTCCTGTACAAAGTCGCTGTTGGCATAAAGGAATCTGTGTATAATTTCTTTTTCGCATATTTCCTTTTCCTCTATGGCTCTTTTGTCATTTGGGTATGCTAGTAAATCGTGGTAATAAGTCGCTAACTCTCTGTCGCTAACTCGGCTAGCCCATAAAACTGTTTTGTTATTTCCCATGTATTTATTGCTCCTCTCATGCAAATTATGTAAGTATATTCTCTTGTGTAATATGCATTAGATATTAGGGATAATTTCTAATTGCACTATTCAATATTATTTCAATTAAAATTGGTTTTTGCTGCCTCTCTGTACTCTCTCTGTTAAAAGGTTTGGCAGCAGATAAATTATTATATTTGGGCTTTTATCTGTTCCAGGAAGTCATCTAAATATGATTGAATCATGCCACTTATAACGCCGGTGTATCTTTCGTCCTTGCTGTTTATATCTTCCTTTACCTCGTCCTCCAAAAAGCCTAATGCTGCTGCAAGTACAAATGCCCCTGTTTTGTCGGTTTTAATTGTAATCTCATTCATGACAAGCCCTCCTGTTTGCTTTTAAAATTATCTTCAGCCTGTAATTGTTCATTCCGTTAAAGAATAATCGCATACAGGCCGCTTTTTATTTTGCTATGGCAGCAGCTACGCCTAAAAGCTGTGTAAGCTGCTCCGGGTTCATGGTATTTACAAGCTGTTCCAGGCGGCTGCGGTTGTTGTCGCTGTCCTGGCGGCCGTGATAAATGGCATATACTCCATTGGCTATTGTTGCCTGGTGCTGTTTCTGCTCCGCTGATTCTCTTAAATATCTTTCTGTTGTTGCCGGGTTGGCATGGTCTAAATACTTCTGTGCCTCATAGATATTGTTATTTGTGAGGGTTAATACTGTTTGTGCTGCTGTGTGTCTCAAGCTGTGGGCTGTAAGCCTCTCGCTGTCATATCCGGCCTCCCTCATGGCCTTTTTAAGCATTTGGCTAATAGTTCTTGCTGCAATACGCTTGCCGCCGCTGCGGTTTCCTGTAGCAACAAATAAAGGGCTGTTTGCCTTTGCTCCATCGGTTCGGCTCTTGAGATAGTCTTTTATTGCTGCGTATACTTCCGGGGCAATAGGTTTATTTATATCTGCCTCTGTATGGCCTTTTCTCCAAAGGTAAATTGAGGCGTTGCCGTTCTTTACAACTAAATCCTTTACATTGGCTCTTTCAAGTTCAATAGTTCTCAATCCGGCTGTTACTGTTAAAAGATACATTGCGTATAATCTCTTGCCCTGTTCTGTGGCTCTCTCGATTCTGCCGGCGGTGTCCTTTGCATTATCTGCTGCCAGGTTTGCATTTGCTGTAGCTGTTTCCTGTATGTTGTTCTCAATGTCTAGCACTTCACTTGGCTGTAATGCCTCTTTTTTATGTGCATCGTGTCTTACTTTAGGGGCGTGGATATTATCGGCTATATTGTCATATAAGCCCTCGCTCGCTGCCCATCTAAAAAACTGGCATACTGTCCTTAAATACTGTGCAACTGTGTTAGGTTTGCACTTTGTAAGTAAATAATCCCTGTAAGCAATGATATTTTCTCTTACAGGCTGTGTAATACCTTGCTCACTTAACCATGCCGCAAACTGTTTAAGGTTGGTTAAATATGTTTGCTCGGTCTTGCTGTACTTGTCCGGGTTCTCCAGGTTAGGTCTATCAATGAAATTAAGAAAACTAACTAAATACTTATCCGCAATAATAGGCTGTGCTTGTAATGCTGTATTTCCGTTAATTTGTAATGCGTTCATATCAAACCTCCTGGCTACTAGCCTTTGCTGTAGTGTTCTATTTCTATTTCTATTATACAGCTATAGCCTCTTTATTTCAACAAATATTTGCATTTGCTTGTATTGTTAAAATCTCTTGTGCATTGTGTGCATATTGTGCTAGTCGCCCTCGTTTTAATATCCATCATGGCAGCAGATATACCCCTATAATTGGCCATTTTCGGCCGTTTTCATGCGTTCCCTATATTCATATATACCCAATAAAGAAAAGCCCGGATTTGGCTTAAATATCCCCCATCCGTTTTATATATCCCCCACATAAATGTATTATCCCTTATTTGCAAATTAACCCCTCCGGCTAGTGATTTAACCGAAAAACAGTTAGGCAGCGTTTAATACATTAAACACAATAGCCCCGGGGTAGGGGTAATGCGTATTTGCATACAGGCCGCTTTACCTGGCTGAATAACTCAAAAAAATAAAAAGGGTATTTTTTAGCAAGCATCGCCAAATTATATACTTGGCTGCAAGTTGGAAGTTTCCAAACCTCCCCCGGTAAAATGTGAAAAAATCTGCAATTTTCTGTACTATCTGCTGCCAGGTCTCTTTTTAGGGTGTCCGAAATGGCCGGATACTCTCTTTTTTAGGGGTCGGGAAACTCGGGATACACTCTTTTTAGGGTGTAAGATTTGTGAGGATAGCCCCTTTTTAGGGAATGACAAAACAGACAATAAAAACAGAAAAGACAGCCAATAACTAGCTGTCCTCCTGTTTCAATGTATGAAAGATTGATGCAGCAGCCGCTTGGCTGCGTGGTCATGTTATCAAATAATATGCTGCGTGTGTGATTTAATGTAACGAAAGTGCAATATCATGTAACGAAATTCTTTTTAAGGGCTTCATTTTCGGCATATACCGCCTTTTTATAGAGTCCGCAAAAGTTCCCCTGGCCACTAAAAAGTATTCTGTATGGGCGTTTTTTGGCGTGTTTTTGGCGTACTTTTGGTGCTTTTTAGGTCAAAATACGTCACTTTTCGCAGCCTTTTTGTAAAAGAATCAAAATATCGGTAGAAACTACCTTTACCCCCTTTTATCTAAAAAATGGCTCGCAGAAATTTGTACAGTACGGCGGCTTGAATGACGGCCGCCCCGGGGTGGGGTGGGTATCCCCCCTATACCGCATACAATGCCTTAATTTGCTTTGCTGCTTTCCGCCCATATCCACAATAAAATTTATTTCTCTGTTTCCTGTCGCAGCTTTGTAGCAAGGTTGTTGCAATGTTTAATAAATTAAACAATGTTACTGTAATGCACATTGCCGTTACTGTGCCTCGCCGCTGTTCTGCTGCCTGTTATTCCTCCAGGTAAAGCCATGAAATCAAAAAATACAGGCTTTTCACTTATTGCCTGTATCTTTGTTGGGTGTACTTATAAAAGCCCTCCTGGGGCTGAATATAAAGCCTCCTGTATAAAGGATTGCCGGGCATTTACTACCCCGGTATTTTTTCATTGGCCGGTAAAGATAATGCGGTATTTATACTTCCCTGGCTTTTTAATCGTTCCTGGACAAGTTTTTCAAGTAGGCGGTTTTTGTCTATCTCTAGTTTGGCCTCTTCTCGTCTCCGCCTCCTGGCAGCAGCACTTGCAATACCGCCTTTGCTCCGTATATCATGCTTTTCCTCTTCGGTTAGTGTATTAAAAGGTTTAAGGTTCTGCGTGTTGTACTTCCGCTGTTTTGTCATACTCCTCCTCTTTTTCTCGCATTTTAATTACTACTAAAGCCGCCTTTGCTACTTTTTCCGGGTTCGGTGTCTGCTGTAGCAAATCAGCAAATTTACATATCTGTGGCCAATGCTCCCGGCGTTCTGCCTCATTCTTGCATTGGGTTAATGGTATTCTGTTCATGCTCTTACTCCTGTTCCTGGGCTTTTTTATCTGCTGCCTGTTTAAGAACATTTAGTAATGCTCTCCTGGTCTTGAATAACTCCGCTGCTCGGTGCTGTATCCTGTTGCAATACTCCTGTAATTCTTCATCATTAGCCGCTAAATAATAACCGCCATGACTACCGGCCGCACTTGCACAAATTGGCTGCCCGGCTCGGCGTTCCGCCTCAATATGGGCGGTAATCTCTCTAATATCGCAATTAAGTAAAGCTGCTAAATCTTTGCCGGTTATGGCGTTTTCCTTGCCTACTTTTAAAAGTTCGTAAATCACTTGTTTTTGTTATGCCTCCTGTATAGTCGGTTTGTCTGTAACTTCCTGTGTATCTGCTGCCTGTTGTTCTGCTATCTTGTTCCAATAACGCTCCTGGGCTGCTTTCACTTTATCTTTATTGGCTGCGTTCCATCTTCTTTTATATTCTCGTCTTGCTTCTTTTGCTCTATCGTTCATATTATGGCCTCCTACTCTATAACTATGCTGCTATCTTCTGTTTTTTCGTTTATGCCGGTATCTGCTGCCAAATCCTCCGCCCGTGGTCTATGCCCTTTTCTGTATGGGTATAGGGAACAAGTTTTTACCGGGCATAAAGTCACTTCTTTATACTGTCCGCCGCTGCAATCTAAACACTTTGCCCTTATTGCTTTTATAGGCGTTAAAGCCATACTGTAACCTCCTGTACCTCAAAATAAATCTATTGTTTTCACGCAATGTGTAAAGTTTTCTTTACATCGTGCATTATTAAAACCTCTTGTGCATATTATATCATAGAAAAAGAACAAGAACAATAAAAAGGGTGTTGCGTTTGCAGTTCAAAAAAGCCCCCTTTTTATGGTGTTACATTTGTTACATATCCAGGCATTAAGGCAAATAAAAAAGGCAGCAGCTTTATTGCTGTTGCCTCAATTTGTGTAACAAAATCTCGCTAGTACCGGGACAAAATCTCGCTAGTGTTTCACGCTTCATTCATGCTTAAAGCCTGTACTATCTCCATACCATGTTACTATCTTCTTTTTTCTTTGCATTAAATGGAGTTATCTTTTCTACTGCCTCCGCCGGTATCCAATCATTCTCCCCATAAAAGGTATTATGTGCTGCGTTAAAATATGTTCTCGCATATCTTCCAGGCTGTATAAATCTGCCCTTTAATACTCGCAATATCATGCGGCGGTATTCCTCAAGCTGTAGCTTGGATACATCGTCCACATTATCGGCACTTACTTTGCCCTGGTCTATGTCATAATACTCCAGGGATAAAACATAATCGCCGGTATACTCTATATTGCTGCTATCTCGGCCACTAGATAAAGTTATCTTGCCGTTGCTCGTTCTGTTGGTGGCCACAATCGCAATAACAAAAGTATCGTACCTTTTGGCATAGTCTTTAAGGCCTGTAACTGTCTGTTTTATAAGTTCCTGTACATCTAATCCTTTGCGGCTGCTAACAAGGTGCATATAGTCCAATATTACCGCCGGTGC
>JAZLLK010000080.1:0-3292 GCA_045598105.1 Bacteroidales bacterium | reverse complement strand
AGCGGCGTAATGTGCTATGAGTACGGCAACATGGGCGAAGTAACCAAGGAAACGCGCATTTACGCTCTGCCTTTCCTTTCGCAACCTATAGCCATAAGCACAGGGTTCGAATACGACAGTTGGGGCAGAATATTAAACATTACCTACCCCGACAATGAAATAGTAAATTATGATTATGACCTTGGCGGGCAACTGTTTAGAATGTACAACAACAGCAGTTACAATTATTTGGACAATATCATTTATGACCGCTTTGGGGCAAAAACAAGCCAAGACTACGGCAATGGTATTGTAACACAATACACTTACAACGATACCACCCGCAGGTTAAGCGAGATTGCAACAAGCAACGGTGCTCTAATAAATTACACCTACGACCCTGTGGGCAATGTTACCCAAGTAGCAAGTACCTGTCCGTGGCTGCCGGGGCAAAGTTTTACGGAGACTTTTACCTACGACAGCTCCGACCAGCTGCTTACCGCACAGGAAAGCCAAAGCAACAGCTACCAATTGGCTGTAAGTTATGGCAATTGGGGAAAAATAGCACAATATAATCTTACGCAAACCGATATGCTTAATAGCAATACACAATCACGTTCACTTGCCTATACCTATGCCCCGCAGGGCAATATATATAGTACGCAAACCCTGTTAGCCCCTTATAGGCAAACAGGCAGTGAAACCGCCCGCTTCACCTATGGCATTAACGGTTCTTTGCGTAAACGTGAAACATTACAGCCCGAGCCGCATACGGAGTATTACCTGCACAACAGCCAAGGCAACCTCAAGGCCTACAGTGATGATGTAATGAGTTTTGCTTATTACGGTTATAATGCCGCTAATACAAGAACTTATAAGCTGAGCCTGTACAACACCAACCTGTGGGTAAACGGACAGCAACAGCCGTTGCACCTGCAACTGCAGCAAGCGATGTTCTATCCTAATACCTATCTAAATTTTGATGCCTTTGGTAATTATACTAAACATTATTATAATGGTACTGAACGCGTTGCCAGCAGATTAGGAGATAATACCACAACAATAGCCTTAAATAATAATATATTAGAAGACAGAAAGTTATCTTTGGAAGAGCATTTTAGAGTGGATATCCATAAGTTAATTTATGAAACGGTACCGATTGATATGCCTCCTTTTATAGATGTAAATACATTACAACCCACAGGTACACCTAACGATATTTATTATTATCATCCTAACCATTTAGGCTCCACCTCCTTTGTTACCGACCAAAACCAAACTATCACACAGGGATTTTTGTATGCTCCGTTTGGTGAAATAACTACGGAATACAATGTAAACTTTGGTTCTTCTGTGATTCCTAAGTATAGTTTTAATGCTAAGGAGTTAGATGAAGAAACAGGTATGTATTACTACGAAGCACGGTATTACGCTCCGCCGGTGTTTACTAGTAGGGACCCTCTTTTTGAGAAATATTTTTGGATAAGTCCTTATGCTTATTGTGCGAATAATCCTGTTAAGTACGTTGACCCAACGGGGTGTGAAAAAGTTATTTCATTAGTAATGAATTCTGAAAATACTTCTAAAAATAGAAAAAACCAACGTCTTTACAATGCTGCAGATAGATATATGGAAAATGAACCTGTTATACATTTATGGGCACATGGAGAACAAGACAGAATAGAATATTGCGATAATACAAAAGGAGGTGCGAGTTATATAAGAGATGCAAGAGCTATGGATAATTTTTTGACAGAACAAAGTACTATTTATAAAGAAAATCAAGCAAAAGGACAAACATCTATTTTAGTTTTACACTCCTGTGAAACAGGAAAAGGAGAAGACAATATAGCAAAACAATTGTCGAATGATTTAAATTTGTTGGTTGTTGCTCCTTCGGAAAAAGTTAAAGTTTTTACTGAACATACGAATACATCTAAACAGTTTAGTTATGAAACAGGTGTTAATAGAACAAATAAAGATGGAGGTACAGGAAAAAGAGGTGTATGGAATATTTATTATAAAGGTGTAAAAGTAGATAGTTTTGATGGTCATACAAAACCCATATTTAGAAACCCACAAAAAACAATAGAAAAATATGAACAGATATATCAAAAAATTAATGGTTCTCAACAAGAATAAAGGTATAAACGTTTTAATCATTTTCTTTTTAATTATACCTTCTTTAAACGTGTATTGCCAAAATAATGGAAATACTAAGCAACCGAACAACAATATAATCTCAGAATCAATAACACCACGATTAACAAAACAAGAAAGTTGGGAGTGTAAACAAAAAGCAATAAAAGAAGGAGATATAAAAGCATATAATGAATTTACAATGTATTCAGGAGTAGAATACAAAGAAGGTTGGGATTATCATTATGAAAAATTTTTGCCTATTGCTTTAATAATGGCAAATAAATATAATTCTGGAGATGCATGTGCAGATATTTACCTTTATACTAGAAATTTTTATAAAAGATGTGGTATAGAAATGGATACAAATACAATTAATTTTATTTTGTTTTATTTGTTTAAAGGAGCGGAATTGAATGAGATTTTTTGTTTGAGTACATTATCAAAATTATATAAGAAAGGGGAATATGTTCCTCAAGATAGTGTAAAAGCGGCAGAATATGAAAAAAAATATCGTGAAGCATGGGAAAGAGAAAATCCAAAGACTTCAAACAAATAAAAATTCAACTTAAAAAGTAAAAAAGTGTTATCTTTGCAGAATGGAAATTAGGAGAATAAACAACGAAATAATAACGTTATACAATTACGACCCTGTTGGCAACATTACCCAAGTAGCAAGTACCTGTCCGTGGCTGCCGGGGCAAAGTTTTACCGAGACTTTTACCTACGACAGCTCCGACCAAATGCTTACCGCGCAGGAAAACCAAAGCAACAGTTACCAATTGGCTGTAAGTTATGGCAATTGGGGAAAAATAATGCAATACGAGCTGAGCCAAACGGACATGCTGAGCCATACCACATCATCCCGTTCACTATATTATACCTATGCCCCGCAGGGCAATATACATAGTACGCAAACCCTGTTTGCCCCTTATAGGCAAACGGGCAGTGAAAACACACGCCTTACCTATGGCATTAACGGCAGTTTAAGAAAAAAGGAAGTAACACATCCGCAACAGCATACGGAGTACTACCTGTTTAACTCCCAAGCCAACCTAAAAGCCTATAGTGATGATGTAATGAGTTTTGCATATTACGGTTATAATGCGGCTAATACAAGAACGTATAAATTAAGCTTGTACAATACCAACCTGTGGGTAAACGGAGAGCCGCA
>JAZLLK010000079.1:0-1085 GCA_045598105.1 Bacteroidales bacterium | reverse complement strand
AAGATTGTATTTGAATGAAAATGGGAATTTATACTATAGGCGTGATAATAACAGTCTGTCCTTAAATCCGTTTGGTTCTTTTAATCTTAACAACCTTATCCATGATAATACTATTCCGCGAACATACACGGCATTGGCCTGCGATATAGATAATGATAATATGGATGAAATTATTCTGACTATAGGTGCAAGTACCCTTAATAACTCCATATATGATACCGGATGGATATATTATGGAAAAATAGGGCAGGGACTACTGAAGTTAGCCAATATTGAAAATCCGTGTCAAGTGGTGTATGGCAATTTTGACAACAATAAGCAAACAGATTGTATATGTGTAAAAAACGGTAAATTATATATTTACCCCAATATGGCTTCACACGGTACCGGGTATACTACTTCTATAAGTATAGGAGACTATGACAAGCTGGTAGCACTGGATACGGATGGTGACGGAATTATGGAACTAATGATAGTAAGCCCATCAGGAGCAACTATTTACAAAAATACTCAACAGACAAATATCAGTTTGCGGTACCTGATGACAGAATCACGTATCAGTTATACTTTTCCGCATAATATGTATGTCTATTTTGGTGATATCAACAACGACGGTATTACCGATATGATAAAGCCGGAGGTGCCGACAGAAAACACCAATGCCGTATGGACTGTTTATTTGGGAACCGGTAACGGTTTTTCCACGGAACCATATTATACCAATATCGAAGTAGGTGCGTGGAATGACAACAGCTACATTCAATTGGCGGATTTGAATGCCGATCACATGAGTGATATGGTAATAGTTCATGATTTGGGTACATCTGCCGGCATGTATATTTACACCTTAAACGGATTTGCCCAATTAAACGGAATGAGTTACTGTTATACCGCTGAATATCATGTAACGCAAAGCGGCATTTCAAAATTACCGGGCACTGCGTTGGGTTTTGGTGATTGCAACAATGACGGACTGACCGATTTGTTTTGGTTTGATGGTGCATGCAAGGTTCGTGTTTTACAAAGTGCTTTGGGCAAAAACGGATATTGTTTAACAAAAATTACCGACGGGCAGAACAACACCT
>JAZLLK010000078.1:0-9911 GCA_045598105.1 Bacteroidales bacterium | reverse complement strand
ATATATTGAGATGATTCAAGAGAAATTAAACAACCGACCAAGAAAAAAATTAGGATTTTTAACCCCATATGAATATTTTTTTATTACCTTTGCAAAAAATAATTGTTTAACAAAAGTTGCATTTGAGACTTGAATGTGGCATGTAAAAAAATGGTACTTTTGCATTTATTACATAATATATATATGCAAAAAATAAAATATTTATTCTTAAGCCTTAATATAGCCATAGCTACATTAGCTATGGCCCAATGCCCCTTCGGTAGCGGCTCCCGTACTAATTGCCAATACGGGTGTGGCATGTACACCGATGATAATAACGACGGATACTGTGATAACTCCACCGTGAACATAGCTCAGGCACCTGAAGCCGTTATCGCCGAAACGATGGCTGATGAACCTGAATTGAATGTAGATGCGGCCTCTAAAGGAGTCGCTTCTACCGCTCGACAAGCCGCTGTTCCTGTCATAGAAAATGAAGAAGATAGCGTACTCATAGCGGAAATACCTGATACAGCTCAGGAAGTTCCTTCACGGGCGCCTGTCTCCAAAAAATATCATTTTTGGCTCATAACATTGCTTACATTGGGATTGTACGCCTTGTCATTCCTATTAATGAAAATAGGATGCCTGCCTAAGGCATACCATCGCAGAATATGGAACGTGCTGTTACTTATAGTAGGCCTGATATCTTGTGTATTAGGTTTTATACTGGTAATACACCTCAATTATCATTTTTTGGGAGCAGGCTATATTACTTTTCTTCGTTATCATGTGGAAGCCGGTATAGCCATGACTATTATAACTCTATTCCACATAGCATGGCATTGGCAGTATTATAAGCATATATTTACTAAAGTAAAACAATAGTATTAGCTGTTTTTACCAGCTTGTTTTTGTAGTTTTTTCTCCCATTTTCCATTGGAAATAAGTTTTTTAAGCTTTTTTACCTGCTTACTGGGACCTATAGTAGCAGCATTTTTGTCGTAAAAATTAAGCATAAAATCAGCCCCATACATTATGCTGCTTATTTCCGAGGCATTAGCATGCTCTATATTGTATTTGGCACAGCCACATAAAAACATACTCAGTAAGTTGTTATTATTACATTTAATAATGTCAGCATGAGTGCTTACATTTAGGCCGGGATGATGTCCCATCCATTGCATTACCCATGAAATTACTTCTTGTCGGGTATTTTTAAGCGTGGTCATGGGCGTGTCATAGCACCAATCTATGTTATTTATGGCTATTTGTGTGAGCTCTGCCTGTGAATATATGGATGTATCATTCCAATCAGTGGAAGGCGTTTGGTATTTTTGTGCTTGCATACTCATGCATATTATGCATAGTATTATAGCGGTATTTATATGCTTCATTTCTTTATGTATTTTTTTGCAAAGGTAGCATTTTAATCCTTTGTTTTTATGGAAAACACATTATATTTCCCGTTTTCTTTTAATATTTGCATTGCCGTTTGGTTTTGCATAATGTGGCTGCCCCAGCGGAGCATGTTATAGGTGTAAGGCTGTGAAAACCAGTTTTCCACCTCCATTATCAGGCTTATGTCCGTTTGTTTTCCCTGTTGTATATATATATCGGCAGAAAAAGTGAGTTCAAAATAATTGGGAACATAACCTACTATAGAGTCAGTATTAACTTCTTCTCCCTTATATATTTGACCTCTACCCATATGTATGTTCATAGGTAACCATGCCGTGTCATTATGGTATTTACCATTGAGCATCATGTAGTGGTAGCCGCCTCCTAATACAATAGGCCATGCCATATTGCTTTCAGGCGGATTCACATAGCGAAAATCATAGTTTTCTCTTTCATTCAGTCCAAAAACTATGCCAATGGAATCATATTTACCGTCATTCAGGCTTATATTAGGCGTCCATTCCAGTGTGGTAGGGTAGTCAGTGTCAATGTAGTGTGTGCCTATTAAGTGCTTTTCCCCGTTTTTATACAGGCAAATATTTGATATAAAATATTTAATTTCAGCTATATAATACTCATTTCCGGCTTCATTGTAACACAGGGTGGTGCTCATTTCCAGCGGAGCGTGATTATAGTAATGCTCAAAGTGTATACATAATTTTCCATTGGTATCAGGGGAAAGGGGCTTTTCCTTACAAGTGCATAGCAATATACAAGCTAAACTACTGATTACTATTATTTTAACATTTTTCATGATATATAAAAAAGCCGTTTGCCCTAAAAGAAAGGGTAAACGGCTTATATGGTTAATTATAAATTGGCATAAGGAGCTGTTTTACTTTGTATTTCGTTAATGGTATTGGAGTAATCAGCCATTTCGGGAACTACCATTTTCAAATTTTCCAATTGCATGTGCAATTCTTTCATGAACGACATGTTACGCTGGAAATTATTGGAAACTATAGCGGCTTTTTCACCTTTGAATTTAGCATAGTATGCATTTTCAGCTACCATTTGGTCAGCATAGGCATTATATATTTTCAGGCCTTTTTCTATAGCACTTTTACTATGGCACAATGCATAGCAGCGGGCAGTCCATATTTCAAAATAGTCATAAGGAATTACGTTTTGCGGAAACCATGAATACAATTTATCCAATGCTTTTTCCACCTTATCGTATTTTTCTTCCTTAATAAGGGCTTCGGCCAAACGGTAGAAGAATATTTTGAAATTAGTAGTCATACGTGTATAGTCCTCACTGAGGAATATATCATTGTGAGCGTATTCCGAAAAATCGTATTTGTTTACCAAATTATCATATAATATATCGGAATCTACACGACCTGAAAAACGGAATCCTGATGATTCTTCGGTGTATATAGGAGTAAGACGATATACCATACCATCAGCTTCAAAGTAATTTTCCAAGCCGAAGAAAGCATCACTGCCTGTAGTGGCCACGTAGCATATAGGACGCTCCCAATTGTTGTGGGCCAATATGTCCATCATGGCTATGTAGGCTTTAGATACTACCATAAGGGTGTCAGCACCATTGGTTTGGTATATGGCACTATTAGGCATGTTCCATACTATACGGTCCACTACCTTGTCGGCCAATTTGGCCGGTACGGTACCATTGGCTATTACCTTTTCCTTATCTACATTCATATATAATGCTATGGTAGGAATAACAGCTTCTCTGCGGTTATTGGTAGGTTTGTATATTTCCTGCATTACATTTACTATGTTTTGCGGTACTTTTATTTTGTTTTGAGCCACCAATAAGTCTCTGGTACCTTGTTGGTACATTTCTTTGGTCATGAGTACGGGAACAGGTTCACCGTCATAGGCTTTACGTTTCATTTGATCTATGTACCAGTCGGTACCCATTAATGAAAGATTACATATTCGTACATCGGTACGGTAACCTTCTACTTCCTGTAAGTACCATAATGGGAAGGTATCATTGTCACCATTGGCAAATAGTATGGCATTAGGAGGACAACAATCCAAATATGATTTGGCTATAGCCAAAGTAAGAAAACGATTGGAGCGGTTATGGTCATCCCAGTTTTGAGCACATAATATAGCCGGTACACCCATACACACCACAGTAGCTACACCGGCAGCTACGTGTTTGTTCATGTACTTTTGTATAAGATCAAATATGGCATATACGCCCAGTCCTATCCACATGGCAAATGCATAGAATGAAGCGGCAAAAGCGTAGTCACGCTCTCTGGGCTGATAAGCATACATATTTAAATATATGCCTATGGCAATACCTGTCATGAAGAATAAGGTAAGTACCACACTCCAGTTTTTTCTGTCACGTTTGAATTGATAGTAACAGCCTATTAATCCTAATATGAGCGGTAAGAAATAGTATTTGTTGGCACCTTTGTTCTTCATGTGTTCCGGCATATCCTGGGGTCCTAATCGGCTTTCATCTATAGCCTTAATACCACTTATCCATTCGCCTGACATTTTACCGCCAAATCCCTGGTTGAGTGTTTGTCTTCCTACAAAGTTCCACATAAAATACCTTCCATACATGTACCACATTTGGTATCCGAAGAAAAATTTAAGGTTTTCACCAAAAGTAGGAATATTGGGTACTTGCTGACCATTTTCTATTCTATAGTCCGGACCGGTAATACCTGCCCAATCCTTATAATGCTGTATGTAGTTACCGTCTCTGTTTGACCACATACGCGGGAATATGGTACAATCTTCACCATAATATACAGGTATGGCATGAGTTTTTGGGTCTCCTACCACATATTTACCCTTAATGCTCAAATTATTATATTTGGATTGATTGTCTGCTACAAATTGTTCGGCATCTTTTTTGTTGAAGAATTTAATAATTTCATCACCATTATTGCTTACCACATAGTTCTTCACATACATGGGGTCACCATCCTTTTGGTCTTTTACACGGCTATTGTAATATTGACCATATACTAAAGGATTGCTTCCATATTGATCACGATTCAGGTATGACAGCAATGATACGGCATCTTCAGGATTGTTTTCATCTATGGGTGTATTGGCATTAGAACGTATGGTAAGTATAAAGAAAGTGGAATAACCTATCAGTAAAAATGCTATAGATAACACACACAGGTTAAACACTCTTTTCTGCTTGCGCTCGCTATATACAATGCCCCATATAATTAAGCCGATAATAAGGGCAAAATATACTATGGTTCCTACATAAAATCCTGTGCCAAAGCTATTGGTGAACAATCGTTCCATCCAACCGGAATATTTTACTATGCCCGGTACTATACCCCACAATATTACCGCTATGGTAATAAATGATATAATTATAGCCCCTATCACACCTTTGGTGGAAGGCTTGAATTTGCGGAAGTATATAATCAGGCCCATAGCCGGTACTGTTAATAAGTTCAGTAGGTGAACACCTATTGACAAGCCTATCACGAAGGCTATAAATATTATCCAACGATTAGAATAGTTTTCGTCAGCACAGGCATCCCATTTTAGTATGGCCCAAAATACCAATGCCGTACAAAATGAACTCATAGCATATACTTCTCCTTCTACCGCCGAATACCAAAAAGTATCGGTGAAAGTGTAAGCCAAAGCTCCTACCAAAGCACTGCCGAATATGGCTATTACTTTGGCATTGGTGAGTTCACTGTTGTCAACGGTAGCCAGTTTTTTGCCCAGCATGGTGAGTGCCCAAAACAGGAACAATATGGTAAAACCGCTTACCAAAGCCGACATGGAATTAATACATAATGCCACTTTGGTTACATCTCCACCTGCAAAAAGTGAAAATATACGTCCTAATAGTTGGAATGTGGGTGCTCCGGGAGGGTGACCTACCTGCAATTTATATGCGGTAGCTATGTACTCACCACAATCCCAAAAACTTACGGTTGGCTCTGCCGTGAGCAGAAATACAGCACATGCTATGGCACATACTACCCAACCGAGCAAATTGTTAATCAGATTGTATCTTTTAATCATTTGTTGAATTATTATGGTTTTATAACGCGTTATTTACTTAACTATATAGCTTCAAATTGTTTTAGGAATCGTAAATCATTCTCAAAGAATAAACGGATGTCCTTGGTTTTGTATAATTGCTGGGTAATACGCTCCACTCCCATACCAAAGGCAAAACCGCTATATATGGTGGGATCTATACCCATGTTGGTTAATACATTAGGGTCCACCATGCCACATCCCAATATTTCTACCCAACCGGAATATTTACACAAATTACAACCCTTTCCACCACATATATCACATGATATATCCATTTCGGCAGAAGGCTCGGTAAACGGAAAATAGGAAGGACGCAAACGAATGTCTATGTGTGAACCAAACATTTCCTTAGCAAAATGCATCAATGTTTGCTTCATGTCGGCAAACGATACGTTCTTGTCTATATATAAACCTTCTATTTGATGAAATATACAATGAGAACGGGCAGTAATAACCTCATTACGAAATACTCTTCCCGGACATATTACTCTAATGGGCGGACGGTGTTTTTCCATTACCCTGGTTTGTATAGAAGAAGTGTGTGTACGTAAGGCTATGTCCGGATTGGTCTCCACAAAAAATGTGTCCTGCATGTCACGGGCAGGATGTTCCGGAGGAAAATTCAAGGCACTGAATAAATGCCAGTCATCTTCTATTTCAGGACCTTCAGCTATGGTAAAACCTATTTTTTCAAATACATTGTATATCTTTTGGGTTACCACCGATATGGGATGACGGGCTCCTAATTCTATACTGTTAGCCGGACATGATAAATCCAACGCTTTTATGTCAGCTGCTTTGCCGTCCCCTATTTGCAATTTGAGTTGCTCTACTTTTTCCAATACTTTGTTCTTTAAGGTATTCACACTTTGACCAAAAGCTTTTCTTTCTTCTGCCGGTATGGAACGTATATCATCAAAAAGCAATGTGAGCTCGCCTTTTTTACCTAAATATTTAAGGCGAAATTTATCTATTTCTTCAAAAGAGGTAGTATTGAAACTTTCTATATCCTGTTGAAGAGCTTCTAATTTTGTATTCATCTACAAATATTTATGTATTATTTTTTAACTATTTTCATGGAAATTATGCGTACATCCTCTAATGGCCTGTTATAACGGTCAGTACGTACTTGGGCTATTTTGTCTATTACGTCTAATCCTTCCACAGTTTCCCCAAATACAGTGTAAGACCCGTCCAAATGTGGAGTGCCGTTATCATTTTGAACCAAATAGAACTGTGAACCGGAAGAGGCACGCTCCGGATTTACCATATCTCCCATACGGGCCGCGGCCAAAGCTCCTTTTTTGTGCTTAATGTCAGCTATGATTTCAGCCGGAATAGTGTAATCAGGACCACCATTGCCCAGCATAACACCGGCCGGCGCATGCTTTGACTGAGGATCCCCACCCTGTATCATAAAATTATTAATTACCCGGTGAAATAGCAGACTGTCATAGTAGCCTTCATTTACCAACTTAATAAAATTATCCCTGTGTAAAGGTGTTTCATTATATAGGCGAACTTTAATATTGCCCATAGTGGTGCTTATGAGCACCAAAGTGCTTTTTTCCTGCATGTTTTTTTGTGTTTTTTGAGCATGAACGGGCATAATAAGACTTGCACATAGCAAAATACACCAACTCATACTGCCTAAAATGGAATATTTTCGCTTACTTTTATCTCTACTCATAATTTTTTTTGTTTGAAACATATTTTGTATCAAAATAAAATATATTTTTGCATCGCAAAAAATTCAAATGGCAATAATACTAAAAAAAACAATAAAAAACTCATTTTTAATAAAAAAAAATTTAAAGGAAATGAAACGTAGCAACAGAATATTAATAGCACTATTGGCAGTGACAATTACAGCATCGTTTACATTCACTTCATGTAAAAATAAAACGGAATGTACAGGTAGAGTTATTATCACCATGGTAGGTGCTTCCGGTGAAAGAGTGCCCGTACCGGACTGTAAAGTGGTGTTTGGTGACCCTTCATTTGCTTCAAATGTGTACCGTGAAGTTACCACCGATGAAAATGGCATGTATGAAGGAGTATGGCAATATGAAGCTTACCTTAAAGTAGTAGCTACCAAGGTTATAGATAACCGCGAGTACAAAGGCTCTTCTTCTATTCGCCTAAGTGCCGGTGAAATTACCGAACAGGAAATATTAATAAAAATATCCCAGTAACCCTGCACACTTATTAAGTGTTCATGAATTCTTTGTTTGCTTTTGTAAGCCATAAGCATAGCGCCGAAAGTATACCCTCTTTGTTGGCTCGGGCTATAGCTTGTAGTACCAATAAAAATGAGGAAATGCACCCCGTGTATATTGGTACCGGTGATACGGCTTGCGTAGGCATGGCCATGGGTGCTTCTGATAATGCAGAAATCTGCGTGGCCCAAAATAATAATATAATTTTGTGTTTTAGCGGTAGTATATTGAATGCTACTCCTATAACCGATGTACTAAAACAAAATTATTCCAACAATCCCGCACATAATGTGCTATTGCTGTATGAAATTATGGGCACTAAGGCTTTTGCCTTAGTACAAGGGTATTGGGCATTGGTAATATATGATAAACGCACGTGTACACTTATTGCAGCACATGACCATTTTAGTCACACACCCCTCTATTATTTTCATCATAACGGAGTAATGGCAGTAGCCTCACATCCGCTTGTCCTGTATAAAGTATTTGAACAGGCAAAAGGTTTGAATAGTAATGCCATTAATGATTATTTGTGTTGGGGTAATATTTCTACCCACTCTCAGCAGTTTTTTGCCCATATTTTTGCCTTGCCGCAGGCAGGCTATGTACAATATGAAGCCCCTACACATAATTTGCAATTGCTCACATATTACACTTTGCCTTATAAAGCCTGCACGGCTGCCTATAATGAATATGAAGAACCCTATTTTGCTGACCGGTTGCGCGGGCAAATTATAGATAGTATTAAAGCCGTATTTCAAACTTCGTTACCTATGGCCATAGGCCTTAGCGGCGGAGTGGATAGCGCCACTATAGCCTGTGTGGCTCACCGGTATTGTCCTCATGCCGGGCTTACCGCTTTCACCTTGGTGAATAATGTGGATGGAGGCGAAGCCCTATGGGCTCAAAAAATAGCCGATTATACCCGATACGAATGGGTACAGGTGCCCTGTACGGCTAATGATATTAACCAATATACACCACAAGTAATACAATCTCAGGGAATTCCATTGTTCAGCATGAGCACCGTGGCTCAGTATATGGTAATGAAAAGTGCACATGAACATGGCTTAAACTATATAGTAGACGGACAGGGCGCCGATGAAATGTTGGGCGGATATAATGTGTTCTTTTTACCTTTTTTACACTTTTTGCGTTCACAATGGTTGGTAAAAGATTATATAAACGAACTGATACATTTAACCAATGCATCACTTGGCATACGTGATGTGGCCATGCAAAAGTTAAAACAAAAAGCCAAACAATACTATTACAGCCCGTATCGCCTTATGCAGAAAACTAATCCGCTCGCTTTGGCCGCCCTGACACAGGGCGCTTATGAACCCGAACCCCGCTGCTGTGGCATGCATAAACAGGTGCTTAATGAATATCTGTATGAATATTATACTCTGTATTTGCCACATATATTGCGATGGGGAGTAAGCTCGGCTGCCGCCTTTGGTATGGATTGCATAATGCCGTTTGCCAATAGTACGGCATTGGCCGAAAATGTGTTTCACATACCTTCCACACAAAAAATACACCGCGGATGGACTAAATATATGCTCCGTAAGGCCATGACAGGCATAGTCCCCGATGAAGTGCTGTGGAGAAAAGAAAAAATGGGCTTTTATATACCCGAACAAGCATGGTATACCTATATGGAACCATTTATGAAAGAAATAATAACCCAATATCCCGGTGATGAATATATCAGCCCTTCAGCTCTGCTTACCTCATGGCATAAAGAATATGCCTCCAATATCCACTTTCGCCGCTTTGTGTATAGAGCCTATTGCTATATAGTGTGGAGACAAATGTTATAACACTATTTGCTCTGTATTTCATTTAATTATAATTATATATTGTTAATAATTTTCCACATGCTGTGCTGAAGTTAATAAGCAATGGTTTTGTTTTTTTAACAAAATAAAAGTAAAAACCATAACAGGCAGTATATTAATGGCATCACAACAGTTTACTTACTAAACATATCCTATGGTAACCCTTCAGTATTATTTTGCTTTCAGGTATTAACGCTGTGACTGTATATGTAGCAGGTATGTATAGGAGGACTTATTTTTTAACTGCCACATTCAAGTCTCAAATGCAACTTTTGTTAAACAATTATTTTTTGCAAAGGTAATAAAAAAATATTCATATGGGGTTAAAAATCCTAATTTTTTTCTTGGTCGGTTGTTTAATTTCTCTTGAATCATCTCAATATAT
>JAZLLK010000077.1:0-1430 GCA_045598105.1 Bacteroidales bacterium | reverse complement strand
GGACCTAATGGTAAAACCATCCGCCGAAGAAGACGAATACATATTCCGCCTACAATATATAAGCAATAACTGGATGAACACTGCCGAAGTAAACATGGAAGCCGCCCAAAAGGAAATAGAAAACTTTTCAAAACGGGTACTCCGCATGTACTCCTTCCTGCCTAAGCTTCGCACGGCAAAAAATGAGGAAGAATTTGACAAAGTACTGGAAAGAGTAAAAAAATACGAAGAAATAACCGACCACATGGAACAGGAAATTACCAAATACCTCACCCGCATATCAGAAAGCAACCTATCAGCCGAAGGCTCCCAAAAAATAAGCTCCATGCTCCGCATTATTGATAACTTGGAAAGCATAGGCGACGCCATATACCAAATAGCCCTGCTCCGAAAAAACAAACGGGACGACGCCGTACATTTTTCCGAGGACCTTAATGATAACCTTCAACATATATCCCAACTGGTAGAGCATGCTTTGGAAATAATGCATGCCAATCTGCACGGCGATTACAAACAGGCAGACATTAATGCTGCCTACAATGCGGAACAGGATATTAACCTGTGCCGTGACCGACTCCGCATACAACACCTCAACGCCCTAAAGCAAGGCACCTATAACTACGCCATAGGCGCTACCTACAGCGGCCTATATGCCCTGTATGAAAAGTTGGGCGACTACGTAATTAACATAAGCGAAGCCGCCGCCGGTGTAAAAAAAGATAAATTCCAACAATAAAAAAAATACATACTACAAAAAAACTCACCTCAACCCTAATGCCACATAGACAGAACTTACTATAACAAGGTTCGCTTATTCAATATATAACTTTACATTTTTAATATCTCTACAATATTATTAAATTAACATTTTGTTAACATAAACGTAACTTAATATTAACTGTCTAAAACTTGTAAATCCGTTTTTTTTTACGACCTTTGCACTTGGTAAAAAAAAGACATAAATGAATATACTTAATACACTATTTATAATCATTAATTTTGCAGGCGCTTTAGCCGTATTTTTATTCGGCATGAAGCTCATGAGTGAAGGTTTACAAAAGATAGCCGGTAATAAAATGCGTACCGTTATGGGGCAGGTTACATCTAACCCCTTTAGAGGTATATGTACGGGTGCTGCCGTTACTACCGCCATACAGTCTTCATCAGCTACTACGGTAATGGTAGTAAGTTTTGTAAATGCCGGCCTGCTGTCACTGGCAGGAGCTGTAGCGGTAATTATGGGAGCCAATATAGGCACTACCATTACGGCATGGATTATCACCCTGTTCGGCTTAGGGGAAAGCAGCAGTCTGTTTAATTTACCCATGCTGTTAGGTGCTATATCATTAATATTTTTATTTTCCGCCAAAAGTAAGTTCAAATCCATAGGTGAATTCATGATAGGACTCACATTATTATTGGTTGGCATG
>JAZLLK010000076.1:0-32026 GCA_045598105.1 Bacteroidales bacterium | reverse complement strand
CCGAACCCTCTTGAACTATTATAATCCAATGAAATGTCAGGTTGTACGCCGGCTATTCCATAGGGAACCTGTAGGGGGACTTCGCATTGTACTTCTCCCTGATTGCTTACATTTATGGCAAATGGTGTTTTTCCTTGAACCTGCTGTGCATGGGAATGGATTACAAGCGAAAATAATAGAATAATGCCTGTTATTATTTTTTTATGACCTTCCATGTTGTTTTTTCATCTTTTAATTGCATAATCACTAAATATACCCCCACAGAACAATTGCTTAAATCAACCATGGTGTTATTACCTGTAATCTGCTTGGTAAACAACAAACTTCCCGATATGTTATATACGGACAGTATGGCATTTTTGTCTGCATTATCACCTTCTATATCAACATATATTAAGGATGAAGTCGGGTTAGGATAAATTTTAATGATATAGTCTTGTACATTATCTATATAATAGCTGCTATCAATATGACCAACACTGTCGGATGCAGTATTATTATACATGTAATCCGGCGCAGGCAGCTCTATTACTTTTCTTACCATGCGGTTGCCGGCATTGTCGTATTCGTATATTCTTGGCAATACCTGTTGTGCTAACAACAGGTTGATACATCCCGTAACCAACAATAAAATAATAATGTGTTTTTGCATGATTTTTTAATGATTAATAATTTTCTTGCAAAAATACAAAAAAAATAATACGAAAGCGGAAAAAGGAAATTTTTCACAAAAATCCTATACGTTTGGCCGGATATGGGGAAAAAAATTATACACCATTATTTATGTTATCCGCATTAAAATACTTTACGCCTACTATTCACAGGGCATTATACCAATGGAATAAAAAAAAAGAGAGAACTCTGCAAAATTCTCTCTTAGTGCCCAAGACAGGACTTGAACCTGCACTCCTTTCGGAACACGCACCTGAAACGTGCGCGTCTACCAATTCCGCCACTTGGGCTCTACAAAGTGCAAAGGTAACATTTTTTTTGCTACCAATAGCCATTATAAGCAAAAAAAACGATATTCTCCCCCAAAAAGAATATCGCTTATTTTTCCAATTACGCTAATTATGCACGCTTAGATGCTAATACTCTACTATTTACTATATAATATACGCCATAGAAAATAGCGGAGAATACTACATTAGATAATAAGGTCATGCGGAAGAAAGGCAAAGCCATGGTGTAACATTCTACCAAACCTGCCCATGTGTATGTATACAATCCCCAGCATGCAAAATTAGTAATTACAAAAAATAACACTGCTGCTACTATAGAAGATGCTACAGTATTAATAAATGACATTCTGCAAGCTACCTTAGTACCTATAAATACCGTGAGTGCTAATGATGCATACACTGCCAACATAGCAGGGTGCATACCTAAAATTATATCAGTTATTAACATTGCTGCCATGGGCACTACATAAGCATACCACTTGTGACCATATAATGCACCACAAAATATAGCTATAGCAGCTATAGGTGAAAAATTAGCAACATGAGGTAACAAACGTGACATAACTGCCACCACTACCAATAAGGTTACAATAAAAACTCTTGATGTAAAAAATTTCTTCATTTCTAATATTGTTATATTTACAAATTATTTACTACTTTATTTCAACAAATGCAAAGATAAAAATAATTCCCATATCAAAGGGCATTTTTCCGTTTTTTTTTTCACACTTTTTTTGTTTATAAGTTTCAACATATTGTTTTTTAACAATTTAGTGATATTAAAAAAAATAATGAGCAAAATGGCATTTTGTACAAAAAAAAATTATACCTTTGCACTTTGAATTGACTGAGTATAAATAAAGATATTATATAGCAATGGCAAAAAAGAATAAAGAAGCAAGACAGCAAGTTATATTGGAATGCACCGAACAAAAAGCTAGCGGTGTTCCGGGTATGTCAAGATATATTACGACCAAAAATCGTAAAAACACACCCGACAGATTAGTATTGAGAAAATACAATCCGTTTTTGAAAAGAGTTACAGAGCATAAAGAAATAAAATAACATTATTGAGATATGGCAAAGAAAGTTGTTGCAACATTAAAGAAATCTACCGGTAAAGATTTTGCAAAAGTTATCCGTATGGAACGTTCTGCCAAAACCGGTGCTTATACATTTGTAGAAACTATCGTTCCTACCGAACAGGTAAAAGATTTCTTGGCAAAGAAATAATCTTTACTGTTATTAGGTTCGTTGTAAGTAAAAAAAATAGAAAAAGGGAGTCGTGGTATTCCCTTTTTTTTTAACTGATAAAAAACATAGCACACATGAACACCAATGCTTTTCATACACTTTCCTATGGTGTATACGTAGTATCAGCCGGCAATGCCGACACCCAAAATGCATTCATTGCCAACTCCGTATTTCAAATATCATCCTCACCTTTTACTATTGCTATATCTTGCAATAAAAACAATTATACGGCCGAACTTATACTTAAGTATAACAGTTTTAGCATAAGCGTAATGCCACAGGATTATAACCCTGCACTATTGGGTAATTTCGGATTCCAAAGTGGCAGAAACACCGCAAAATTCGCCCAATATCCCTACACACTGGGTAAAAACACCCAATGTCCCATATTAAAAGACAATATGATAGCATGGATGGAATGTAAACTCACCGGCGTTACCGATGCCGGCACCCACCTGCTCATGTTGGGAGAAGTAACAGACGCCGACGTGATAAGTGATGAAAAGCCGCTTACCTATGCCTACTACCATCAGGTTAAAAAAGGTATATTACCTCCCAATGCACCTCACGCCCTACCTCAAGAAAAAACAAACACACCCGCTCAAACTGAGGTACCGGCCGAATGTAACGGTAGCAAATACGTATGTCAGGTATGCGGATACGTATATGACCCCGCTAAAGGCGACCCTGATTGCGGTATAGCCCCCGGCACCCCTTGGGAAGACCTGCCGGACGATTGGTCATGCCCTGTATGCGGCGTAAGTAAAGACGAATTTGAACAGGAATGCTAAAACACACGGCAACACATACCACAAATATTCAGCAACACTATTTTACCACACATAAATCACTATGTATCACCATCATACTATAGCTAACAGCATATATTATGTAGGAGTAAACGATCGTCAAAAAACACTATTTGAAAACTATATTCCTATTCCATACGGAGTATCGTACAATTCATACCTCATCATGGATGAAAAAATCACCCTTGTGGACACAGCAGACGTATCCGTGGTGAGTACCTATATGGATAAAATAATATCGGTAATTCAAAACAAAAGCATAGACTACATTATTATTAACCACATGGAACCCGACCATGCCGGCAGCATAGGGCTTATAGCCCAAAAATATCCGCACATGACCCTCATAGGTAATAAAAAAACATTCAGCATGCTTGACGGCTACTTCAACATTGCCAACCCTCGCATAATGGTAAATGAAGGCGAAAGCATAAGCACAGGAAAATACACTATTAACTTCTACATGGCACCTATGGTACACTGGCCGGAAGTAATGGTAAGCTATATTCCGGAATTACAACTGCTGTTTTCCGCTGATGCTTTTGGAACCTTTGGTGCTTTGAATGGTGCCTGCACGGATACTCAGCTATGTACCGATCAATATTGGAATGAAATGCGTAGATACTACGCCTGCATAGTGGGTAAATTTGGCAAACCGGTACAAATGGCCTTGCAAAAACTATCCGCACTGCCCATACGCACCATATGTCCTACACATGGCCCTATATGGCAACATAATATGGCACACACCATATCCCTCTATAACACATGGAGCCAATACAAAGCAGAAGAAAATGGTGTATGCATAGTATATGCCACCATGTATGGCAATACCCAAATTTTGGCCGAGGCCTTTGCCGAAGGTGTAACAGACGGCGGTATTAACAAAATAAGTGTACATAATGCATGCCAAAGTGATACATCATACATATTGGCCGATGTATTCAAATACAAAGGATTCGCTATAGGCGGCCCCACCTATATGAACGAAAGTTACCCTGTAATAGAAAATATTATAAGCCAAATAAGCCATAGAGGCATACCTGACCGAATTTTTGCCTGCTTTGGCAGCAAAACATGGGCAGGAGGCACACTTCCTCACATGACTCAAATGGCCGAAAACCTGCACTGGCAACCGGTAGCTGCCCCCGTAGATAACCTGCAGGGCGTAAAAGCAGACGACTATAATGCCGCCTATGAAGCAGGCAAAAAAATGGGACAAGCCCTAAAAACTTTAGAATAATGAAACGCCTGTTTGCCGCCATAGACTATACACCCGAACCATGGCTCACCCTGCTTACCCGCAAGCTCCAAGCCTCTATGAGTAAAATGGATCGTACCAATTGGGTGGACAACAGTTTATACCATATCACACTCAAATTCATGGGGGAAACCATGGAATACAAAATTCCCCATATATGCAACATATTGTCACAAAGTGTGAATAATATACCCGCATTTGACATACAATTAGATAAAATCAATGCCTTTGGCTCTGCCTACCACCCCAGAGTACTTATGTTATCCACCATAGTTCACCCCAACTTGGAAACCATACATAACTATATAAATGAACAGCTGCCGGCATTGGGTATAAAAAAAGACTACGGAAATTTTGTTCCCCACCTCACCCTTGCCCGCATTAATCAACTGGACGATAAAAAAATGTTTTGGAACGCCGTAAATAAATATCAAATTACCGAACCACACTACATTAAAGTAAATAAAATAATACTTTACGAAAGCATACTCACCCGCGGCTATCAGCCAAAATATGTTCCTTTGCACACTTTTGAACTACGGTAATTTTTTTTCGCTCTTTTAGCAGTAATGCCCGAAAAAAAATGCTATTTTTGCAGAAAATAACAGCAGAATGAAAAAGATAGTAGTACTTACCGGAGCCGGCATCAGTGCCGAAAGCGGCATAAGCACCTTCCGTGATACCAACGGACTATGGGAGAATTACAATGTAATGGACGTAGCCACCCATGAAGCATGGTATAAGAATAAAGCCATGGTTACCCGATTCTATAATGAACGTAGAGCCCAGCTTAAACGTGTAGAACCTAACTCCGCCCACATAGGTCTTAAAGAATGGGAACAATGGTTTCAGGTAGTGGTAATTACACAAAATGTAGATAATCTGCATGAAAGAGCCGGCAGCTCACACATTATACACCTGCACGGCGAGCTCACCAAGGTGTGCTCCGAAAACAATACCGATATGGTATATGAATTACCGGAAGATAAATACGAAGTACACATAGGAGACAAGGCAGAAGACGGTGCCCAATTACGGCCATTTGTGGTATTCTTCAATGAGCCCGTTCCCATGATGGATACTGCCATAAAAGAATGCAATAATGCTGATATATTCGTTATTATAGGTACATCCATGGCTGTATACCCTGCCGCCGGGCTTATAGACTTTGTGCCTCATAGCACCCCCAAATACCTTATAGACCCTAAAGAAGTAAAAGTACAGCATAATACAGTACACGTAATACCCAAAACTGCCTCGGAAGGCGTAAAAGAACTGACACAAATATTAAAAGAAAAATACTTATAATTATGACATTACTTATAAAAAACATAAAAGAACTCATACAGGTAGAACACACACCCTGCACCTACAAAGCAGGTCGAAACATGCAGGAAATGAATACCATAAAAAATGCATGGTTACTCATAAAAGAAGATAAAATAGCGGATTTTGGCGATATAAGCACCCCACTTCCTGCTGCCAACAACATAATAGATGCCTCAGGGAAAATGGTATTTCCGTGTTTTTGCGATTCACACACCCACATTATATACAAAGGTAGCCGTGAAATAGAATATATAGATAAAATACGCGGACTATCGTACGAAGAAATAGCCAAACGCGGCGGCGGCATACTTAATACCGCCTTACGTATGCACAATGCCTCCGAAGAAGAGTTATATACTGATGCTTGGGCTCGCCTGGAAGAAATGAAAGCCCACGGCACAGGCGCCGTAGAAATAAAAAGCGGATATGGCCTTTCCACCGAAGATGAACTGAAAATGCTCCGCGTAATACGCCAACTGAAAAAAGACTCTCCCTTAACCATTAAGGCCAATTTTTTAGGAGCACATGCCGTTCCGGCCAACTATAAAGGGCGACAAACAGAATATGTTGACCTTATAGTAAATGAAATGATACCTAAAGTAGCCGAAGAACATTTGGCCGACTTTGTAGATGTATTTTGTGATCGGGGATTCTTCACCGTAGAAGATACCGAACGCATATTGGAAGCCGGTACCCGCTACGGACTCACACCTAAAATACACGCTAACGAGCTGGACTACTCCGGCGGTATACAAACAGGCGTAAAATACCACGCCCTGTCGGTGGACCACTTGGAATGCACCGGTGACGCTGAAATAGAAGCATTGCTTCACTCAAGCACTATGCCCACACTACTACCGGGCGCAGCATTCTTCATTAATATGCCTTACGCTCCCGCCCGCAAAATGATAAATGCCGGATTACCTATAGCCATGGCCAGCGACTATAACCCGGGCACCTGCCCCAGTGGCAATATGCAACTGGTACTATCTATGGGTTGCATTAAATTCCGCATGCTTCCTGAAGAAGCCATTAATGCCACCACTATCAATACCGCCTATGCCATGGGCGTAAGCAATAAATTGGGCTCTATAGCCAAAGGCAAAATAGCCAATATATACATTACCAAGCCCATACCCACCTATGAATATATGCCCTATTCATTCGGCGACAATAAGGTGGAAACAGTAATACTTAATGGTAAAATACAATAAATAATATGCATAAGGTTTACCTTGTTGCCGGCGGCAATATAGACAATACCTTGCAGAAATATGAGCAACTGTTTCAATACTTGCAACAACGCATAGGTCACATAAGCCGCACATCAGCCTACTACCAGTCACCGCCATGGGGCTATGAATCAGTATACCCCTATGTGAATGTAGCCATAAAAATAAACACCTGCCTAGAACCCCACGAGATACTTACACAATGCCTTGCCATAGAACAGCTCATGGGCCGTATGCCTCATGCAAAACACCATTATACCGACCGCACCATGGACATAGACATTATACTATATGATGACGCCATTATATGCAGTTCTACTTTGGAAATACCTCACCCCAAAATGCACCTGAGAAATTTTGTACTTACACCTATGGCAGAAATAGAAGCCAATAAAATACATCCCTTATTGGGGAAAACCATGGCCAAACTCCAAGCCTCCTGCCCCGATAAGGCAGAGGTAAAACCCATAGTACTGAAATAAAAAAGAGCAGGTGCAACACCTGCTCTTTAACTATTATGAAAAAAATATGTTCACCTTTATTTATCTACGAATTTATCTATAGATTCTATAAACTTTAATTCCACATTTTCGGGCTGTGATACGTTAGCATGCTTAGATATTTGGAATTGTGCCACATCTCCCACATACTGACGATATATTATATATACACTGTCGGCTTCATCAGCTATATAGTCTGCTACATTTGCCAAGGTGGGCAACACGTCACCTACCAGCGACGAAGAACGTGACAAATGTGAAAATACCACTATGGGAATATCTAACTCTTTTGCCATGGCCTTTATATCCTGTAAGGTATTCCTGTTTTCGTCATTATCCACATCCACTTCTGACATTACCGAACAGGATAACAATTCCAAGCCGTCTACAAATATGATATCGGCACCGTATTTGTTTCGTAACATACGGCTACGCCTCTGAAAATCATCTTTTGTAAGTCTAACCGTATCATCTACATATATTTCTGCCTTTGACAAATTATATAATATGGCATTCACCTGCTCTTTTTCCGAATCTTTCAAGTCCCCTGATATTATCTTTTTAGTAGATTGACGGGTTTCACTTTCTATAAGACGATAGAACATTTTAGTGGACGTTCTTTCCGGAGAAAATATTCCCACGGTTTTGCCTGATTTGGTAGCGATATTATAAAGCAGTGATAACAAAAATGCTGTTTTACCATTACCCGGCTTAGAAGCTATTACACTTAACTCTCCTGCCTGAAATCCTCCGGTAATAGCATCTACCTTATCATATCCGGTAGCTATACCTGTAGTACTCAAATCCACCAAATAACCGGTGTTTTGCAATAAAGGTATAATAATTTCTTTTAAAGTTGTAAATTCAAAACTTTCGGGTGAAACATTAAAATTCATATCTTCACTTTTTATTTTGTATTATAGTATAGTTACCGGCTTACCATGCTGAAAATGCACTTCCTGTATAATATTGCCGGCAGTATCATAGGTACGATCAGTTCCGTGTATTACACTACAATCATACTCTACTTCGCGTATTAAATATCCGTTTTCATCATAGGCTTTGAACACGCCTTTTCCTTCGGTAAATCGGGCATGAGCCACTTCAAAACCGTTAAAATCATAATAATGCCACATACCATGTATTTGACCTTGCTTATATGCTCCGCTTATATACAATGAGCCGTCCGGATAGAACTGCTTATACGATCCATCTTTCTCCCCCTGTACATAATGAGCATACTCTACCATATTTCCATATTCGTTATACTCCCTGGATGCTCCGGTAAGCATGCCATGGTCATAATACGCTTCGGTTTCTACCTCACCGGTAAAAAAATAACGAACCATTTTTCCCTGAAGTGTATCGTTCAAATAGGTGGCTTCCAAACTTTTTTTACCGTTTTCATAATAGAATACGGCTTTACCGTTCTTTTTGCCGTGCCTGTAGGTTATTTCCGACTGCTTTTTGCCGGTGGAATACTTTACCGTTTCTACCCTGGAACACGACATAAACAATTGAGCAACAGCTATATACAATATTAATATATATATTTTTCCTTTCATTATATACCTATGCTATGTATACTATTATAAAAAAATGCAAATATACCGCTTTTTTTTATTCTACACCGTTTTTACCCCTCATTTTATATGGCGGCAACTTGAGTATGCAAAAAAACGCCCGTTATTCGCCGCTATATGCCTACTTTAGGTATTTTTTATTGCTTTTCATTAAAAAAAAATGCCCAAAACCATAAATGGTAAGGTATTTTTTTATACCTTTGCAGTCGTAGGTCTTCGTAGCTCAGCTGGTAGAGCAATTGACTCTTAATCAATGGGTCCAGGGTTCGAGCCCCTGCGAGGACACTCCACACTAAGCACATAAAATTTCATTTTATGTGCTTTTTTATTTATTTTTTCGGCTTTAGATTGTGGGGTTACCGTATAAAATTGGTATGTATTTTAGGTTCCGTGCCAGGGAGACCATATTTTTGTTTACCCAATTGTATGCTACGCATCAAAAAAACCATATTACGAGCCACTACCCGCATATTTTGCATTCCTTCTTCATCCATAAGAGCTTCCTGAGGTTTAGCCCCATGCACGCTATTCCAGTACTGACCTGACACCACGGGCATACCTGAAATGGTAAAATATTTATTCAGCACATCATAAGCAGAAGATAGTCCGCCCCTTCTGGCGGCCACTACGGCGGCACCCACCTTCATGGTTTTATCATAATGAGTACTATACATAAGTCTGTCAAGCAATGCTATTAAAGATGCATTAGGCGAAGCATAATATACGGGGCTGCCCACCACCAGTCCGTCAGCATGTTCCAGCAGTGCAGCTGCGGTATTTACCATATCATTTAGTACACACTTACCCGTGCCCTTACATTGAGAACATGCCATACAACCGCTTATGGTTTGCTGTTCTATATGTAACATATTCACACTTATACCCTCCTGACAAAACACCTGCTCCATTTCATGCAAAGCAGCATAGGTATTACCGTTTTTATGAGGGCTTCCGTTTATCATTAGTACATTCATATATTGTTATTATTTATTGTTTTTAGTATCTTTATTTTCCAATAAAGGCAGTATTTCGGTTTCAAACAGTTGCCTTTGTATTATTCTATAATAAAAATGATAGCTATGGTTGAATAATTCACTATGACGGCCTGTAACTTTTCCTTGTTGGAGCTGTTGTACTATATAGGTGCTATCAGCTTCTACAAGGGGTGTAGGCGGCAGTAATTGTTTAGCCACAGGCAACAGCTGTTGCCACAAGCACTGCCAATACTTTAAGGAAGGTGAGTGAGCCGTGTGCATACTACGCTGCAGAGCCGATACAAGGGTAGCTAAGGGCAGGCGGTGCTGCCGTACCGCCAATAAATTCACACACACATAGTTACCATTTACTCCGGTATAGCAGTAATCAGGTCCGCCCATGGTATCGGCATTATTTATTTCTTCCATTATGCCGGCGGCTATGGTTGAGGTATCGTTTACTATATGTGAAGGGCCGTAATAATCCTGAAAGCAGGTTTTGTATATATCTTTTAAGGTAGATTCGGGGAACTGTTCTCTATACTTTATAAGCATATATTTATCCTTCATGTACAGGCTGTCTACATGCTGCAATACATACATGGCTACTTGTATGGCATCACCCTGAGCCTTAGCCGGTATAGATTGGTGTGTTGTATTCCATGTTTGCTCCCACACACTCAAGTTACGGGAAAATTCATCTTCACTCAGCGTATCATGGCGGCATACGGCCTGCAGGGCGGCGTTGAAAAACATATTCCACCTTTCGGCATAGTAGTACTTAATAAGTCCGTTCCACATGCGGTTGGCATAGTCGTTCAATACAGGGCCTCCCCACACGGTAAGCAATGTGCGAGCCTGCTGCTCGTAATACTCCTGCTCGGCAGGGGTATGGCCGCAGGCTCGCGCCTGTGCTATCCACGCTCCCAGCATAAAATCGGTATTACACCCCAACAGGGTATCAGCATCATGGAACAAGGCGTTTGCCACGGCTATTTGCTCCTGCATACCCAATGTATCCTGCATGTTATACGCTATGGTAAAGCGGTTACGCACCTCCATAAAATGGTTGCCCAGCCATTGTGACAGTAAATTAATAATATCATACGAATAACTTGGGGGCAAATGTTTCCAATGGGTACCATATATTGTCATGGAACGACACACAGCCAGCAGTATATCATTATTATATGTATAATAGGGCTTGGTATAATATGTACCATGTCCGTAGAATGTAGGCCTTGCCACCATTTGGGTACCTAATCCGTAAAAGGCGTTATCGGTATATACCCCGTTATGAAGCATATTCCACATCATTTTTACCCTGTTAGAGGTGGCGCCCAACCTCATTTCTGCCCAGTCGTTCACCCAATTTTCGGCACTAAGTGAGGGATTCCACACCTTTTCGAACAAATATTCATATATTTGCGGACTACAGTCAAATGATTCCAAGGTGGAGCCCACGCCTTGCAAATTACTGCCGGCCTGATGCAATGCGGACTGCAACTTTTGTTCCAGGGCATTTATATTACCCACAAGCATGGTATTACCGCCAAAATTACCCAAATAGCACCACACATAAGGCTGACCATAAAACCCATACTTTTTACCATCGGTGCTACCCATATACGAATCTATAGTTGTACGCCACACTTCCGTTTTTTCACAAAAATAATCCAAAAGCAGCATTTTATTTTGTGGCACAGCGGTAAGATAGGCTTTTAGTCTTTGAGGTGTCCATTGTTTACATTTGTAATAGAACACCCATGACATTTGCAGCCATTGAGCCTGTTCATCCACCTGTAACAGTGAATTATATATATTTTTTGACACATTAGCCAAATACTCAGGTTGCCAACAGGGCGGATCCATTTCATTAAAAGGATCTATACTATATACATGGTCGGTACCATACATTTGTGTTTGCAATTGCAAATACTTTTGCTGTATTACAGCAAACAGGGAATCTTCAGCATGGAGGAAACAGGTAGGTGCAAACCCGCACCAGCTACTCAGCGGTTGTATATTAGCCTGAGGGAACATATCCTTTATTTTTGCCGGCACATGGCCGGCAAAAGCGGGCAGAACGGGTTTCATACCCCATTCCCGCTCACGAACCAATATTCGCTGCTGCAATACCTGCTGATCCTGTATCCAACTCATAGGCAGCGGTCCTCCAAAGCCGTCTAAATTAGCCATTCTATGCCATGGCAAATGTGCCGGACCTGAAAAATAGTTTCGTATTTCTTCATCGGTAAGGCCAAAATCTTTCCACACCTCATACCACACAGCCTCCTGCCCGGTGAGTGCCAATGGCATATTAATACCGTTAAGGGCCATCCAATCTATAAAATGCTCCCACTGCTTCCACTGCCACCATGGCATGGTATAACCATAGGTACAATAATTAAGAAAAAAACGGATAGACACCACGGCTTTCCGGCTTACAGGCTGAGGCACCACAGGCCATGATGATACCACTATAGGTTGCTGAGGCACATACCATGACACATGTACTTTGGCATAGTGTTTGAGGTAGTAGTTTAAACCCATGGCCATGCTGATATCATTATTGGCAGTTATCACTGTTTTTTTTCCCCGGGTGTATAGGGTAAAATTATCAGTACTGTCGGGCAGGCACTCAAATACAAAATGGGCAGCGGCCTTGCGGCCTAATATTCTGCAAGCCATTTGCTGTGCGGCCTGCTGCGCCGTAAGCATAGGCCATACACATGCTATAAATAATATTACAAATAATTTTTTCATTACTGTTTATCTATTATTTGCCAAAATGACAATGGCAAATGCACATTTTCCATATGAGCGGCTGCGGCGAACAGGGGTGCTATTTCGTTATCGGTAAAGCCGGCTATGCCGCATCCTATACGGGTTACTAAAAATGTATATTCCTCATGCCGAGATGCATAATTCAAAAATTCATCCACATAAGGCCTAATAGCCTCCACGCCTCCGTGCATGGTGGGTATGCCGTAACTTTGGCCTTGCATTCCTACACCCTGCCCCCATATAGCGCCAAATTTATCATAGGCAACACGGGCCGCACCGCCGCCATGATGCCCCATAAGATTACTGCCAAACACGAATATTTCATTAGCCTGCAAATTGTTAATATGCGGAGATGTAATACGATGACAATAGCTGCTACTATTATTCATATATATAATGGTATTATTAAGTTTTATTTTGCAAAGATAATAAAAAATGATGAAATGAGACAATATTTCATGGTTTTGTTGTACTTTTGCATGCAATAATATTATTACATGAATACACAGGAAGGCATAATCATAAAAACCACCGGCAACGAACACACCGTAAGCTGTAATAATGCGGAATACATATGCAAATTACGCGGACAATTTCGCATTAAAGGTATTAAAACCACCAATCCCATAGCCGTGGGTGACCATGTAATATTCACTGCGGACACGCAGCAACCACTCAACCATGGCATTATTACCAAAATATGCCCGCGTAAGAATTATATATATCGTAAATCGGTGAACCTGTCAAAAATCACCCACATTATAGCCTCCAATATAGACCATGCCTTTTTGGTTATAAGTATAACTGACCCTAAAACGCCTTTAGGGTTCATTGATCGATTTTTGGTAGCAGCCGAATCGTTTCGTATACCCACCACCATAGTTTTCAATAAGCAAGACCTATACACAACTGATATTCAGCACGAAGCACGCTTATTAGAAGCCATATACCAACCTTTAAATTATAACACCATATTCACCTCCACACGTACCGGCTATGGTATGGATAAGCTCAAAGAGGCCATGCGAAACAAGGTTTCACTTTTCTGCGGACAATCAGGGGTGGGAAAATCCAGCCTGGTAAACTATTTGGAACCACAGCTCCACCTTAAAACCGGCAATATATCGGCCTACAATGACAAGGGAAGACACACCACCACTTTTGCACAAATGCATGCCCTGAATATGGGCGGTTATATTATAGATACGCCTGGCATAAAAGAATTTGGACTTATAAAATACAAAAAAGAAGAAGTATGTCACTATTTTCCTGAAATGATGGCCTTATTGGACCAATGCCGGTTTGCCAACTGCACTCACACGCATGAGCCCGATTGTGCCATAAAACAAGCCGTAGAAAACGGTATTATAGCCCCATCACGCTACTATAATTATATGTCCATAGTGAACAGTGAAGATATAGATCGCAAAGAGTGGATGATTAAATAATTATATTACAATTACATACAACAAATTTTCTTCAACTGTTTTTTTTCAATAAAAAAAATTGATTTTCCCTGCCCAAGTTTCATTCTTTTTTAGTAACTTTGTTTTTTGGAATATAGAATAAAATTACATATCAAATGGCTGATACAAAAAATAAAAACACAGGTATTTCCGTATGGGAAAAAATAAATAAGCAGGCTGAATATATAGCTAAAAATGAGAAGAATACACTACTTGACATAGATGTAATGCTGGAATATTTACGTCAAATGTATGATGAATACATGACCATGCGTATTAATATAGACAACGCTGACAAAGCTGCCTTACCTAAAAATGAATGCAGAATGCGTTCACTATTTGATGATGCGGATTTTGATGAAGAGGGGGCTAAAGCTACTGCCATGCCGAAGGCAAAGCCTTCAGAAGTAGCGGCTGTTGTTACCGAAGTTACTACCGTAGCAGCAAACATAAGTGAGCCGGCTGAAGCCACTAAGGCAGAAGAGGAACCTATAACAGAAGAACCGTCCGCTATGGTTGAGGAAGTAATAGCGGTAGAAGAAAACACGCTACCCGCAGCGGAAGAACCGCTGACTGAGTCGGTACAGGAAGAGCCACAAACCACATTAGAACCCTGCCCTGTACCCGAGGAGCCGGAAGAAGAGCCTGAAGAAGAATCAGAAACTGAAAATGAGCAATATGCAATACAGGAAACAATGCCTGCAGAGGAAAACATTGCCCTGGATGCTGATGACATATTTGATTTTGTACCTACCGAAAACGGCACAAATACAGAAGAAAAAGGTTCTGACTCTTTTAATGACATAGACTTAGACGAAATAGAATTTGAAGAAGATGATGATGATGCAACAACTACAGTTACACCTGCAGTTGCAAATACACACACGCATGCTCCCGCCGGCATGCCACCGGCCTATTGGGGAGATGAAATTGACACGGATACGCCGGCACCCTCTAAGCCTGTGAGCATAGGTGAGACCTATCGTCAGGAAAGGCCTTCCATTAACGATATGCTTGCCAACTATCAAAAGAACAACACTATAGGTCAAAAGTTACCCTCCGCCGGCAGCATAATGGGCAATATGGACATGAATGATAAATTCACCTTCATAAGAGAATTGTTCCAAAATGATAACGCTAAATTTCAGGAAAGCATTAACAGACTGGACAGTATAAAAAGTCTAAAAGATGTAATAATATGTATGGAAAGCATGAAAAAACAATATCATTGGAATGAGAACAATGCATCAGTGCTGCGTTTGCAAGAGCTGATATATGCTAAATTCAATCAAAACTAACACTTTACATTATGAAATTGTTCAAAACAGCACTTATAGGGATATGTTGCCTATGTGGAATACAAGTGCATGCCCAGTTCAATTTTTTACATACTGACAGCAATATACAATTATGGTATATGCAAAGTAAACATGACATAGGCAAAGCCGTGGAAGAGGCTATGCATACGTCAGAATTTCAAAATATGCTGTTAGAGCAAAGCATTACGCAGAATGATATCAACAAATCGGATTTCCATTTCATTGATTTTGACCGTAATGGCGTAGAAGATTTACTCTTTTGCGGTAAAATAGGCAGCATACCTTATGTATTTATATTTCACAATACCCATAATGCTTATATACCTGTATTATACACTCGCGGTGTTATATATAGTGCCAATACTCCACATAGGGGTCAAATGCTAAATATAGGCATATGGTACACCGCCTGCTGCGGCTACTATGTGTGTAACCATACTCAATACGTATGCATGGCCAATAATAACATAGCCTGGTATAATACCGCAACTCAAGCCTTGGCATTTAAAGGAACGGTATTTCCGGGAGTGCTATTGGAACGAGAAATTCCATTTAGCGTAAATGAAACAGCAATACTGCGTACCGGCCCTTACGTAAACGACGAACGCCGCATAGGCTCCAATGCGGACTGGAGAGGAAACGGATTGGCAATATACCCACCTCACTCCACAGGAATAATATATGCCGAAACCATGGATAATAAAGGCGACTATTGGTATTTTGTACGCATGAACAATGACAAAGGTCTCACCATTAACAGTGACAGGTTTAAAGGGGAACAGGAAATGGAAGATACCGAATTAAGCTACTATTACGGATGGATACATTACAATGACATTACCATAATGGAATAGCCCTCCCCCCCCCAAAAAAAGCACCATTATTGTTTTTTTTCAATCATTACCCCTGCCAATAATACTATAGCACATGGGACAAGCATGCTTAATGCGTTTACCGTCACCCATATATAAAAAGGAGCGGAATGGAATGCACGCGTATATTGAACATAATCCATAATGCATTTTACTACAAAAGCCAATAGTAAACACAAACTGATAATATAACATATACAGGCTGCTTTTTTCTTTTGCACGGCAATATTATAATAAATTGTAAGGAATATCAACTACTTATAATCTTGTATATATGCATATACATTAGAAAAATCCAGAGCCTTGAGTGCGGCGGTATCTATGAAGACGTATAGCCGGCCGTTATGCCCCCACATCATATTAAGTGCTTCATCAGAATCCAACTGCAACAACAATGTTTTGGCATGATTATCCATATCAAAATGCTGAGTAATACCCATGGGATACCCCATCATTTTGCTACACTGATTTACATTACACAACTTATAATAAGCATTTATTTTATAATCGGTAAAGGTTGTACTCACCCACTCACTTTCATATTCCGGCAATGATAAAGCGGAAAAAAACATGATTTGAGCTGTTTTACACACACCTTCATTCTGCATAGGCTCTATCCGCTGCAGGTTACGGACTTGGGGCTCATATATGCAATGCACCATATGGGTATGGTTTTGCATTAATGCCTCCACATCCAAAAAGAAATAAAGCATGCCTTCTTTAGGAAGCAGGCTATGACTACACTCACTGCAATTTATTTGAGCCAAAAACAGGCCAGGCATACTTTGAGTCATGGACACACACACATCGGGCGAACCACCTAATTTGGAAGCACCTACAGGTATTTCGCTTTCTATGGCCGGCAAAAATCTAAAACGCACATCCTGCATGGCCTGTTGCCGTATGGCAGACGCATATTCCTGTATATGAAGCTGTTCTATGCGACTATCAAGATCTGCCTCATCTGCGATATCTTCCTGATGGAAGGAAACAGCTGCCAACATTTTTTCAAAGCGTACTCTTTCATTGGGCTGGTCGTTTTTAATAACCAGCCATAAAGCTATTACCAAAGTAACGGCCAAGCCTATGGCCAAACTTACATCCATATTTTATTTTTTTATAATTTTTCTTATGGTATGCACCCCGTTACAGGTAAGCCTGAGGCAATATATACCGGACATTAAACGGGGTACTTTTATTTTATACTCATTATTTCCCACATCTGTTTGTACCTGCGTGTAATACATAACCTGACCAAACAGAGATAGTATTTCTACCTCATAGATGCGGGGCTGTCGGTCATACAGGGAAAATTCCACATGACTGTCTATAGGATTTTTCACCGACACCGACTGCATTTCTCTTTCCATGTTTTTATCGCTATTGACCATAGCATATTCGGCATGCGAATTTTGGATTATTACATCCATCATAATGGGCAAATGGTCACTCATAATACTTAAGGCGGTAATGAGATTATGTGATTCGGAATGATTACCTGATAATATGGATGCGTTCAAATGCTTACCATCCTGCCCTATAGCTTTATACGTATGTGGTAAAGCTTTTACATGGCGGGTTCCTTTAAGTACGCTTTGTGATACCAATATAAAATCGAACCTGTCATCAAGCCCGCCGGCCGAATAGCAGCCGCCATAGGTATCATGAGTGGACTGGGTGTGTATAGAAGCATAGTATGGATTATCATGCCATTCACCGGGCTTGTTAATGGGGTCATAAAAACGAATATTGGCATTTTCGTTATTTACCATTAGCTGATAGGCTCTTTCACCTGATGAGTTCACATTCATATCACCGCAAAATATATAATTATCGGCTCTGCCTATTTTTTTCAGCCGGGTCATAAGGGCCGATACCTGCTCGGCACGTTTAACACTATCGGATTCGCCTGCCTTAAGGTGCCCTACTATAACTACAATAAACGAGGTATCACCGCCCCGCAAATTAGTGCTGTTGGCATACAGCTTATATACATTAAAATCACGCACGGCATTAGGAATACAATAAGAAGAATGCATGGTAAACTTATCCTTATTATAGAATATCATGTTAGAAAACAGGCTGGCTTCGCCGCCCGATACAGAGGTAAGCTTGCCGTGCACCCAACTATTTACACCATTCACATTTAGGCAGTTATCTAATATACGCTGCGTATATTTTACGTCTTTACCCACCTCATTTACGGTAAGAATATCAGGTTGTACATAATTCAATATGGTCCGTAAAGCATTATCTTTAGCCGACAAGTCATGCATACAACCGGAGGCATTGAGGGAATACTGCATAAGGTTATAGTGCATAATACGCAAAGTATCAGCAGCCTGCGATATATTATACAACAGGAGCAATGCTACTATAACCGTTATTTTTCTTCCCATAAATAATGTTGACTATAAAAAGTGCAAAATTACATATAATATTTCTATTTTTCTTCATGTAACCCCAAAAAGTAGAAGGAAAAAAAATGTTAGTAAATTTTACCTGAAAAGCAGCAGGACGAATGCAAAAAAAATGCTATATTTGTATATTTATTTTACGGGAAAAAATACCCCTATATATATACTATAAAAATATGAAAATATTACATACGGGAGATTGGCATTTAGGTCACACTTTATACAACTATGACAGGGCTGAAGAGCACGAATATTTTTTACAACAAATACGAAATATAGTGCTAAAGGAGCAGCCTGAAGTAATGATAGTGAGTGGTGACGTATATCACTATGCCACGCCGTCGGCTGCTGCGCAAAAAATATACTGTGATAATTTGCTGCTTATACATGAGGCATGCCCCGGCATGCAAATAATAGTTACGGCAGGCAATCATGACAGTGCATCTAAGCTTATGGTGAATACCAATTTATGGAAGCACTTTAACCTGCACACCATAGGTGGCACAGATACTGCTAAATATGATGACTATATTATACCCATAAAGAAGAATAATATACTTACGGGCTATGTGGTAGCCTTTCCCTTTGCTTACCCGCGATTTTTGCCGGAGCATTTTTACACCGACGTATTAGAATATGCGGACAACATGAACACGCTACAGGTACCCGTGGTGGTATCGGCACATTTGGCCGTTACGGCCTGTGACTATAGTTGTCACACCAACATAGGCACGTTGGACTGTGTAAATGCAGATATATTCGGTAACAAATACTGCTATATGGCCTTAGGCCATATACATAGAGCGCAAACGCTTAACCACCATCCCACAGCACGTTATAGTGGCACACCCATAGGCGTAAATTTTGACGAAGACATAGCTTCTCCCTACTCTTCCGAGCCCTATATTCACTCGGTAAGCATAGCAGAATGTATAAATAATACGGTAAATATCACACCTATAGAAATAAAGAGCCTGCGACCGCTTAAAACCATACCCGCACAGCCGGCGGAATGGAATGAAGCCCTACAGGCATTGAGAAATTTTCCTGCCAATGATCCTTCTTATATAAGGCTGAATGTGCTGGTTACGGACTATGCCCCTTACAATGCCAACGCATTGGCCAATGAGGCCTGTGAAGGAAAAGCCTGTCGTTTTTGTTACATACTCACCACCCGACACAGGGAAGAAAACATGCCCTATGTGCAAAATCACATGTCTATAGACGATTTTCAAAAAAACGACTACCTGCATATAGCCCGCTCTTATTATGAAAATCAATTCAAAGTACCTTTTCCGCAGGAAATGGAGCGTCTGCTACAGGAAGCACATGAAGAAATAAATATGGAGGAAACGCTATAATGAAACTTAAAAAACTAACAATCAACAACATAACATCATTCAAGCACGCTGTAGTAGATTTTGAATGTGAAGCCCTTAACCAGAACCTGTTTCTTATATGCGGTGATACGGGCAGCGGGAAAACCACCATACTGGACTGTATATGCCTTGCCCTGTATGATGAAACGCCCCGCTCTAAGAATGCCAAAGCGGAAAAAATATATGATAATGGCTACGCCACTTCCAACAAAGACGGCTACACTACCATTAATGACACACGCCGATGGGTAAGAGAAAGCAGCAATGAGGCAGAAATAGAACTCATATTTGAGGGCAATAATGGTGTAATATACACCGCCACATGGTCGGTTAGCCGCAAAACAAGAGGTGATAATAAAGGTCAGCTCAATCCCGTGAGCCGTCAATTGCAATGCAACACCGACGTGTGGACTAAAGTAGGCGACATAAATAAGGAGATAGAACAGGCCATAGGGCTTAATTTTGAACAATTTTGCCAAACTACCATACTGGCACAAGGCGATTTTACCAAATTTCTTAAAAGTAGTGAAAGTGAACGTTCTGCCATATTGGAAAAGCTTACCGGCACCGGCATATACACCCTGTTAGGAAAAAAAATAGCCGAAAAAGCCAAGGAAAAGCGGGATATGCTGGACAATGCCAAAGAAAAAACAGCTCACCTCACCCTGCTCTCCAATGAAGCTATAGCCCAAATAAATGAAGGAATAAACAATTTAAAACGGCAGGCAGAAGCCGCACAGGCCGCGTATAAACAAAACTGCACAATCAAAGAATTGCTGCACAATAAAATAACGCTAAATAACAAGCAAAAACAGAATAGGCAAAACTTATCCGCAGCAGGAAGCACCTATGAGATACGCCTCAATGAGTTACAAGGAGCTAAGGACCAATTACTACGCAATAAGCTGCAATCCGATGAAACCGGCAAGGCCCTTAAACCGCTACAGAAAGCAAAAAACAGCCTTGAAAACAGTGCCTCTCTACTTAGTGGAATAGAAGAAATAATTAAGAAAAAAGAACTTGCCGAAAAGTGTGACCTGAATATACACGAACACACCCGAAAACTACCTCAGCTACAACAAAATGTAAGCCTTGCCACACAGGCATATAAAGAGGCCGAAAATGTCAATACCTACAAGCAGAAAAAAATAAATGCACTTAAGGAGCAGCTGGAGCAACTGCATGAAACGGATACCCGCAAAGCTATAGACGACATAAAAGGCACTAACAACCAAGCTAATAATATAATATTGGCTTACAACACCATGCAAAAACGCATAGAAGAGTTGTTACAGGACAAGGCAGCCCTGAAGAAATTGTGTACAGAGCTACAGCAATGTAAAAACAACATTCCATATAGGCAAGCAGACTATGACACACTGCACACCTTACACGAAAAAGCGGAACAAGCCTATGAGAAGGCACAACAAAGTTGCTTGGACATAATAAAAGAAATAAGAGCAACCCTGCATGAGCAGGACACATGTCCGCTATGCGGCAGCATAATTACTTCACCACTGAGCAATGCCCGATTCCAATCGGCACTTAAGCCACTGGAAGAAGATAAAAAGCAAGCCAAAAACCTGGCACAAAAGGCCTTGAACCTACTATCAGAGGCCAAGGCTAAAGCCGATGCTCTTACACAACAATACCATAACGATGATAAAAAGGTGCAACAAAAACAGCAGGATATAGCAAAGGAAACCGCACGTATATTGGCACAATGTGCCCATATACACATCAATTGCAACATAGAAGATGTTCCCTCCCGCATAGAAGAGTTGCTCAGCACTAATAAGGATAGTGAAAACCTGCTAAGCCAAACCATAAAACAGATAGACGCACTTCGCCAAAGCATAGACCTACTGCAAAAAGAGAAAAACGATTGCGAAACACAGGTTAACCATGCCGCTAAAGCCAAACAGGTAGCCGACACCAATTGGCAACAAACCCAAAGCTACCTAAGCGAACAGAAAAGTTTAAAAAACAGCTATGTTCAGGAAATAGCTGATAAACATGCCCAATTACAACCATACATAGATGCTCCTTATGCCGACTTATGGCCGCATAAACTGCAGGAACTCCACAATTGCCTCAAGGCCGACAGCCTGCAATATAAAGCCTACAATGAAAAGCTTATACAGCTAAATGCAAGCATTACCAACCTTGAAAACGACATAAAGGAAGTAACCGGGAACAACGAAACCATATTGAAAGAAGCACCCAAATGGCAAGATAAAACGGCCTGCGAAAGCACCTACAATATAGACTTTAGAAAGCAATGGTCCGATTTTGTGGTATGCTTTACCGGGCTAAAACAATCGCATGATGACACTCAAAAAGAAATAGAAGCCAACGCTCAAGCTATAGCCGCACACATAGCAATAAATGAAGATACTGATATAGTAGATCTTATTAATAACTATGAACAACAAAACAATACGTTACAGAATCATATTAACGAGTGTAACCAGGCCATAGGCCAAAACGTACAAATACTCAAAAACAATGAGGCCGACAAACAAAAAAGCAGCGAACTGCAACAGCAAATAGCAATATTAGAAGCCGACTACATACAATGGGACAAGCTATGTCGCATATATGGTGATGCCCAAGGAAAGAACTTTAGAAATATAGCGCAAAGTTTTGTATTACAGCACTTGCTGCACAATGCCAACATACAGTTACGGCAGCTTATGCCCCGATTTGAACTCATGTGCGAGCCCGGCAAACTCACCATACTTCTACGCGATAATTATATAGGCGGCCACACCATTACCACTACTAACCTTTCGGGTGGCGAAAGTTTTTTGGTTTCCCTTGCTTTGGCTTTGGCCTTATCATCTCTACATCAGGGTGTGCTGTCGGTAGATACCCTGTTCATAGATGAAGGCTTTGGCTCACTGGACAGCGACTATTTGGAAACAGTAATTAACACCCTCAACAATCTGCATGAAAATAGCGGTAAACGTGTCGGCATAATAAGCCACATGAAAGAATTGGAAGAAAAAATACCCACAAAAATAAAAGTATCAAGGGTGGACAATGCCACCAGCAAATTAGAAATAATATCATAAAATATGAACATATACAAAAAATATTACATATACCTATGCCTATGCATAATAGCTAATACCCTCCTGCTAAAAGGACAAAATATTAACATGCCGGTCTCCCTGGCATGGAAACCTGTATGCTATGAGCAGTTTCAGGCCGATACCCTTACGCCTTACCTGTATTTTGAACAGGCGACCAACGATGAGATGCATCCTTTAATGCCATATTATCAAATACATATCCCCATACTCCACACCTATGATACCTATAAGGTTCATATTACAAATACGGTATGGCAAGCCCTCACTGCCGAAGAATTGAAATGCATAGACACAAGTATAATTGATAACACATTAAATATGAATTATACAACAACAGAAACAATGAAAAAAGCTTATTTATATATAAAACTACTTCCTTTTCGTAACAATGGAACGAATATTGAAAAATTAGTATCGTTTAATATAACAGCTGATTACACTGTCGGCAAACCTGTCAAGAGGCAAAAAACGCACAGTTATGCCACGCAATCGGTACTCAGCACGGGCAATTTTTACAAAATAGCCATAACACAAACGGGCATATACAAACTTACCTATAACGACCTGAAAGCATTGGGCATGAGCATGCCCGTAAAAACAGACCACATAGCCCTATATGGTCATGGTGGGTACATGCTACCGCAAAATACAGGAGAAGAAATATATAATGACTTGCAGGAAGTGTCAATATACACTATCGACAAGAATAACAATGGCACATTTGACAATGAGGACTATGTGCTGTTTTACGGTGTAGGCGTAACACAATGGGAACCTTATGCCATAGACCCTATATGCCAATACAAGCACAATATGAATATATATAGCAGGCAGGCTTACTATTTTATTACTGCCGACGAAGGCATAGGCAATAAAAAAAGAATAAGCAGCCTTGCCGGCACCAATGCCACCCCTACTCACATGGTAAACACTTATTACTACAGGCATGTATATGAAGAAGACAATATAAATATATGTAAAGTAGGCAACCAATGGTTTGCCGACGAATTCAAAAGCACCACCACCCGCAAATATAAATTTGACATACCGGGACTTACGTCAAAGAATGTATATTTTTCATTTTCATGGGCTTCCACATCTTCAGCACCAGCCTGTTTTACCACGGATATTAACGGCAGCAAAAGTTTCAATACTTACATGGCATCGGGTAATATAACCAACATTACCGACTACAAGAATTTCACCCCTACGGGTGAGCATATTAATGTCACCATCACCTACTCCAAGCCCACCTTATCATCCATAGGGTATTTGGACTATATAGAAATACATGCCACCTGTGCTTTGCAGCAAGGCAGTGCTCAGGTAGACTTTCGCAATCCTGAAATTACAGGCAGCGGACATGTAGCAAAATACTCCTTTAACACACTGGGCAAAAGCACACGTATATGGGATGTTACCGACAGGTACAATATAAAAGAAGTACAATGCACTGCCGCAGGGCAGTATATGGAATTTACGCTTACGGCCGACAGCACAAGAGAAATGGTAGCATTTGACGGTAGCTCTTACTTATCGGTTACACCAATAGGAAAGGTAGAAAACCAAAATTTGCACGGACTGAGTAATATAGACTTTATTATTATCACCCATCCCGACTTTTTGTCAGCTGCGCAGCGGCTGGCTCAATACCGCAACAGCCAAAATATAAAAACAGCCGTGGTTACCACCACCCAAGTGTACAATGAATTCAGTAGCGGAGCCTGCGACCTGTCAGCTATACGTAACTTCTTGAAAATGTTCTACGACCGTAATGAGGAGCACATGGTAAAAAATGCCCTGCTGATAGGAAAAACCTCCTACGATCCCCGACAAATAGAAGGCAAGGCACCCTGCTACATACCTAATTATCAAGGCAAAAATATATTTGACAACCACAACAACGTATCTACCGACAACTATATAGCCAAGCTGGCCGATGGCAAAGGTGCCAATAACTATGGCACCATGGATATAGGGCTGGGACGCTGGCCAGTGGCCACCACTTCACAAGCCAATGCCTTGGTAGAAAAATCCATACGCTATGGTGCTATGAATGATTTGAGCGGAAACAGCGGCAAAATATCCAATATGGGAAATTGGAGAAACATTATATCCTTTATATCTGATGATGATGCCGATTACGCCCACCTGTTCAACCCTGAAGCCATTTGCAACAAACTAATAAGCACCTATTACCCCATATACAATGTGGAAAAGGTATATTCTGATGCATACAAAAAAGAAGCTTCTTCACAGGGGGCTCGCTATCCTGAGGTTACCAAAATGATAAATTACAGGGTAAACAACGGATGCCTGTTCATGACTTACTTTGGTCATGGCGGTGACAACGGATGGTCGCACGAGCGTATACTCACCCTTTCGGATATAAACTCGTGGACCAATACTTATGCCATGCCCATATTCTATACAGCCTGCTGCACTTTTGCCGGCTACGACCAGGGAAGTTCTTCGCCCGGTGAAAGGACACTACTTTCAGCCAACGGCGGCGGCATAGGCCTGATTACCTCTACCCGCAATTCCAGCTCCGGCCCCAATGAAACATTAGGCATGGCTCTGTTTCGCAATGCACTCAAAAGCGAAAACAACACCCATCTCACCATAGGAGAAGTATATGCTACGGCACAAAGCGAATACCCTTATGAATCATACATATATCTGGGAGACCCTTCCGTAACACCGGCCTATCCTCAAATGAATATAGTTACCGACAGCATTAATCACATAGCATACCATAGCTTTACCGATACCCTTAAATCGCTCACCTACGTACACGTACAAGGGCATATAGAAGACGCCGCACATAAAAAACTCACCCAATTCAACGGATGGGTGTACCCTACCATATACGATAAAGCCGCCATAGTGGAAACCCTCAACAATAACGGAAAAGATTCGGTGTACCATTTCAGTCTGCAAAAAAGCATTATATTCAAGGGAAAAGCCAAGGCAGAGAATGGAGATTTTCATTTTTCGTTTATGATGCCTAAGGATATTAACTATGAATATGGTATGGGAAAAATAAGCTACTATGCCGCCGGCAGCAATATAGATGCCAACGGATACAATAATGTACTTATAGGTGGCATGAATGACACCACCATTAACGACGATGCCGGCCCCGACATAAAGCTATACCTCAACGACAAGGCCTTTGTAAGTGGTGGTACCTGTACGGCTACCCCTATAGTAAAAGCCGAAATAAGCGATGAAAGCGGACTTAATACCGCCGGTGCCGGCATAGGCCATGACATGATGATAATAATAGACCATGACATAGCCAATGCCATTACGGTGAACGACTATTTTACCTTCAATGAAAACAGCTATACATCAGGTACCCTGTCGTACGCACTATCCTCCCTTGCCGCCGGCACTCACACCCTAAGTGTACGAGCATGGGATATAGTAAACAATATGGGCGAAGCCGAAATAGAATTTGAAGTGCTCAACGATACCGGATTGGTATTGAATCATGTGCTCAACTATCCCAACCCCTTTACCACCCATACCGACTTCTACTTTGAGCACAATCAACCTAACACACTGTTAAATATACACATAAGCATATTCACCATAAGCGGGAAAGTAGTTAAAAACATACACAGTTCGCAGTGTACGGAAGGGTTTCGCAGCAAAGCCATACCTTGGGACGGAAAAGATGACTACGGCAATACTTTGGCCAAAGGTGTATATTTATACAAACTCATGGTACGCATGCCTAATGGCAGCACTACCGAAAAAATAGAAAAAATAGTAATACTATAACAATAAAAACAATATGTTTACGTTATAATATTTTATATATAGAAAAATATGACAACAATAAAAAGAATAAACACACTCATTATCACTGCTTTAATCATCATACTAAGCTGTAATATCACCACTATAAATGCCCAAAAAGTATCTACAAATAATGATGTATTAGGTCGATTAGGAAGTAATGTTATATCCACCGGCGTCCCGTTTTTGCTCATAGCTCCCGATACCCGTATAGGCGGTATGGGTGAGGCCGGCGTAGCCGTGGAAGGAGATATGAATGCACAGCACTGGAATCCTTCAAAATACATATATTCACCCAATAACTTTGGTTTATCGGTATCATATAGTCCATGGCTGGCAGGCTTAGGCGTAAATGATATATATTTACTCTACCTTTCAGCCTACGGAAAAGTAACCGATAAAGACGGTATTTCAGGCTCATTACGCTATTTTTCCATGGGTGATATGGAAATTACCAATGAAGACGGTGAACTGATTACGAACTATACTCCGCATGAATTTGCATTGGACCTTTCCTATGAGCGTCAGCTCATTCCGGACTTGTCCATGGCCGTAACAGGCCGATTTGTGTATTCGGACCTAAGCACCTCCACCACCACCGAGAATAAGCCCGGCCTGGCAGGTGCCGCTGACATCTCCTTATTCTATCACAAAAAACTGAGAGCCAACAAGCTCAACTTTAGTCAAATAGCATTCGGATTAAATATATCAAATATAGGTAACAAAATATCCTACTCCAGCTCCATTGAAAGAGACTTTTTACCGGCTAACTTTAGAGCGGGTATAGCCTACACCATGAAGATAGACCAATACAATAAACTGGTATTTGCTCTAGACCTGAATAAACTATTGGTTACCACCCCTCCCACATATCAAACCGATGAAAACGGTAGCATAATATATGACGAAGTTACAGGTGAACCCGTAATAGACAAAGGGCGTAACCCCAAAACCACTACTGCCGCCTCAGCCGTATTCACCTCATGGTTTGACGCTCCGGGCGGATTTGTGGAAGAGCTGCACGAATACATAGTAAATATGGGTATAGAATACTCCTATAATGACTTATTATTTGTCCGCACAGGTTATTTTAACGAGTCAAACTTTAAGGGAAGACGTAAATACATGACTTTCGGTATAGGCATTAAATACAGCGTATTCTCCATTGACGCAGCCTATATATTGCCCGTAAACAGCCGTAATCACCCATTACAGAACACTTTAAGATTCTCCATTTCATTCGACTTTAATAAAAATGGCAACAAAGTTGCCCAAAAAAACAGCATATAGCGTATGAAATATCGCATAGGCATGGGCTTTGACACACATCAGCTGGCCGAAGGCTACCCTTTGGTAATAGGTGGTGTGCACATAGATTACCCTATGGGATTTAAAGGGCATTCCGATGCCGACCTGCTCATACATGCCATTATAGACGGGCTTTTTGGCGCAGCCAATATGCATGACATAGGCTATCATTTTCCCGATACCGACCCTAAATATAAAGGCATACGTAGTACCCTGCTACTGGAAGAATGTGCGGATATAATAAGTAAAAACGGCTGGCATATAGAAAATATAGACTGCACACTGGTACTACAAAAACCCCAAATGCTCCCTTACATAAACGCCATGAAACTATGCCTGGCCCCACTTATGCACATAAGCACCGAGGATATAAGCATTAAGGCCAAAACATCAGAAAAAATAGGCTTTATTGGTCGCGAAGAAGGTGCAAGCGCCTATGCCGTAGTGCTCATAAGTAAAGAATAAAAAATATCATTGTGCTTCTCTCACCCGCTTGGGACTTATTATAACGTGCCTATGGAAGTATGTACTGCAATTATCTTTTTTCATTATTTAACCTGATATACAATACCTGCTACTGCTATGCTTAAACCTTGGCAATAACACAAAAAAAAACGGACAGGCATCACACCCTATCCGCTTCATTCTGTTCTATCAGCACTCTCACTGACACAGCCGATTTCTTATCGGCTTAATACTCGTCTTCTTGAAAAAAGAAGTCTTCTTTAGAAGGATAATCAGGCCATAAATCCTCTATGGTTTCATATATTTCACCTTCATCCTCTATTTCGCGGAGGTTTTCCACCACCTCCATGGGAGCTCCGGAACGGACTGCAAAATCGATTAATTCTTCCTTAGTTGCAGGCCATGGAGCATCTTCTAACTTTGAAGCTAATTCTAATGACCAATACATAATTTTCTTTCTAAAAAAATTTGTGCAAAGGTATAAAAAAAATGATCATAAACCCTTAAATAGCAAAAAAAAATATTCATACACAAAACAACTACATATCAAACATTTACGCATAAATATTCCATTCTAAGCTAAAAACTTAATATTTTTTGCCTTCAAAAAGCTTTTTGTATTATTTTTTTTTGTACTTTTGCACTCGCGTTTGAGGCATGCCCAGGTGGCGGAATTGGTAGACGCGATGGTCTCAAACACCATTGAGGTTAAACTCGTGCCGGTTCGACCCCGGCCCTGGGTACAAGAAGGCGGAAACGATAAGTTTCCGCTTTTTTTATCCCATATAAGTCACTGTAATTATGCCACATAAGACACTTACGCCTACATTACCCTTAAGTTCATATTTTCCCTGCTTATCACCTTAATACTACTATGCTACTACCTTGGGTAACTATAATACCCTGTCTGCAGGTGAACATCACTTCTATAAGATATGTAACTTTATACTCCACATTCCTGCCATTACACGCAAAATATTTCCTTATTTTCGTTCCTTTTTAATTACATAATAACTTAATTCCGCATCATGGCAAGAACATAACAGGGGCATATTAAGTACGACATGTCCCCACAAACATGCATGACAGCTTTAGATAAAATGATTATATATTTATACACAAAATATATACAAATAAACTATTTAAGCATATTATTAAGATAATTAATTATTTTTAAAGCATTTGCTTTGTCTTTTTTGTGTCCACATATATAAGCACATAGTCTGTACAGAGGCTTACTCTTTATTACCAATAGCATAAGCAGTGGCAATGCCACTAAAGCTACCAGGGCACACAGCACACTATGGGCACACACACCCAGCAATACGGCCGCCAATATATGATACACCGGTGATACCAACAGCCACAGGGCATATTGCACCGTGGCGGCAAAGCCTGCGGCACTATGTATGCGGGCATACCTTAGCATAGCCAGCAAGGGTGCATTCAGCACAACACCTGCCAGCATGAACGGAGCAAGCAACACACATGCCATGGCATAAGTACATAGGCGGGCATGCCCGCTCACGGCTATACCCAAGGTGAGTATATCAGGATGGCTTTGCCATAATTTGTCACACATAGGTTTCATATCAGCCCAAAAGTTCTCATCCGCTATAGCACTCATAGCCTGCGTAATAGCACGTCGGGCATGCAAGGCGTGAAACTCGGTATAGGGCGCCCCCTGCTTTTGCAGCCAAGGCTGCTGATACAGGTAGTTGGCCGTGTGTATTTCCCTATAATGTTCCAAGGGAATATCTACCATAAGTTGCTGCACGGCAGCAAAAGCATCGGTACGCACACGATTGAGCTTCACGGCGGCATTCTCGTCTTGGGGCTCCATATAAGCACGCATGTCTATGGGCTTGCCTATGTGTATTACCAGCGGGTAACCGCTTTTATCATAGTCGCCGTGGTCAATGCCTATGGGCAACAGGTACACGGGCTCATTCTCCATTTTCTGCTGGGCCGCTACAGCTATACGGTACGGACCTTTTACAAAGGCCCTCAAATGGTGCTTTTCATCCTGACCGCCCTCCGGCATAATGCATTGCGGTATATTTTGGCACAGCCATTCTACGGCCATATTAAAATTTTCCTCATTCTTCTTCACATTGCCCCATCCCTCCTGATGCCTGTAGGCAGGCATAATTTTAAGGGCATGCATCATACGGGCTTTCATGGGGGTGGAAAACATATCGGAACGGGCAAAAAACACCACGGGTGTTTTCAGCAAGGCAAGAACCGTAACACAATCCATTACAGCATTTTGATGACACGGCAGCATAATATACGGATGCCCGTGCGGTATATTTTCTTCTCCTTTTACCTCTACACGGGAATACCACTGAAATATCATCCACTTGGAATAGGCACGCAGCATTTTATACCCTATGCTCACATGCGACAGTTGCGAAGCCAAATCTTTTGTCATATATGTATTTTTATGCAAATCACAAGTGCAAAAGTAGCATTTTTTTCGGGAAGAATGAACACATTCTCCCTAAAAAGCCTATTCCATTTTTTTGTTACCCCCCCCCCAAAAAAAACTATTTCTGCCACAGCACTTAAATATTAAGCTACCAAGTATTATGGCCTGAAACCGACAGCTCTCCTACCTGACCTGTTCAACATTTCCTGCTCACAATATGCCTGAAGTTGATGTATATCTATATTCCCCCCATGCAATATAGTGTGTATGGTTCGCTTTCGGGCTATATTTTCTATTTGTCCTCCACTAAAATCGTACAATGCAGATAACTGCAAAATGTCACTTTCATTCATATCAGGCATAACAGACTTCCATATAGCACATTTAACTTTATATTCCGACTTGTCAAATTCTATTTTGTATTATTGCTGTCCGATAAAACTTTTTTTAAGGACAAAAAAATAACATGGCAAAAGTACACATTTTATCAGACTCCAATTATTTTCAATATGCTCGGAATTTTGCCACACTTTTTTTATTTTCCATCATCCGTCCACTGCTCGCACTGACATACAAAAAGTACAAATGCCGTATAATCATAAAAAAACACTATGATTTACGGTTACATTAGAGTCAGCAGCGACAAGCAAACGGTTGAAAACCAAAGATTTGAAATCAACAACTTCTGCCAACGGGAGAAAATGCACATTGATGGTTGGATTGAAGAAACCATCAGTGGAACAAAGAATTATGACAAGAGGGAATTAGGTCGT
>JAZLLK010000075.1:0-2061 GCA_045598105.1 Bacteroidales bacterium | reverse complement strand
AATGTTTAATATTCTGCCCCAACTGTCGTATTCGAACCCTGTGCTTATGGCTATAGGTTGCGAAAGGAAAGGCAGAGCGTAAATGCGCGTTTCCTTGGTTACTTCGCCCATGTTGCCGTACTCATAGCACATTACGCCGCTTTCGTCGTAGAGGGAATCCACACGACCGTAGAAATGACATTGATAAATTGAATATAAGAAATTATTATTCATTCTGTTCCAAAGTATTCTGTTTTTATTAAACTTCCATTTTCATCATAATATTTCCATGTACCATATTCCATGGATAAATCTGATTCGGGACAAGAACCTTCATCCCACAATAACCACCCTTCTTTCGCAATAGTTCCATTTGGATGATACCCTTTGTAATAACATTTATAATCAGGTACATAACGGCCTCTTATTCCTTCACTTGTAATGGTATCGTAATTGATAGAATAATTTTCAAATGTCATCATTAGAATCCCTTTATCATAATAATACCAAATCCCAGATGCTTTACCATTTGTATATTCTCCCAAAATAACCAATTTTTCTGCAAGGAACTGTTTGTATGTTCCAGAACGAACCCCGTTTTTATAATATTGCTCAATACGTGTAATTCCCTCTTCCTCTATCCACAGACCTTGTTTTTTCCCATTATTATCTGTTTTATTGTAATCGGAAATTATCTCTTTTTGAGGTTTATTCGTAGTTTTCTCTGATATCTCTTTATAATCAGATTTAACCTTATCGGGTAATTGATCTTTGTTCCTTTCCTTTGTACAACATGTAATAAAAAAAATAAGTAAAGCTGTTAAAATATAATTTATCTTCATATCTTTCAATTATTTATAGAATATTGGTGCTACTCTCGTTTTATCGGCTTGTATAGGTTGTATTTGTATTGGAATAATGGGTTTAGATACATTCCTGTTTGTTGGTGCAGACATTGTTCTTGATACCGTAATACTTACCGTATTGTTTTTTTGTTCAGAATTATTAAACAAACCTATAAATTCACTCCATCTATTTCTATCAATTAGCAAACAACCCTTTGATACAGGCCGCCCATCTCGCCCAATACCTGTAAAATTGTTTATCCCGGATTTATGAGCATTTATACCTATTGCATAAGTCCTACCATCAGAATATGCAGGATTCTCTTTACCAAGTTCTATTTTTTGACTTCCTCCCACATCACCCATTCGCAATGCAGTATATTTTCCGTTATGTAATCCAACCGTAGCTTCATATATTCCCGCAGGTACAGTAGCATACGAAGAACTTGACGGATGAGTACATGCGTCAAATGTTTCCGTTGTACCATCTGATTTGTATACAGTAGCTGTTGAGGAACCAATATTATATTTGCTTTCAGGATTATATGTTCCGTTTTCAGAAAAGAAGATTGCTTGCTCATACAAACCGTCTTTTAATGTTCCATCACTATTATATGAATATTTAGGATCAATCCATTGATAACCTGTATATTCTCCGGTTTCTTCGTTAAAAGTAGGTTTCCATGCTTCCCCACTCGGGTCCACGTACTTCATCGGATTGTTCGCACAATACGCGTACGGAGACATCCAGAAGTATTTCTCAAACATCGGGTCCCTGCTTGTGAACACCGGCGGGTTGTAGTACCTTGCTTCGTAGTAGTACATGCCGGTTTCTTCGTCGAGTTCCTTGGCGTTGAAGGCGTATTTGGGAATTACGCCGTTTTGCCACATTGGGGCGTATTCGGTGGTGATTTCTCCGAAGGGTGCGTAGAGGAAGCCTTGGGTGATGGTGGCGTTATTATCCGTTACAAAGGCGGTGCTGCCGAGGTGGTTGGTGTGGTAGTAGAAGATGCCGGTGTTGGGATTGGAGTGTGAGTGTGAATTGGCGTTTGAACCGGCGGGAAGCAGAGTGACGAGGTTCAGCACATTGGGAAATTCTACCGGAACGTCTCCGGCTTCAACGAGTTCCAGTAGCTCGGCGCGGAAGTCCTGATCCACCTGCATGATGCGGATGCCGAGGCGCTGCTGCGTCTGCGGAGAGAACGCCACGTTGCCGGAGAGGCTGAAGGTCTGGTCA
>JAZLLK010000074.1:0-2787 GCA_045598105.1 Bacteroidales bacterium | reverse complement strand
CTGGGTGCCATATCTGTAAGCGTACCTGCAGGCTCGGTAGCATTGCAGGCATTACCGGTAAGCATGGACATAACCAATTTGGGTGCTACCCCTATAAGCACTGCTACCATAGCATGGAGCATTAACGGGGTAAGCCAGACTCCTTATGTGTGGACACCCAATACCCCGCTGGGTGCATTGGATGGTACTACCATTACTTTAGGCAATTACACTGCTCCTACAGCGGGTAATATTACGCTTAAGGCATGGTTTACCAATGTAAACAACGGCTTAGACAGCGTTCGCACCAATGACACCGTTCAAAATACTATATATATATGTAACGGTCCTTTAGCCGGCAACTATGCCGTAGGTGGTGCTTCAGCTGACTTTAATACTATGGACGAAGCCATGACAGTACTGCAAAGTTGCGGTATGGCAGGCAACGTTACTTTCAATATAGCTGCAGGTACCTATGGCCCGCTCAGCATATCTAACTTTACCCCCGGTGGCAACTACCGCCTCACCATAGCCGGTGCTACAGGCAACGCCACCGATGTGAAGTTTGTAACCACCAGCGGCAATGCACTCACATTGAGCAGCGATACAGGTATTACCATTAAGAACGTCACCTTTGACGCTTCAGGTAGCACCGGCACCAATGCCGTACAATTTATAGGGCAGCTTACCGACATAGAAATTAACGGCTGCGAACTGTTGGCCAGTCCTACTGCTACCGGCACTACTTCCGCCGTAATACGCTATGCTAACTCCAGCGGCGCTACTAACACTTTGACAAATGTACGCATAATAAATAACCACCTTAATGGCGGTTACTACGGACTCTACATGTACTACATAGCAGGTGGTTCGTCTAACATGAGTAGCAGAAAATGCGAGGTTGTAATAGACAACAATATCATAGAAAACTATTATTACTATGGTATATACAGCTATTATTACAGCCATTACAAGAGTATTTCACACAATACATGGCGTACACGTACCGGCAGCCAAACCACCTATAACATGTACATGTACTATTATACTGCCGTAGATACCATGGATGGTAACAAAATAGAAATACGCAACACCTCCACCGGTTATGGTATGTATTTCTATTATTACTTTGGATATCCTTCCTACTCACCGCAAACTCCTTACGTATGTAACAACGAAATAAGAAAACTTAGCGGTGCAGGTACTACTTATGGTATGTACACATATTACTACACGCAAGCCAACTTCTTCAACAATACCGTGGCTTTAGGCGGTACAGGTACCTGCTACGGATTGTATTTCTACACCACAAGTTCTACCTATAGATCCGTATTTAAGAACAATATATTCCACACCATGACTTCCGGTACGGGATATCCGTTGTACATAAGCAGCTCCACTTACGGAACCACTACTTATGTAACCTTGGATTACAACAGCTACTCCTCCACCGGCAGCTATGTGGGTTATGTAGGCAGTGCACAAACTACCTTAGCCGGCATCAAAAACATTACCGGTCAGAATACTAACTCCATTAACGTGGTTCCTTCATTTAAGGACAGCACCGTGAACTTAGACCTGGCCAACTATATGCCGTTCTTAAGCACCAATGTGGGTAACGTAAGCAGAGATATTACAGGTCAGCCCCGTTCCACCACTACCGTAATGGGTGCTTACTCTCCCGAATTATACAATGGCAATGATATCAAATTAGAAGGTATTATCGGATTCCCTGAATCGGCAGACTTCTGCTCGGCCAACTATTCGGATATAGACTTTGCATTAATGGGCAACGGCTTAACAGCCACCAACTATGCTACCAACAATTTGTCATTACACCTCAATATTACCGGTGCCGTAAGCTATGACACTACCATTACGCTCACCTCCGGTACCATGAATGTATTTGACAGAGATACCATAAGAGTAATTTCTAACCTGAACATTACCCCTGCAGGTATTTATCATGTAAAAGCATGGATAAGCTGTAACGCCGATACCAATTACGTAAACGATACCATAGCATTTGACTACATAGCCAACAAGGTAGCCCTGCCTATAGACGAAGACTTTGCCAACGGCCTGCCTTTAAGCATGCGTGTAGCCGACAATAACACCGCTACCGGTTGGGAAGTGGTATATGACTCCTTAAACGGTGTATTACCCGCTACCGGCAATGCCATGATAACATTTGACGGCTCCCGCGGTGCTATGACCCGTTTGTACTCACGTCAGCTGGACTTCACCGGTACTTCACAACCCGTACTGGACTTCTGGTACTATCATGATACCGCTGCCACTGCCGGTAACAATGACTATACCGACGTGCGTCTTACCTTCGACGGCGGTGTAACCTTCACCACCCTCTTCAGCGTAAGAAAGAACAACGGTAACGACATGGGTTGGACTCAATACTCCTATCCTTTAGACAGCTTTGTGAACTATAACTGCGTGATACTGGTATTTGAAGCCATGCGTATGTCATTACCTATGATGGACGGTGCTCAATACATTGACCGCATTAAGCTCACATCTAACCAAGACCTTGCCGTAGGCGGTATTCAAACTTCCGAACTCACCGCCTGTGACTATACCGGAAAAGAATTGCAGGTAGTTCTGAGCAGCCTTACCGGACAGGCCATAGACTTTAGTAAATATCCTACCACATTGAACGTTACCGTAAGCGGCGCTGCCACTGCCAACTATAACATGGCTCTCAATAGCGGCATAGTTCCCGCACTGGATAACGACACCATAGTGGTGGATAACAACTTTGACTTCCTCCCCGGTACCTACACCGTGAAAGCT
>JAZLLK010000073.1:0-3000 GCA_045598105.1 Bacteroidales bacterium | reverse complement strand
AAAGTTTACATTATATTCTGTAGTAACTTCACCAAACGGAGCATACAAAAAGCCCTGTGTTATTGTAGCATTGTTATCTGTCACAAATGCAGTAGAGCCTAAGTGGTTAGGATGATAATAATAAATATCGTTGGGAGTGCCAGTGGGCTGTAAATTCAAAATGTCAAGCATGGGCGGTAAGTCCACTTGCGGAGTTTCGGAGATGAGTTCTTGTATATCATTTCTAACTTGCTCTTCTAATAATAGCTTTCTGTTTTCAAGCATATTATCAATAGCAATAGTGGTATTATTATCTCCTAATCTGCTGGCTATACGCTCCATGCCGTTGTAATAATGCTTCGTGTATTCTCCTACTTGGTTAAAGTTAATGTAACTATTAGGATAAAACATGGCTTGTTGTAATTGCATGTTCAACGGCTGTTGTTGTCCGTTTATCCATACATTGGTGTTGTACAGGCTCAGCTTATAAGTTCTTGTATTAGCAGCATTGTAACCGTAATAGGCAAAACTCATTATATCATCGCTGTAGGCTTTCAGGTTGCCTTGGGAGTTAAAGAGGTAATATTCCGTATGCTGTTGCGGTTGTGTTACTTCCCGCTTGCGTAGGGAGCCGTTGTTGGTTTGCCTATGTTTCATGTTGCAAAGATAGTGTTTTTTATTCAATTTATATATTGAAGCCTTTCTATTATTTTACATAATATGAAAATTTAACTGGATAAAAAAACTCTTTTCCATCTGCATTGGAAAAAGAAATTAGCCCTTGTCGAGTGTTTTGTCCTTGTTCTGTTGCCTTTTCCTTATAAATGTCCTTTATTTTAACTATTTTGTCAGGTAGCAAAACAATGGTGTACGTTTCACCTAAATCTTTTATGTTAAAACGAACTTCTGCTTCATAAAATTCACCCATTTTCACCGTATCCGATTTTGGAATTACTAAACATTCTCCCCAACCTGTCATTAAAGCCGTTTCTCTATATTTTTCAAGACATTTTTCTAGTATCATATGAAGACACAAATGAACGTAGCATTCATTTGATTTTTGTGCATACTTTGAAAAATATATATTTTTTTCTGTCTGATGATATAATTCCCATTGAATAAAATCATTAGAATAAAAATCACAAAGGCTATCATTAAAGATAGATTGTAGCGAATCTATGGAAAATTGGTGATATTTCTTAGTGGAAAGAATGTCATTGCAATAGTTTGCTGCTTCATCCATTTTTCTTAACAACAATAAATCTTGGCAAGTAGGATTAGTATCTCTGTCTATTCGTTGGTCGTAAAGTAACTTTTTTTTCTCTAACAATTCCCGATTACTTGTCGTTAGCATTTCTAAAACCAATTTTTGATTTTTAAATTCAAGTAAACAAGTGATACATAGTGTACAAATACTTACTATAATTACAAGCATAAATGCTATTAATATCGCTTTTTTTTTCATGGATATATTTATTTAGGTAACACCGCTATACTTCTATAGCTAGAATTGTTTTCAGCTTTTTTTCTTTTTTCCAAAGAATCTTGAGAATTATAAAAAAATTCACTGGTAGCAACAGCTCCTTTATGTTTAGAAGAATTCGTATAAAAGTATATGAATTTTCCTTGGGGTGTTCTATGAATATTTGTATCCTCTTTATTATCGTTTTGTAAAGTTGTTTGTTTAGAATGAACATTTTTATCTGTTTTCTGAGAAAATGGTTCCGGCATATTACTAGTAAAATTAGAAAGATCTGTTTGAGGTCCATCTCCTTTTCTTGTTTCCTTTCCTTGACCATTATCTGCTGTTCCGTAGATACCTCCAGTCATATGCGACGAAAAGAACTCTTTAAATCTCTGAAATAAATTTTTTTTTGATTTTGAAGAATTATTTTCTATATGTAATACTATCGGTTGTTGTTTTAGATTATCTTGAGGTATAACATTAACTTCAATTTTAGACTTTACGTTTGATCTCTTTTTTCCCGGAGGATCTTCCGGACCTTCATCCATCATCCCACTCGGATCAACCCTTCCCACAGGGTTGTTACTACAATAATGGTACGGCGTCAGCCACGGTTTTTCACTCATTAACGGGTCACGGGAAATAAATGTAGGAGGGTTATAGTATCTTGCTTCATAATAGTACATACCTGTTTCCTCGTCTAACTCTTTTGCATTAAAGGAATACTTGGGAAAAGCTTCTCCCATAACATGGGTATTGTATTCGGAGATAATTTCTCCATACGGAGCATAAAGAAAACTTTGTACTACAGACCGTTGTGCGTCTGTTACATACATGGTAGAGGATAAGTGGTTGGGGTGGTAGTAGTAAATGGCATTGCTGTTCCCGGTTGCTTGCAAAAATTCCAATGGAAATACATCTCCCTCCTGCATGTCCGTAGGTTCATCATACAAATGCTGTCCTATGGCATTGCGTAAAATTTCCTTTGTATCATGTTGGTAATTAAGCAATTCTTGTTCGTTCTCCACGGATACAGGAACTTGCTGCTCTCCTAAACGAGAACAAATACGTTCTGTTCCGTTATAATAATGCTTGGTATATTCTCCTGCTTGTGTAAAGTTTATGTAAGTATTAGGATAGAACATGGCACTTTGTACCATAGGTTGTATAGGTTGGGGTTGGCCGTTCACCCATTGGTTGGCATTAAACAGGTTCACTTTGTAGGTGCGGGTGTTGGCGGAGTTGTAGCCGTAAACACTTATCTGCATATCCGTGCCGCAGGCTTTTAAATTACCGGAAGCATTAAAATAATAGTAATCCGTGTTTTGCGTCTGGTGGTCATATCTTTTGCGTATGCTGCCGTTAATGCCATAAGTGCATGTTTCCAAGGGCTGCGGATTTTGCTGCATATCGTGTTTTATAATGGGAGCAAAAGAAGTCTGTCCCTGTGCCATGTCTGCACTGCTACCCGGAAAATAATACCTGTAATCTTTATTTTCAGATGCGTTGGTGGCAGGGTCGGTTGTTTGTTGCGTATAGGTGTTTATTTTACCCCA
>JAZLLK010000072.1:0-14295 GCA_045598105.1 Bacteroidales bacterium | reverse complement strand
TTATGCATTGCAAAAAGGTTATGTATTGCCCATTGACGAATTTGAAAGTTCTTTACATCCTCAGTTAATCAAATTTATTTTGCTTAATTATCTCAAAACACATTCCAGATCTCAACTCATCATCACCACTCATTACGACCCTTTGCTCAATGAGGTCTCCAAGCAAAACGATCAGCGAATCTTCCGTAAAGACAGCGTCTGGTTTACCGAAAAACTGGATTCTGGTCATACCGATGTCTATTCGCTGGCCGAATTCAGAGGACTCAACCGGTTGTCATCCATTCAAAAGGCATACAATCAAGGAAACTTCGGGGCTATTCCAAACATTGATTTATAATTATGGCAAGGCGGATTGAAAGCAGAAAAAGCACATTCCGGACTACGAAAAGAAAAAGAAATTCCTGCAAAGCGTAAAATGGGTGGAAGATTTATGCGCTGAAGACAAACATTTAGAAGCCATTCGGAGAGCCGCTGAATTTGGCATGGATGGAGAATCCTACTCAAATGTATATAAGGCGTTTGAATTATTTGAAAGGTTAAAATAGTATCAGCCAAATCCGTCCATCCCGTGTATCGTTTAGTATATACTGGCCCGTTTCCCGCTTAAAATCCGAATTTCCATAGCCTGAATCCTCCAATAAATGTCGTAAAAAATGTATCTTTGCAAAAAATTATTATGAACTTCATCGGACTCATTATCGCTATTGCCACGTTCGCCATCATCGGCATTTTCCACCCCATCGTCGTCAAAACCGAGTACTACTTCGGTGTAAAGGTCTGGTGGGTGTTCCTGCTTTTTGGATTAGTGTTCATTGGTGCGTCGATGTTTGTCAACAACCCAATTGTCAGCACTATTTTGGGCGTTATCGGCTGTTCGTGGTTGTGGAGCATCCTCGAACTTTTCCAGCAGCGCAAACGTGTGGATCGCGGCTGGTTTCCAAAAAATCCGAAAAGGAAGATGTGAATTGAACACTTATTTATTTTGTAAATAAATTATAAGATGCATAATACATGTTTATTAACATAGATTATTGCTTATTAATGCGTATTATGTAAATTTTGTGTAGAAAAATGTAATATCAATGTTTATTTACAGGCAAAACCCATGCCTGAATGCTTAGGTCATGGTAGGGGATATGCAGGCTGTCACATTGCTGTAGCAGAAGTTCTTTTTTATAGGGAGAAAAGCTATTGTCTATAATAAGGTGTTGGAATTGTATGCTTTGACACACCTGTTCCATATTGTATTTTTGGTTACGGCTCAGCACTAAAAAGTCGGTTTGCAGCATATGTTGCGGGCAGGCCAAAGGGGGTGTATCCAGTATCAGGCAGGAGTAGGGGCCTAATGTGAAGTGGTGGGGGTGACATGTGTAATGCAGGTGGCGTATGCGGTTATGTATGCGATGGTTGCTACAGGCAAAGTCGCTATAGGCAAGGCTATTGGTATCGGTAAAGTAGCAGTAGCAGCTGTGGGCGTGGTGGTAGTCGGCCACTACGGCTGAGGAGGTGCTATAGAACACTATTTCTTCCTGATGTAGCACCTGTATTTGGCGGTGCAGTTCCAGAGAGCAGCATAGCAGAAGGGCGCTTAGCGACAGCCACACGTGGTGTTTTTTATGCTGAGAAAGCAGTATAATGGTGCTAAGGATTACCACATACATTAGTCCTGTTTGCAAGGCGGAAAAGGCTATGCCTTCGGTGGTGGAACCCGGCCAGGCCGTAACCTGTTCTATGCAGAAGTTTACGCCTTGTATCATCCAAGCCAGCAGGCGGGAAATAAGGGCAAACAGGGGAGGGCACCATGAGGTGCACAGCACGGCTATGCCGCCACCTATAATGAAGGGGGCCATGGTGATAACCACTATATTGGGCAATATAAAGTAGTTAGGAAAGCGGTGAAAACTATACATACTCAGTGGGGCAGTAAACAGCTGTGCCACCACCGATACGCATACTATGCCCCACACGTATTCGGTTATGGCATATTTAGGGTGGTATTGTTCCTGTATAGTATTGGCTATCCACACTATGCCGAATACGGCCAAATAGGAGAATTGGAAACCTATTTCAAATATGAGCAGGGGTTTAATAAGCAGCAGAAACAGCATGGAAGCCAGCAGGCTGTTGTAGGTATTGCTTTGTTGATGCAGTAGCTGTCCTATGCATACAAAGGTGAACATGGAGGAGGCTCTCAGTACCGAGGCCGACAGGCCGGTAATGCAGGCGTACAGCCATATGGCAGCCAGCACGGGCAGGCATTTGAGGCGGCGGGTGCGGGGGTGGGCGTCCATAAAGGAGAACAAAAAGTTTACTATAAGATATATAATACCCACATGCATACCCGAAACGCATAGTATGTGGCTCACGCCGGCATTGGCATATTGCTGTGACAGCTCTGCTTCCAAATTGTCGTTGCTACCCAGCAGCATGGAGGCAATAATACCATATTCCCTATATTGCAGTCCGGACCGTTGCAGTATGTGTAGCAGTCGGTTTCGAATGTGAGCCGATAAGCTTATTATTTTGTTACCCTGTTCCCGTGCCAGCAGTTGCCATTGGTGATGGCGGCAATAAGACCGGTAGTATATATTTTTATTATTCAGGTATTGTTTATAGTTGAATTCCTGAGGATTTTTGGGCGGTTCTATTTCGTTTACGCGTGTGTGTAAAAGTAGTTTGTCGCCGTAGGCAAGTTGCATGGAGGAGCTGTCTTTTTCTATATACAGCAGTATGCGGGTGCGGGTTGCCTGCCATGAACCGTGGTATTGCACTTGGGATATTTTGCCTGTTATTTTCATGCTTTTATCCTTTTCCACAGGTATGTCATCTATGAGTATTATAAAGTTTTGTGGTTGTGGGGAGCATATATTAAAGGGGGTAATATGTTTAAGGCAGGTGTAGTTTTGGGTATGTACTATACCCAGTAATACGAAGCACAGTAGGATTATTGCGGAGTAGGCGTAGTGGTGTATATATTTTCCATGTACTATGTAGTATCCTGATATAATGATAATAAGCACTATAGGCAGTACTATATATAGGGGCAATAGAGTATCTATGGCATAATATGCCATAAATATGCCTGTTACAAAGGCGAGTAACAGGCGGGCAAGCGGATACTTTGACCACGCCGACATGTGATTTTATTTGTTTTTAATTGTTTTTTTTTACGTTTTTCAAGGTCAACAGGTTCATGCTGTTGTTTTCCATACCTTGTATTTTATTGCTGACAAAACGGAGCACCTTGTCGTAATAGAGTATTACCACAGGGGCGTCGTTCATCATAAGGCTATCCATTTGACGGTAGTAGCAGTTACGTATGCTGTCGTTAGTGGTAGCTTGCGATAGCTGATACAGGCGGTCATAGGTAGCATTTTGATAGTGTGTATAATTAGGTCCGTTAGGACAAAAATTATCGGAATAGAATAATGAGAGGTAGTTTTCGGCATCGGGATAGTCGGCTATCCATGAGCCGCGGAAAAAGTTGATTTCTGATTTGGATATAAACTGTCGCAATATGGCGGGTTGTATTTTCACCATTTCTATGTTTATGCCTATTTGTTCCAATTCATGGGCTATATATTGGGTAATGTCCATGTAGTTTTCGGTGACGTAGAGTTTTACGGGTGGCATATTTTTCCCGTTAGGGTAGCCTGCTTTGGCCAGCAGTTCGCGGGCTTTTTGCGGATTATAATCATAGCCGTATAGGGCGGAGTCGCTATAGGGGGGCATGCCGTAGGGTATCATGCCATGGATGCCGGCCATGCCTATATTGCTTCGCAAAAAACGGAGCATTTTTTTGCGGTCAAATCCGTAATTGATAGCTTGTCGTACTTCCTTAATGAGCAGTGGGTTTTGCGGGTCATGTTTATCCATGAGGAATCCAAGGTATTCCGTATTAAGGTAAGGCATAGAAAGCATGTGTATTTTTTTCTCATACACGGGATTAAGTTCTCCGTTGCGGGTAAGCAATTCGTCTTTGTAGGAGGCGTCAAGGCCGGACATAAAGTCCAAATTACCTTTTACAAATTCCATGTAGGCCGATTGTTTATCTATGATGAAGGTAACGGCTATAGCATCCAGATAGGGGAGGTGGCAGCCTAAGCTGTCGGTTTCAAAGTAGTCGGGATTTTTCACCATTATAAGTTTTACGCCTTCTTTCCATGTTTTGAACATAAAAGGGCCTGTTCCAACGGGGTATTTACGAAAGTCTTTGCCATATTTTTCCACCACTTCGCGGGGGATAATGGAGCAGTACTGCATGGAGAGCAGGCCTAAAAAAGGAGGAAATGGGTGGCTGAGTTGTATGGTTACGGTACTGTCGTTGGGGGCCGATACGGCCAAAGTACCATCGGATTTACGTTGTACTGCAGCCAATACCCATGCGCCAGGTGAGGCGGTATGTGGATGCACAAGGCGGTTAAAGCTATATACTACATCATGAGCTGTCATGTGGCGTATGCCGGAAAACCGGTAGTAGTCGGTTTGGTGAAAGCACACATTGGTACGCAGGTGAAAGGTATAGGTTTTGCCATCGGGTGATATATCCCATGCCTGAGCCAGGCAGGGTAGTATGTGTAATTCGCTGTCCAGCTGTACCAAGCTGTTAAATAGCTGGTTGCATGCCCATATATTGGCCTGATCTTTGGCAAAGGCAGGGTCCAGGGAAGTGATGCCTGCCGATTCATTATAGCGGAATACGGTACGGTTATCCTCCTGCCTGTGTAGGTGGCATGAGGTGAACAGCAGCATGCTTATGCCTATTATGCAGCCCGATATGCGTATTTTCATTTATTTGTTACCGTTAGTATTTTCCACCGAAATATTTTTGGTAGCTTCTATAAAATGATAGTCGTGTAATTTGAATATATTGGTGAAAGTATTTTCCTGTAAGGTGTTGTTAGCGGGAGCAAATTTGAATTGGGTGGAAAGCAGGTACTCATTGGGGGTGTTACACGGGCCAAAGGCGGTACCTTTTTCGCACAGGCTGCTCAAAAAATAGTAGGTAATGTCATAGCCTTGGAAGGCAAAGTGGTCCAAGGTGGGTTCTATATTGTATTTTGCTCTGTATCTTTCCAAAAAACTCATTACATTGCTACGAGTGTAATCTACGTAGAACTGGCTGATGTAATGTGTTTTAAAGTCCATGAAATATTCTGTTTCTATGTTGTCGTAGTTCAGCCATGTTTCGGGTACCACCAAGGTTACGTTTTCATATTTGGAGGCGTGCATGGTTTGCACAAAATTGGTTACCGTAATTTCTCCTTCAAAGAAGGTGAATATATAGTTTTCGCAGTTAGGATTAATGGCTGCTTTTATGCCGGCTATGCCGGCGGACTGCATATTTATTTCTTTTACTGCAATATTTTTACCGCTGAAGGTGGAGCGGAAGGTGGAGGCGTAAGCGGAGGCTTTAGCCGATTCTTTGGCTGATTGGTTATTCACCACTATGATGTTGGCATCAGGGTGGCACATGGTGAGGTATTGGGCAAATTTTTGTGCCTGAGCTTTATAGGAAGCCGATACTTTATATACGCGTGCTCCGGAGCCGTCATAGGTAACCGAGAAGGGGTTTACCAAACATATTTTTTGGCTTTGTGCGTATTGGCACATTTTGGAAAATTCTTTACCGAAGAAAGGCCCTATGATGAGGTCGGCATTTTTAAGGCTACCGTCGCTTATAAGCTTATCCATGCGGGCTGATGACAGGTTGTTTACGTCTTCTACACGGAGGTCTATGTGTATTTGAGGGTATTTTTTGTTTATGTCTTCAACAGCCAGCAGCATGGCTTCATAGAATTGTATGAATGAGAACTGCTTAATATTATTATAGGTGTCCAGTGTTTTTATTTTGGTGGTGTTAATGTCAGAGCCCTGGCTAAGGTATAGGGGAATGAACATATATACCACATAGCTGTTCTTCTTTTCACCTATGTTCAATATGGCGGTTTCGGCCTTGTTTTCATGGGTAACGGCTACAGCCGTGGAGGAGGTAGCCGGTGTGGAGGGGGCAGCTTGTACGGTGCCGGCGGTATTGGGTATGGTAATTACCTGTCCGGGCACTATGTTGTCAGTAAGCCCGGGGTTGGCTTCTTTTATTTCATTATAGCTCTTGTTATATTTGCGGGCTATGGCGTAAAGTGTTTCACCTTGTGATACGGTGTGCTGTATAGGTTCATTATTGGCTTGTACCTTAGTGGAAGCGGGGGTGGTGGTGTTGCTGATAGAGGTGGCTATGGGGGAGTTGTCAGCTTGAATATAGGGCACTACCAGGGTATCACCTATGCCAAGTAAAGTGCTTACCTTGTATGCATTGAGCTTATGCAGTTCGGTTTCGCTTATGCCGTGATTTTTGGCTATTTTGTACCAGGAATCACCGGCTTGTACCACGTAATATTCTACGGCGGCATTGGATACGGGTATGTATAAAGTTTGCCCTATGGAAAGCATTTTTTCCGCTTTAGGGTTATGCTTTATAATGGTATTTATATCCACATTGTACATTACTGCCAGGCGGGACAAAGTTTGTCCTTGCACCACCTGATGAACATAGAATAAATGTTGGTTCGTAATGGTGGTGCGTGTTGATTTTACGGCTTGAGCCTTTAGGGTGGCTATGCACAGGCACAGGCAACAGCATACACATATAAGTTTGCGTATCATAATATTGTTATTTTATTCCCATTCTATGGTTGCAGGCGGCTTAGAGCTGATGTCATATACTACTCTATTCACGCCTCTTACTTTATTTATTATTTCGTTCGATACTTTAGCCATAAGTTCATAGGGTAAATGCACCCAGTCGGCAGTCATGCCGTCGGTGGAGTGTACGGCACGCAGTGCTACGCAATTTTCATAGGTGCGTTCGTCACCCATTACGCCTACCGAGCGAACAGGTAGTAATATAGCACCTGCCTGCCATACTTTATTGTACCAGTCGGCTTCATGCAGGTTAGATATGAATATGTCATCTACTTCTTGCAGTATGCGTACTTTTTCTTCGGTAATATCTCCCAGTATTCTAATGGCCAGACCCGGACCCGGGAAGGGGTGGCGATTGAGTAATTTATCGGATATGCCCAAGCTGCGGCCTATGTTACGTACTTCGTCTTTGAACAGTAATCGCAGTGGCTCTACTATTTTCAGCTTCATAAAGTCCGGCAGGCCGCCCACATTATGGTGTGATTTAATGGTAACAGACGGACCTTTTACCGATGAGGATTCTATTACGTCGGGGTATATGGTACCTTGAGCCAGCCATTTCACGTCTTGTATTTTTTTTGCTTCGGCGTCAAATACATCTATGAAGGTTTTGCCTATTATTTTGCGTTTTTGTTCCGGATCAGTAACGCCGCGGAGATTGGAATAGAAAAGCTGCGAGGCGTCCACGCCTATTACGTTCAGGCCGGTTTCTTTATAGTTAGCCAATACGGATTCGTATTCATTTTTACGAAGCAGACCGTTATTAACGAATATGCCTGTCATATTAGTACCTATGGCTTTATGTAAAAGGTAGGCGGCCACGGAGGAATCTACGCCTCCCGATATGGCCAGTATTACTTTATCATCTTTTAGTTGTGCTTTTAAGGCGGCCACGCCGGATTCTATGAAGGAATCAGGTGTCCACGACCGGTTGCAGCCGCACACGCCCACCACAAAGTTCTCCAATATGGTTTTGCCCTGTTCACTATGATGGACTTCCGGATGGAATTGGATACCGTAGGTATCTTCTCCGGCTATTTTATAGCCGGCAAATTTTACGTCGGCAGTACTGCAAATAGGTTCAAAGTTAGCAGGTATATTGGTAATGGTATCACCGTGCGACATCCACACCTGCGAATTCATATTTATATTATGCATGAGCGGACTGGAGGTGTTAATGTACACCAAATTAGCTCTTCCGTATTCTCTGGAGGGTGATGACTGTACCTTACCTCCGTCATGGTGTACTAAATATTGGGCACCATAGCATATGCCCAATACGGGTAATTTATGCCTGAAAACGCTTAATGCAGGTACCGGAGCCTTAGGATCATATACCGAAAAAGGACTGCCTGATAGTATAACGCCTTTAACATTAGCAGCTATTTCTTTTACTGCATTATAAGGATGTATTTCGCAATAGATATTTAACTCCCTGACACGGCGAGCTATTAACTGTGTATATTGCGATCCGAAATCTAAAATTAAAATCATGTCTTCCATGCCACAAAGGTACAATTTTTTTATGAGATAATAAGTATTAAAGGCGGGTAAATAAAAAAAACTTTATAGGTCTATATATAGCAATAACATAAATAAAAATGATACATTTGCATTTTTAATATGTAAACATAACATTTATGGGGGAAAAAAGAGATTCTTTTGGCAGTAAATTCGGAGTATTGGTAGCGCTTACAGGCTCGGCCGTAGGCTTGGGCAATATGTGGCGTTTTCCTTATTTGGTGGGAACCAATGGGGGTGCAGCTTTCATTATATTATATTTGATATGCTTACTGGTAATAAGCCTGCCGCTTATGATTACCGAGTTCGTAATAGGGCGTCGCAGTCAGGCCAATGTGTTTGGGGCCTTTGGTGTGCTGGCGCAAGGCAAAAAGCATGGAAAAATATGGAGTAAAGTGGGTTTTATATCCGTAATAAGTGCCGTGGTTATATTGTCGTTTTACAGTGTGGTAGGCGGTTGGACTATTGATTATTTATGTCAGTCGGTATGTTTTAAATTTACGCAGGGGTTGGATTATACGCAAATATTTCACTATTCTGCTACAAGTGCCGTGCGTCCGTTGGCATTTACCCTTGTGTTCCTGCTTCTTACAGCCATGGTGGTAATTATGGGCGTGCAGAAGGGCATAGAAAAGTACACCAAGGTAATGATGCCGTTATTATTTGTGATGGTGATATTTTTGGCCATATATTCGCTCACGCTCAAAGGGGCGGAAGAAGGCATACGTTTTTTGTTTTTGCCCAAATGGTCGGAAGTAACCATGAAAACGGTAATGGAAGCCTTAGGGCAGTCCTTCTTTTCCTTGTCTATAGGCTGTGGTACTATTATCACCTATGCTTCTTATGTAAAAAAGCATGAAAACATATTTACTCTTTCTGCCGAAACAGCTCTTATGGATACTTTATTTGCCATGTTGGCAGGCATGGCTATTATGCCGGCTGTGTTTGCTTTTGGCGTTACGCCCTCAGAAGGGCCGGGGCTGGTATTTGTAATAATACCTCAAATATTTTCACAGTTGCCTATGGGAGGTGTGTTAGCCATATTGTTTTTTGTAGTGTTGTTTTTTGCCGCTGTTACTTCTTCCATATCCTTATTGGAGGTAGTGGTGGCTTATTTAATAGAGGAAAAGCATTTGTCACGTAGGGTATCGGTAGCAGTGACATTGTTGATAGTGCTGGTGTTAGGTGTGTTGTGCTCATTGTCGTTAGGTGTGCTAAATCATGTACAATTAATGGGCAAAAACCTGTTTGACTGTATGGATGGCCTGTCGGCCAATATATTGTTGCCGTTGGGCGGGTTGCTGTTTGTGCTCTTTGCCGGCTGGAAACTGAGTGATAAAGAATATTTTGACGAACTTACCAATAACGGAAGCCTGAGCATTAGTCCCACACTGCTGAAGGTGTTGCGTTTCCTTATCCGATACACCTCACCGGTGGTAATAGTGCTGATAATGATAGTGAGTTTGTTAAAATAATATAAAAAGATAGTATTAAGCATTGGTATAGTGACGGTTATGGCTACAACGTTCTCCTCATGTGAGGAGTATGGCAGGCGTTACAATTATTTGTATCATACAAGTATGCATATAAATAATATGGAGCATTTGAAGGCTATAACACCGGTGGTAAGCCCTAAGTTAAATGTTTTTATGGAGCTCACCGAAAAAGAGGCGGAGGCCGAATGGGAAAGTTTTTACAATATTATAAAAGATGTGCAGACAGATATGGATGAAGACGAATATTATACTATATCATTGCGTAAAAAGGAAGTAGTGAATGACACCTATACAACTACAGAATAGTGGGTTCGTGCACGCGGGAGAACAAAAAGTATCAGTTTTTTTGCAAAAAACAGGTGTTATTAAGGGAATTTAGTGTACATTTGCAGTTTGATAACGAAATAGCAGTATTTTATGTATCAGTTTGAATAATAATTTTTTAAAATAATAAATACTAAAGATATGGCAATAGTAAAACCATTTAAAGGATTACGTCCTCCTAAGGATTTGGTAGAAAAGGTATCATGTTTACCTTATGATGTTATGAATTCAGCTGAAGCCGCACAAATGGCCGAAGGTAAAAAAGAATCATTGTTGCATGTAACCCGTGCGGAAATAGATTTACCGGAAGGTGTGGATCTTCATAGTGAAGTAGTGTATAACAAGGCTGTAGAAAATTTCAAAAAAATGCAGGCAAACGGATGGTTAGTGCAAGATGAAAAGCCTAAGTTTTACATATATGCACAAACTATGGACGGCAGAACACAATATGGTATAGTGGGCTGTGCATCATCAGAAGATTACTTTAACGGAGTAATTAAAAAACACGAGCTTACCCGTATAGAAAAAGAAGAAGACCGTATGGTACTTACCCGTTATACCAATGCCAATATAGAGCCTGTATTCTTTTCCTATAAGGCTGTCCCTGAAATAGACGCCATAGTAGAGAATATAGTTAAAAATCAGCCTGCCGAATATGATTTTGTAGCAGAAGACGGTTTTGGACATCATTTTTGGGTAATTAATGATGATGCTACCAATGCACGCATAGAAGAATTATTTGCTACCAAGGTAGCTAATACTTATGTAGCCGATGGTCACCATCGTACAGCTGCTGCCAGCCGTATAGGATTAGAACGCAAAGGTCAAAATCCTAACCATACCGGTAAAGAAGAATATAATTACTTTATGGCCGTACATTTTCCTGACAGCCAGTTGAAAATTATAGACTATAACCGAGTAGTTAAGGATTTGAACGGGCTGAGCAAAGAGGAATTCCTGAATAAGGTAGCCCAAAAATTTGACGTAAAAGATATGGGTACCGAAATATTCAAACCGGCTGCTTTACATGAATTTAGCATGTATTTAGATGGTCACTGGTACAAAATGAACGCTAAAAAAGGCACCTATAACGACAATGATCCTCTTGAAATATTAGACGTAAACGTTCTTTCAAAGCATGTGCTCAATGATGTATTGGGTATCGCCGATTTAAGAACCAGTAACCGTATAGATTTTGTGGGCGGTATTCGCGGATTAGGTGAATTGAAACGCAGAGTGGATTCAGGTGAAATGGTAGTAGCTTTTGCTTTGTATCCTGTATCTATGGATCAGTTGATCAATATAGCTGATTCCGGAAATATTATGCCTCCCAAAACCACATGGTTTGAACCTAAATTGCGTTCGGGTTTGGCTATTCACGTTTTGGATTAATAGCATTATGTATTATTTACAGGGGAAGTGCATAGGCACTTCCCTTTGTTTTGTATAAATAACATATCCTTATATGCAACCTCAGCTTGTACTTATAGCTAATCATGAGTTGGAATACCATCCCCATAGAGGAATGCTATTGCCTAAGGTAAATATACCGCAGGCATGTGTAGCGGAATACGTGTTGCGATATAAGCAGCTTACGGGTGTAGATATGGCAGGTACCTGTAGCGTGTGGCCCGAAAACCGGTGGGTGCAGCAGTTACAGTTTAACTATTATGGTGTACAGGTGAACCTGCAAAAGCATATTATGCAAATGCGTTTTCCGTTCATATACAGGGCTATGACAGATTTTGTGCCTTTGCGGCAGTCAATATTTGGTTTGTTGCGGGCGGTGTACGAGGCTTATGGAAGCACGGGGTGTGCCGTGCATCCTTCCTATTGGAGCTATTCGTGGCTACAGGCCAATGGTGAATGGCAGCTGAAACGCTTAAGCCTTATGCAGTATAAAATATTGAATGAGTGTGTGTCATATAAGCGTACCCTGCTTAATCTTATTCACTGCCTCAATACGCCTTGCTCGCAGTGGAGCGAGGTGGCACTCAGTAATTACACGCGATGGTGGAAGGGCAGTGCCTATTTGGAAGAATAAAACTATTATAAAAAACAATACTAAAATATAAAAATAGAACTATTTTAAAGTAAAATATAAAAATAATATAGCAGTATGAGTTATATAGATGATGATTATCAGGAAGATGTCGCGTCGGAAGTACGGCCGGTAGGATTAACGGTGTTATGTATGCTCACATTCATTAATAGCGGCATTACCTTTATAGGAGATATGGCGGTATATGCTATGTATAACACTTTGCCTGCGCTTATGGAGCAGGCTTCTTCTATGGTGAGCGGTTCTATGGCTGAGGCCTATGCCAAGGCGGCAGATATGTACACCATGGTTCCCCGATATTCGTATTTGGTGTTGTCATGTATGGCCTTATTGTCGGTTACGGGAGCAGGGCTTATGATGAAAATGCGTAAAACGGGTTTTCACTTGTACACCCTGTCACAGTTGGTAATGTTAATTATGCCGGTTATATTGAGTAAAAGCATGCATTTGGATTTTATGGGGGTATGTATTACCCTTGTATTCATAGGTGCATACGGTATGTATTATAAAAAAATGGAGTAGTATTATGATAAAAGCATCAGAAATGCCTGTTAACGCTGACGGCAGCGTGTATCATTTGAATTTGCGGCCTCAGGAGCTGGCATCTAATGTAATATTGGTAGGTGATCCGGGCAGGGTGCCCATGTTGTCATCACACATGGATAGTATAGAGGTAAAAAAGCAGAACAGGGAAATAGTGGTGCACACCGGTACCTACAAGGGCAAACGCATTACCGTGCTTTCTACCGGTATGGGCACTGATAATATTGATATAGTAATGAATGAACTGGATGCTTTGGTCAATATAGATTTGCACAAGCGGGAGTTGCTTCCGGAACACACTTCTTTGAATATAGTTCGCCTGGGTACCTGTGGCGGATTGCATCCTCACATGGAAGTGAACAGCTATATAGCTTCGCAGTATTGTCTGGGTATGGACGGGCTAATACATTATTATGAGCATTCTTCTGCTATGCACGAGCAGGATATAGAGCAGGCATTTTTGGAACATGTGAATTGGAAACAGGAATTTCCCCGGCCTTATTCCGTAGCCGGCAGCAGCACCCTGCTGCAGCGTATGGCTTATGACATGCCTAAGGGCATTACCCTTACGGCTTCGGGATTTTATGCTCCGCAGTGCAGGGTGCTGCGGCATGAATTGGGCATGGAAGATTTTTGTACCCCATTACAGAAGGCAACATGTAGAGGTCTTCATTTTACCAATATGGAAATGGAAACATCGGCCCTGTATGCCCTTAGTGCCATTATGGGACATAAGGCACTTACCATGTGTGTGGTAATAGCTAATAGGGCTAATAAAACCTTTAGTGCGGATTATCATCCGGCTATGGAGCAACTGGTAACTATGGCTATGGATAGAATATAAATTATAAAATAGCAATATATACACTATTTATTGGTGTAAAATATTGTTATATGTGTAATTAAAATTTTACACATAAGTAATGATTTTTTCTGTGATATATAGCGTGTTATAAATAAATGAATAGTTATTATTTATTTGTTTAGCAAGCAGTAATGAATATTAAAACACGGAGCGGCTATGCCGCTCCGTGTTTTAATGTCTGCTAAAAAAAATGTTATATGATAATATAGTTGCTTATTTTATAACAACTTTTTTGGTTACTATTCCGCTATTGTCCTGTAGCAGCATACGTATTATGTATATGCCTTTGGGCAAGCAGGTGTTTAATATTATCATATTATCGGCAGTGTATGTGTATTGTGCAACCATTCTGCCGGTAATATCAAATACGGCAATTTGCTTAAATGATTTCATGTCAGGATTCTTAATGCGTATTTGTCGGTTAGTGGCATACACATGTATGTTGTCATTTTTCGACAAAGCTATAGAAAGCATAGAAGCAAAAGTAACATGAATATTTCCGTTTTCTTTTACCCGTTCAAAGGTGTAGCCGGCATCTATTACGGCCTGCGGGTTGTATATGCCATTTACATATACGCTATCTATTTGATACCCTTTATAGGGGAAAAAAGAGTACATCATACCGCTACCCATAGCAACGGTTATAATATACCCCAAAATTCAGACCAATAATATAAGGAAAAAAAGAGTACTTTTGCTTTGATAAAACCAAGAATAATAAAAGATGACAGAGAGAAGAAAATTTAGTGCAAAATTTAAGGCAATGGTAGCCATGGAAGCTA
>JAZLLK010000071.1:0-28471 GCA_045598105.1 Bacteroidales bacterium | reverse complement strand
GAAAAGGATGAGCAAATAAGGAAACTGCGTGAAAAGGTGGGGTCACTGACAATGGAACGGGATTTTTTCGAGTATGCCTGCAAGCGGGTGGGATTGGTAAAAAAGCCAAAGAACTTGTAAAAAAAGGCATAAAATCCGCCACAGGAGCCAACATATCCATACGCAAACAATGTGAATGGTTAGGCGTAAATAGAAGTAGCAGATATTATAAACATAAAGGAGAATCAAAGGAAAACATTGAAATAATGAATCAAATGGATAAGCTTTATTATAAATATCCTACCGCCGGAGCACTAACCATGCAGCATTTTTTAAAAGATATAGGTTTAACAGTAAATGTAAAGCGTATCCGACGATTAATGAAAGTGATGGGAATATCAGCTATATATCCTCAAACATCATTGAGTAAGTGCGGAGAACACAAGTATGTACGACCATATTTGCTACGAAACTTAACTATAGACCATTCTAATCAGGTATGGTCAACAGATATCAGTTATATACCCGTACGTCACGGGTTCATGTATCTTTTTGCTATAATGGATGTTTATAGCAGAACTATATTAAGTTGGAAATTAACCAATACCTTGAATGTGATGGAATCAATAGAGATATTGGAGAAAGCTGTTAATATGTATGGCAAACCGGACATTATTAATTCAGACCAAGGAAGTCAATATACGAGTGAACAATGGACACAATGTGTTGAAAACAAAGGTATAAAGCTTAGTATGGATGGAAAGGGACGTTGCAAAGATAATATATGGATAGAACGATTTTGGCGAACCATTAAACGGGAATATATCTATTTATACCCTGATAATACAATTACTCAATTACGGGCAGGAATAAATAACTTTATGCTATATTACAATACAATACGACATCATCAGGGTATAACGGAGAAATACCGATAGAACGATTTTTAAATAATTTATTAACAAAAGAAGAAAAAGTAGCTTAACGTATCCTTATTTTTGCTAATTTTGCGGTCTAAAAATATGGGTACAATATACAATTAAGTTAAAAATCGCCTCTTTTTTTTGAAACCAAAACACCAAAACGCCATGAATGTAAATACAATAAAACAATTGCTGATATGCTTTATTCTATGGACCAATATCACAACTGCTTTTTCACAATATACAGGACGAATAATTTATATTACCGAATTTCATAAAGAAGGAGGAAGAAGAACATGGTGGGGGGGGACACGGTATAATGAAGTGAATAAAATTGTAAATATTAGCGATACTCCCACAACCGGATACACCATTCACCGCACTACCATTACCTGTTTACATGAAGGGAATGAAAAATGTACTAAAAAATTAGAATCGCCACTATCATTATCACAGGATGCTACCATTGCAAAAGAGATTATAGATAACATAACTGAGGCTGAACTGGACAGCATAGATATTGAAATTATAGAAAACGCCATATATTCGGGTAATAAATCCAGAACCATTATCCTTCCTACTATAGAAGGAAACAACGCTTATGTAAGATTACAATCAGTATGGAACAACGGTACAACTGATGGTGATGCAGACATAAGAATTACGCTGATGGATATAAGCAATAATATTTAACAGGATGAAAGCATATAACATAACAAAACTGCTTTGCCTGTACATACTTATATGCCTTACACAAGCCTATGGACAAAACTATATCAACCGGTATATTCAACTGGATACCATATTGGCCTATCCTGATTTAACAAGTCATACTCATTATGTATACACACAACATAACAACTTCATATACATAGCAAAGCGGTATAACACCTCTTCCGATTCAGTAGAACTGATAATTACCAATACCGATAATTACCACATAGAACGATATACCATAAATATACCTTATTTGAATAATTATATTAACCCTATATATAACATGCGTATTACGCATATTACAGCATGCAATCATAGTGTTGTATTGCAAGTATTTAACCGTTACTATTTAATAAAAAAAACAAACAACGGCTGGACGCATGTTAAAACCATAAATATTTCAGCTAACGCACGTAATGATATATTTTTAATTAACGATAGTATAATGATAGGAGGGCACATATACCACCCGCACGATACTGCCACTTCATTATATATATATAATTGGAATACTGAAAAAATAGAACAATTCATAGAACCGGGCAACTATCACACGGCATTTTCATACATCAACGGCGTTAATGTAAAACAAATAGATGTAGCAGGCAGGTTCATAGCTTGGGCTGACCGAAACCGCTACACCATACATATATATGACAGCCAAACGCTTGACACCATATGTACTTTCAGGCAAAACATTAAAGGATGGGAGTATTTTAATGAAAATAAATTAAATACTCAATTGAACAAACATAATATTCATGATGCTATAGAGCTGATAGAAATAGCAGAATCCGCTTTAGACCAATCACATCAAATACGATATGTGAAGTTTATTACTCCACACAAAATATTGGTAGCCTATCAGGGACCCACATTACAATTCAAAAAAGGCATACCCGAAGTATATATAGATATATGGGAAGAAAGTAACGGGCAGTGGAAACTTACTGAAAAAAAAGATATAACCGATATTTTTAAGACACAACTGCCATCGCAGAACTCCACCTACAACAAACATTGTTACGGCATATGTTTTGTATCCAATACCCAATTATTTTTTTACGAAAATAAATTAGCGGTATTTTACAAAGACGGAACAACATGCTACCCTATAGGAAAAACCCTGCAGGAATATGCCGACTGCTATAATGAATATATGTTACACCATTCTCCCTGCCTGGAAATACGTTTTTTTAACCATGAATTTTAAAATCACACCTGTCACATGTTTGCTCCTATTCATTATAGCCGTTATTCCCATGGTAAATAGTCAGCAATTTTACCACTTTAACGGTAGCACCTTCACTGAAAATGATTCGGTACAATATATATACATACTATATGCTGACCCATGCTGCAGTGCCTGTGTAAAAAGCCTGATAGCCTACTGCATGGATATACGGCTACAATATCCGCAGGTTCAAATAGTATTGGCAGTAAAAACCGAAAACACGGACTACGCCTGCAAACGATGGGCTATGGAAAGTACATACGAATATGGCAGTAGCATTCCTATAGTATTTGATCATATGATAAATAAACGTGAAAGTATATGCTTACGCAAAAAAATAAAAACATTTCCCTGCGTATGGTTAGCCTCTCCTAAGAATAAACGATATGACTATATACCTTATGACAAAATATTCTCCAACGGCAACTTAAATACGGGCTTTACAGCAGCCATGGATAATTTTTTACATTAAAAAGGAAACTGTAATAATCCGAACTGTTACAATTTCATCATCTCTTCCGACAGCCGTTCCCACTCTTCCATACAAGTATTCAGGTTGGCCTGTATAGTTTCGTATTGCTTATACAATTCACCTGAGGCTATTTCTTTTTGGTACTGTTCCTGATTGGCAAGGCAGGCCGATATATGCTCCAATTCGGCTTCACATTCGGTTATTTTAGCTTCAGTCTGTTCTATTTGCTTAGACAATTTTCGTATTTGGCTTTCCTTTTGTTTTTGTTCTTCCCAGGATATTTTTACGGCCGTTTTGGTCTCAGGCTGCGGCTGTGAGCCGGCAAAAGAGGATGCGGGAGCCGATTCCGATTGTTTTTTATCCAAAAAATATTGTATATCACCCAAATATTCTTTAATTTTTCCGTCTTTAAATTCATACACCTTGTCGGTAAGTCCGGCCAAAAAATCTCTGTCGTGTGAAACTAAGATGAGGGTACCGTCATAGCGTAGGAGAGCATTTTTGAGCACATCTTTCGACTGCATATCCAAGTGATTGGTAGGTTCGTCCAATATGAGCACATTATAAGGTTCCAGCAGGAGCTTGGCCAGCACCAGACGGGATTTTTCCCCACCGGAAAGTACCGACACAGGCTTTTCCATATCATCATTAGAAAACAGAAAACTACCCAGCAAGCCTCTCACCTTAGTACGCATATCGCCCACGGCTACATCATCAATAGTTTGGAATACGTTTTTTTTAAAGTCCAAAAACTGATTATGATTTTGGGCAAAATAGCCAATTTTAACCATACTGCCCTTACTCAACTTTCCGGCTGTAGGTAATAATTCGCCTTGCAGCATGCGCACAAGGGTAGTTTTACCTTCTCCATTACGCCCTACAAATGCCACTTTTTCACCTTTGAGTATGGCAAAATCTATGCCTTGCAGTACCTGATGATTGTCGTAGCTTTTTTGAAGATTTTCGGCTTCAAATACTACTTTATCACACTTGGGGGCCGGCGGGAACAGAAAACGTATTTTAGAAGTATCCACTTCATCTACCTGCACTACTTCCATTTTTTCCAGCATTTTCACCCTGCTTTGTACCTGCTTGGCTTTAGTGGCCTTATAGCGAAATCGCTCTATAAAATCCTCTATTTCGGCACGTTCTTTCTGCCGGTTTTCATACACTGCCTTTTGGTGTTCTATTCTTTCGGCTCTTCGGGTTACGTAGGTGGAATAGTTGCAATTATAATCTTCTACATGTCCGCAGGTAATTTCCACCGTACGTTTGCACACGCTGTCAAGAAATACTCTGTCATGTGACACCATAATAAGGGCTCCGTTATAGCTTTGCAGAAAACTTTCCAGCCATTGTATGGATTCTATGTCCAAATGGTTAGTAGGTTCATCCAAAAGTATGATTTCGGTTTTGCGAAGCAATATTTTTGCCAATTCCACCCGCATTTGCCATCCGGAAGAGAATTCGGTAACGGGGCGACTGAAGTCGCTACGCGAAAAGCCTAAGCCCATAAGCACTCTTTCGGTATCGGATGTCATATTGCCTGCACCTAAATACACAGCCCTGCGGTTCAGTTCTTCCAATCGGTTCAATTTTTGGGCATACGCCTCACTTTCATAGTCGGTACTATCGGCTATTTGCTGCGTAAGCAAGGCTATATTCTGCTCCACCTTACGCACTTCTTCAAATGCGGTAAGAGTTTCATCCCATATGGTTTGGGCACTGCTTATACGCATTTCCTGCGGCAAATACCCCACTTTGTGCCCCGAGGTGTACACCACGGTGCCGCCTTGCGGTTCCAGTTGCTTAGCCAATATATTCAAAAGGGTGGTTTTACCGGCACCGTTTTTGCCCACCAACCCTATTTTGTCATTATCACCTACTACAAAACTAACATTTTCAAACAGATATACACCCGTGAAATGCACTGACAAATTACTTATATGTATCATGTATGTCGGGTATTATTGTTTTTTAACCAATAGCCTTCCTATTTGTAACAGCACGTCACAAAATGTCATTTTTTGATTGGCATTATACACTTTCATGTCTTTTATGGCATTATCCAGCACTTCCATTATTTGGCGGCCGTTACCTAAATGCACAAAAGGGGAAAATGCCGACAAGAATTTTTCTTCCTCCTGTGAAGACCTTATAAGAGAGGAACTATCGGCATTAATGAGCATACATTTTCTCACCATGGTGAGGGCATAATTAAAATACGCGTATGTTGATTCTTTACTCAGCGAATCACACTGTGCTACCCACTTTTCTACAGCAGTAAAGTCAACCTTATTGGCCGGAATATTATACAATGCATAGGCTAAACGCATCATGGTAACAAAGCGGGTAAAATTTTCGGTATCTACCACATTCATACCCAATGTAACAGCCTTTTGAATATTAAAATTGGTCATATAGCCTATTTCAGCAGCCACGTCGTCAGTGCATTCCACCTGTTCACTCACCACGCGTATGTAATCATGTATGGGAAACTTATTTATTTTAAGCAATTGAGCACGCGACAATATGGTAGGCAATATCTTGTCGGTATTTTCAGTTACCATAATAATAACTGTTTTGCCATCAGGTTCTTCCAGTGTTTTAAGTAATTTATTGGCAGCGGTTTCATTCATCAGCTCCGGAAGCCACATTATAATATATCTTCCATCTGCCTCATAAGGCTTAGACTGCATAAGGCTTATTAAATAAGCTATATCACGCACATTAATGGCAAGGGAACGTTCACCTATACAATCAGCCCATTCCTGCAGGGAAAACATTGCATGTTTTTCATGCATTATATGCCGCCACTCCTCGTAGAACTTAGTACACACACTATCTTTACCTCCGTTAGGGAATATAAAATGCAAGTCCGCATGAGCTATACCCGCTACTTTTTTGCAGGAAGGGCATTCGCCACAGGAGTCATCGTGATTATCATGATATTGGCACATAAGGTATTGACAATATGCCCAGGCCAAAGCCAAACCCGGCATGCCTTCCTGGCACAGGAATAATTGGGCATGACTCACACGATTACTTTTGGCCGTATTTATCAGTTTGGTTTTTACCTGCTGAGGTACCAATACTTCAGAGAACAACATATACTTATATTTCTTTTACCAATTCTTTTACTATTATACGTAATTTGGGCTCAGCCACATTCACCGAGTTAAGCACTTCCTTATGTGACACCTTTTCTACCACACCGGCTATACCCAAATCGGAAATAACCGAAAAAGCCACACAATTCATACCACCGTGATGAGCCACTATTGCCTCGGGCACGGTGGACATGCCTACGCAATCGCCACCTATAATACGGAACATACGATATTCGGCAGGCGTTTCAAAATTAGGCCCCTGAGTACCCACATACACACCTTTATGACAGGCTATGCCGTATTTTTGTGCTATGGATTCGGCCTTAATGACCAATTCATGGCTATACACCTCACTCATATCAGGAAAACGTGCCCCCAGGCTGTCCTCATTTTTACCTCGCAGCGGATTTTCGGGAAATTTGTTAATATGGTCGGTGATAATAACTATATCACCTACTTTATATATGGGGTTCATACCGCCGGAGGCGTTAGACAATATTACCGTATGTATTCCCATAGCCTTGAACACCCGTATAGGAAATGTAACCTGCTCCATATCATATCCTTCATAATAATGAACACGCCCCTGCATGGCCACTACCTTTACCCCGTTAAGGGTACCATATATAAGCTTACCCGCATGCCCTTCCACGGTAGAAACCGGGAAATGAGGAATATCCATGTAATCTATTGATACTTCTGTATGTATATCTTGTACCAGGTTATTCAAGCCCGATCCTAACACTATGGCAATACGGGCTTCATGTCCCATACGCCGGATTAAAAATTCGGCTGTTTCATTTATTTTTTTCAACATAATCTATAATCTGCTTATCAAATGCCTGCTTACAATTATTATGCATTCTTACTTCTATAGGTATATAGAACAGCGGCAAGGGCTTTACATATTCCATAAGGTCACTGCTCATAAGCCGCATAGCATCTTTTTCGGTGGTAACCACGGCTTTATTATGGGTAAGCAACCTGTCTAAAGTCTGCTTTACCTTCTCTATATCTTTTACCGTAAACTGATGATGATCGGAACATATAATATGCTCCTTTTCAAAATAGGAATCCAAATGCTCTATTAAAGGATAAGGATTGGCTATGCCGGTGAGGGTTACCACGCTTTTAATAGTGGATACGGGTATGCCGGCAGCCACTTCGGTAAGCGGGGTCATGATTCCAAACTCTATATAGGAAAAATACAATTGCTGATGTTCTTGCGGCTTAATAAGTTCCCGCAATAAGGCTTCATCCATGCGGGTCATTACCTTAGGTGTTTTGGTAATGATAATGATATCGGCTTCATTCGCGGCCGAAGGCCACTCCCGCAAATAACCTGACGGAACCACCGTATCCTTAGGATATATGCTGTAATAATCGGTAAGCAACACGTTCAATCCGGCCTTAATAGCCAAATGCTGATATGCATCATCTAAAATGAGCACATCGGTTTCGGGCAATGCACTAATAATATTACGTACTCCTGCTACTCTATCTTCACACACTGCTACCGTAACGGAAGGGTATTTTTTATAATATGACAATGGCTCATCACCTATATCATGCACGGTAGAGCGACTGTCAGCCAGCAGAAAGCCCCTGGTATTTCTGCCATACCCGCGTGACAATGTGGCCACATTTCTATCCTTTGACAATAAACGAATAAGGTATTCCACATGCGGTGTTTTACCGGAACCGCCCATACACAAATTCCCCACACAAATAACAGGTATATCAAACGATATTCTGCCTTTGAGGTTAAAATACTTCCTTCGCAAATGCATTATACATCCCCAAAGAAAGGAAATCGGTAATAGCAGCGACCTCATTTACACACTAAAATATTTATTGTCAATATATTATAAAACTCTCTTTATTTGTTTAAAATTTTAAAAAAAATTTTTGCTAAAGTACCATTTTTTTTTTTAATTTTGGCAAAATAAGCAAGAAAAATATTCGTTATACATAATAAGACAAAAAAATGCAATCATGAGCCGAAAAACAACAGACATACACATAAGTGACATCATACAATATTTGGAGCAGCAGGCGCCTGCATCCTATCAGGAGTCATACGACAACGCCGGGCTTATAGTAGGCAATAGTAACGACAAATACATGAAAGGACTTATATGTTTGGACGTTACGGAGACAGTAATGCAGGAAGCCATAGACATGCAGGCGAACTTGATTATAAGTCATCATCCCATGATTTTCAATGCCATGAAAAAGTTTTCGGGGAATACACCGGCCGTAAAATTGCTCACCATGGCCATAGAGCATCACATTAATGTGTATGCCATGCACACTAATTTAGACAACATGCTTAATGGTGTTAATGCCAAATTTGCCCAACTTTTGGGCATGGAACAATGTAGCATACTGCATCCTGTGGAACACAGGCTGGTAAAATTGGCCGTATATGTACCCCACTCTCATGCCAACAAGGTAAAGCAGGCACTATTTGAAGCAGGGTGTGGGCATGTAGGAAACTATGACAATTGCAGTTACAATATTCAAGGCACCGGTACTTTTAGAGCTTTAGCCAATGCCCGACCATATATAGGAGAAAGTTTTACCCTGCATGAGGAACCCGAAACACTCATTAGCACCATATTACCGGACTATCTGCAGCATCACGCCATACAAGCCCTGCTACAGGCACATCCTTATGAAGAACCTGCTTACGATATATATCCGCTATGTAACGCTCATGCTATGGTGGGAAGTGGCATGATAGGCAAATTGCCGCAAGCTGTAAAGGTGAAAGATTTTTTTGCAATGATGCAACAAAACATGAATTTGATACATTTTAAGTATTCGGCCTGCAACGTGCAGAAAAAAATACAAAAAATAGCTATATGCGGTGGCAGTGGCGCATTTTTAATACCCGATGCCATACATGCGAATGCTGATATTTTTATATCGGCCGAATTCAGGCACAACCATTATATAGACTATCAAAACAGCATTATACTAGCCGATATAGGGCACTATGAAAGCGAAATTCAAACAAAATATTTAATTTTTGACCAACTTATTAAAAAATTTAGTAATTTTGCAGTTTCTTTACGGGAGAAAAATCCCGTTAGTATTTTTTAGATAATAACTTTATACATATAAAAATGGCCACAGCAAAAAAGACAAACGAAGCTAACGAAGTAAAAGTGGTAACAAGCACTCACACAGAAGAAAATAGTGCAGACAACAATGTTATGAATACATTGGTTGCCTTATACAGGTTACAAACCACACATTCCGCTATAGACAAAATACTCATAGAAAGAGGTGAGCTTCCCTTGGAAGTAAATGACTTGGAAGATGAATGTTTGGGTATGCAAACCCGTTTGGACAAATATCAGGAAAATGTAAACGAATTAGAACGGCAAATTCGTGCATATAAAGACGCTATAGAAAAATCACAAGCTTTAACGGTAAAATACAAAGAACAGCTTAATACCGTCCGTAACAATCGTGAATACGATGCCCTAAGCAAGGAAATAGAATACGAAGAACTAGACGTAAAAGTGAATGAAAAGAAAATAAACGAAATAAAAGAGAAAATAGCCGTTAAGCAAAGTGACATCACCGCATTGCAAGCCGAATTGGTTTCCTGTCAGGAAACGCTGAAAAGCAAGAAAGAGGAATTAGATGATATCATATCGGAAAAGCAGGAAGAAGAAAATACCTTAAGAGTAAAAGTGGAAGAGCAGGAAAAATGTGTAGAGCCCAGAATGCTCACTGCTTTCAATCGCATACGCAAGGGCATGCGTAACGGCCTTGCCACCGTTAAAATAGAGCGTAATGCCTGTGGCGGTTGCTTCAGCAAAATAGCTCCTCAACGCCAATTAGACATAAAAATGCACAAAAAAGTAATAGTGTGCGAATTTTGCGGAAGAATATTGGTAGATGATGAAATAGCTGAATTAGCCAAGAAATAATCACATTATTTTTTTCATATTCTTAAGCATTGTCATGTCCCCATGACAATGCTTAATTTTTCATACACTTGCTATACCATATCCGCGGCCTGCTTCACGAAAGAACAGTTATATTTTACAACCATATAAACATCTACTATACAACACTATACAATAAAATTGACAATTTTTACAAAATATTTTTGGCTTAAACGAGCCTTTTACTTAAAAAAAAATGTTACCTTTGCACTTTGTAATCACATAACCCCACGGAGAGGTGGGTGAGTGGCTTAAACCAGCAGTTTGCTAAACTGTCGTATCCGATAGGGTACCGGGGGTTCGAATCCCCCCTTCTCCGCATTCCTCGGCGGGATATAGCGTAGTCCGGTCATCGCGCCTGCTTTGGGAGCAGGAGGTCGCCTGTTCGAATCAGGCTATCCCGACTAAAAAATATATTAGCAATCACCTTAGGGGGATTGCTTTTTTATGCCCACACACATAGTATTTCCTTTTTTTTACAATATCGCATTATTAACTATAAAGCCATGCCTTCTATAACAAAAAAAAATAGTATCTTTGCTTTTTATATATAAATATCAACCCGTACGCTACATGAAGTTAAAAGGACTGACACACATATACACGTTTATATTATTCATTATCACCATATTCACATTGCAGGCACAGCCATATCCGGCTTCGCAATATTATAAAGATTCATGGAGCAGCACCAATACCCGTCCCGGTAGCCTGCTCACAACGGGCACTTATATATTGCCATTGAATACGGAAGGGGAAAATTATTTTGTATTTCCTTGTGTAAAATCCACTAAAATAATATCACCTTACGGACCTAGAGGAGGCAGAATGCACACAGGTGTAGATTTAAAACAGAATTTAGGCGACAGCATAGTGGCAGCATGGGATGGTGTAGTAAGAATGGCTAAAGAAAGTTATTACGGATACGGCAAGTTGGTGGTAATAAGGCATGCTAACGGCTTGGAGACCTTTTATGCGCACCTGTCAAAACTATGTGTAAAAGAGAATCAGCAGGTAAAAGCGGGAGAACTTATCGGTTTGGCCGGTCGCACCGGCCGTGCTACCACCGAGCACCTGCATTTTGAAACCCGGTTTTTATATGAATCGTTCAACCCCACCACTATTATAGATGTTCCTAACAGAAAATTGGTAAGTGATACTTTATCTATACGGAATAAGCGGTTTAGGGCAGGTGGTGTGCCGGCTACAATGGTAGCGGCTGTTCCGGAGGAAAGCCTGAGTGATTTATTTGAGGATTTTTCCGATACTACAGCTACCGATACGGCTATTACCTCCAAGCCGGCGGCGGTTCCGGTAAAAAAGACCTATCACATAGTGGTACAGGGTGACAGCCTGTATAAAATATCCAAGCGATATGGCGTAAGCATAAGCAGGCTATGCCAGCTTAATAACATGAAAGAAAGCGACATACTATCATTAGGCAGAAAAATAAAATTGGAATAGAAAACACATATATAATATGAAGCAAAGAACACTCAAGCACGAATTTACACTTGAAGGCAAAGGTCTTCACAGCGGAAAAAAGGTGAGCGTTACCTGTATGCCGGCACCTGCACGACACGGCATACAATTTTATAGGGCAGACTTACCCTCTACTCCCTGCATAAAAGCATTGGCATATAATGTAAGTTCCACCAATAGGGGCACGGCCATACGCCAAGGCGAACTGGCAGAGGTAAAAACCATAGAGCACTTAATGTCTGCCTTAGCAGGCTATGGCATATACAATGCCAAAATATACGTTACGGGAGAAGAAGTTCCCATACTCACAGGCAATGCCGATCCTTATGTGCAGGCTATAGAGCAGCAAGGCATACAGGAATTAGAAGAAGAGCAGGAAGTGTGGACACCCGGGGAAAGCATCAGTTATAAGAGTGAAACATCGGACGCCTCATTTTTAATAGAGCCCGCAGATAATTTCAGCATACATGTTACCGTAAATTTTCACACCAAAGTACTGGGGTATCAGCAGGCAACGCTTACCAATATAAGCGACTACCCTTCCCAAATAGCCCCTTGCCGCACTTTTTGTTTTTTACATGAAATATTACCGCTCATGAAGATGGGGCTTATTAAAGGAGGAGATGTAGAAAATGCCATAATATATGTAGAAAATGACATAAGTGACGAGGACAAAATAAAAGTATGCCGTTGCTTTGGCAAAAGTGACATAAAAATAACCCCCTGCGGCATATTGAACACGCAATTACATTTTGACAATGAGGTAGCCCGTCATAAGCTACTGGATATTATGGGAGATATGGCCTTAATAGGCATGCCTGTACAGGCAAAAATTACGGCCTGCTACCCCGGTCATGACATTAACACCCGCACTGCATTACATATATATAACAACTATATAAAAAAATAACCATACATGGCTACCATTGACAAAACTGCCAAGACCAATGCTTCCCGCCTGCTGGACAAAGCCGGTATAGCATACACGCTTATACCCTATAAGGTGGATGAGAATGACTTGTCGGCTATGCACATATGCCAAGCTACCGGAATAGATAGTGATGTGATATATAAGACCATAGTACTGCATGGAGACAAAACGGGCAACTTTGTATGTATAGTACCGGGCATGGAAGAAATAGACCTAAAGAAGGCGGCCAAAATATCGGGGAATAAATATGCAGAGCTCATACCTGTAAAGAATTTGCCGGTTATTACCGGATATATACGGGGAGGGTGCTCGCCTATAGGCATGAAAAAGTCGCTTCCCACCTATATTCATAATACCTGCACACTACATAATATAATATATGTAAGTGCAGGACAAAGGGGACTGCTCATGGGCATAGCGACACAAGCACTTATAACTTATACACAAAGCATTACGGCCAATATTGTATTATCAGATATATAAATATAACAATTGCAACTTTTTAACACACATCCACGTATATAATAACAAATCTATATTATGAAACGACTTATCATACTCATAAGCATGCTCATAGCAACACAAGCGGCACAATGCCAACAATACATTGATGCCTTAATACTTCATAACAACCATGACACCGTATATGGAAAGGTAATAGACATTACCGATACCAGTTATACCATAGACCGCTTTAATGTAATATTTTCCCTGCCTAAAGCCATGGTAGCGGAATATATACATAATTATCGTGAAGCCAACCGCTACGAACGTGTACACATGAAGCAGGTGGATGCGCTCAACGAAGATGACCTGTCATTAAGGACATCAAGCTATTATTTTCGCAAGGCATCAAAAAACTTTTATTTAGGCCTTGCCCTTACTACTGCAGGTGCCTTTACCGACGGCTTTGCGTTAGCCAATATTCCGGCTCGTACCGACCGACAAAAATGGATAATGTTCTCTTGCGGCACAGCGGTTACGGCAGGAGGATTGTTCTTTTTGCTTAGAAGCTTCTACTTTATAGACAAAGCCGGAAAAATCATGGATTTGGAGCGTTCCAGCATATATCTCACTCCATCGGAAAATGGTGGCATGGGTTTAAAACTGAAATTTTAATTATAGCATATACACTATTACGTAGCCGATATTGCATAGTGAAGCAATATCGGCTACGTAATTTTTGTTTTTTATACTATATATCAATCTGTTGATTTTTTTTTATTTTTTTTACCTTTTTCACACAATAAGGCACAATATTTGCTCGTTAAAGGTACAATGGAAACTGTTTTGGTTTTTTTAGTTTCCATACTCAAAATACAACTAAATGACAAAAGAAGAAGTAACCAAACGGTGTGCTGAAATATTTTTTACGGAAGGCACGAAAATAAGTACGGATGAATTATCCCGTTTAGTAGGAATATCCAAGCGTACTTTATATGGTATATTCTCCAGTAAAGAGGATTTAATATCAGAATGTACCCAATATGCCATGAACTGCAAGAAGGAGAAGCTGAAGCAATATCATGCCAAAATGCAATCCAATGTGATATGCATGATACTACCTGTAAGCGACATAGAATTAAATAATTCGATGAATAAATACAGTCGATTTATATATGAGGTAAAAAAGTACTATCCTGATATATACACCTCTATAGTGGAAACGCATTCACGTGAATCAAGGGAGATATTGCAGCACATGATAGAGCGTGGGCAAGAGGAAGGCATATTTGACAGCAACATCAATGCATCGCTTATGTCAATAATACTCACGTCATCCCGTAAGGAAACCATGGAAGGGGTATTAAAATACAATTATTCGGGCAGTGACATATTTTACACTATATTCATAGTAGTACTTAAAGGTATGTGCACGCCTAAAGGCATAAGAATACTCAATAGCACCATAGAACAGGAAAAAGAAACAATCATTAATAACATTAACACATATATATCTAAAAAGAGATGAGTTCTATAATAAGCAGAATGGCAAAAAGGGTATGCCTGATTATGGGCTTTGCAGGCATAATTACCGCTGTTACAGCGCAAGAAGCACAAAACAGTTACTCATTTTCGGTGAAGGAAGCCGAGCAATATGCCATTGACCACAACAGAAGCATGACCAATGCTTCATTAGACGTTCAAAAGGCCGAGGCCAACCAATGGCAAAGCATAGCTACTATGCTACCTCAGGTAAATGCATCCTTTGACTACACCAACTATTGCGGCTATAAATTATCCATGTCGGGCATGGAAATACCCATGAATCCTTCCGGAACCATAGGTATTACGGCTTCATTATCACTTTCCGGGGCACAAATAGTGAGTTCCATTATAAGTAAGGTAGCCCTTAACATGACCAAAATAACCATTAATAAGAATGATCAGGACATACGTTCACAGGTAAAAATACTATATGCTTCTATATTAGCCATGGAGCAAACCATGACACTTTTGGACTCCAGCATGGCTAACTTAAAGAACCTATACTCCATTACCGAAAATGCTTATTTGGCAGGTGCCTTGGAGCAAACTGATGTGGACCAGCTTTCGGTGCAGGTAGCCTCTATGCAAAACAGCATTAATGCGTCACATCGTTCACTGGAAATGCTGTATAACAGCATGCGGTTACAATTAGGGCTCCATGTAGATGCCCAAATTACGCTTACTGACAATATAGAAACGCTCATTAGCGCACAGGCCTGTGAGGACTTGCTCAATATGAATTTCAACATGGATAATAATTATGATTATCAGTTATTAAAAATGAGCACCGACTTAAGCAAAAAGCAGCTACGGCTCACCACTATGAGTGTATTACCTTCGGTAAGTGCATACTATCAATATTCAGCCAAGTCGTACTTTGGCAAATCGGAAGGTTTTAACATGACTCCGCCTAATTTGGTAGGTGTATCGGTAAGCATACCCATATTTTCATCGGCCATGTATGCCATGAAAATAAAGGCTTCACGTATAGACTATCAAAAGAGCCTGAATAGTTTTCAAGATGCAGAAGACGGGCTACGCATACAGGAGAAACAATTAAAATACAACCTTCGCTCTGCCGTGGAAGACTACAACACGCAACGTGACAATATAGATGTATCACGCAGGGTATTTGAAAGCATAGGAAGAAAATTTGAGCAAGGAGCTTCATCGGCCATGGAACTCACCCAGGCCAGCACTACTCTTATTTCTGCACAAACCAACTATATACAAGCCATTATATCCCTGCTAAGTGCCCAATCGGAATTAGAAAAATTATTAAATAAGTAACATATATTACATACAAATAAAATGAGAAATATATTTAAATTATCATTAGTCGCTTTGCTTATATGCAGCATGAGTGCATGTACATCCACCGAGACCGAAGCAACCGAAAAAGAAAAAGTAGAAAAAGTAGAAACACTTACCCTCAAGCAGGACACCATATCCCGTATATTAACATTTTCGGGGGTATTGGAAGGATATGAGCAAATGAACATATCGCCATCCATAACCGGGCACATAGAAAAAATATATGTGGAAGTAGGTTCCCGTGTAAGCACCGGCCAACAGCTCTTACGCATGGAGCAAACACAATATAACACTTCCAAAATTACTTTGGCTTCCACCAAAACCGAATTGGACCGAGTAACGGCATTAAAGGCTTCGGGAAGTGCTTCGCAACAAAGCTACGACCAATTAAAAGCCCAATATGACCAGCTGAAAGAGAACCTGGAATTCATAGAAGCCAACACTTATGTAAAAGCACAATTTGCCGGTGTGATATCGGCCAAAAACTTTGAAAACGGTGAAATGTACACCGGTGCTCCTATATTAACGCTCACCCAGGTACAAACGCTTAAAACCCACATTAACATACCTGAAACATACTATCCTATGGTGCAAAAAGGCATGCCGTTGGAAATAAAATCGGAAATATATCCCGAGCAGACCTTTGCAGGTAATATAGAAATAGTATATCCCACTATAGACCCCAACACCCACACCTTTAAAGTGAAAGTAAAAATACCCAATGCCAAGGAAGTTCTTCGTCCGGGTATGTATGTAACCTCCACATTAAGTTTAGGCAAAGCCCAAACCATACTGGCGCCATACTCTGCGGTAATGAAACTGATAGGCTCAAACGAGCGTTATGTATTTGTAAACGATAACGGCAAAGCCAAACGTATAGGCATAACCATGGGACAACGCTTCAACGAATATGTAGAAATTATCAGCGACGACATAGAAGAAGGCATGGACCTGATAATTACAGGTCAGGAGCGTTTGGTTGACGGGGTGAAACTGGACGTGGTAACGTCTCCATCCAAAAAAGATATAAAAAATGAATAATATTATTATAATTTAAACATTTTTTTGAAATGAGTATTTACAAAACAGCGATTAACAAACCTATATCAACAGTTTTGATATTTGCGGCTGTATTAATAGTAGGTATATATTGTTACACACAGCTACCTATAGACCAATTTCCGGAAATGGAGCCTCCCTACATTTCGGTTATGACAACCTATCCGGGTGCCAATGCCAGTGAAATAGAAACCAATGTTACCAAGGTATTGGAGAATAGTTTAAACTCGGTAGACGGCTTAAAAGAACTATCCTCCGTATCCAAGGATAACATATCGGTGGTTACTCTGGAATTGGAATGGGGAACTGACATGGACGAAGTAATCAACGATGTACGTTCGTACGTAGATATAACCAAAGACAACTTACCAAGCGGCTGTTCCAACCCTTTTATTTTTAAATTCAGTTCTTCATCCATGCCTATTATTCAATATGCCATAACGGCCAAAGAAAGTTATGCCGGATTGGAAAAAATATTGAATGACGAGGTAATACCCATGCTGAACATGGTAAACGGCATAGGCAACATATCGCTTTCGGGCGAGCCGGAACGATATGTATATGTAGATATAGATCAGGAAAAGCTGGATGCCTATAAAATACCATTAGAAACAGTAGGTGCCGCTGTATCGGGCAACAACCTTAACCTGTCATCGGGTACGGTAAAAATGGACAAGGAGCAATACCAATTGCAGGTACGCAGTGAGTACATAGAAAGTGACGAAATTAAAGCCATACCCGTAACCACCACTGCCGACGGCAAGCAGGTATTTGTACGTGACATAGCTACCGTAAAAGATACTATTAAAGACCTGTGCCTGGATGAAAAAATTAACGGGAAAGATGGTGTAAGATTAATCATTACCAAGCAGACCGGTGCCAACACGGTACAAATATGTAAGGACCTGCGTAAGGAAATGAAGAAAATAAAAAGGAACTTACCGGCCGATATAGATATAGATGTAATATATGATTCATCGGACAACATAGAAAATTCTATTCGTTCATTGGAGGAATCAGTACTATATGCTCTACTATTTGTGGTATTGGTGGTATTATTCTTCTTAGGCCGATGGAGAGCAACCATTATAATAGGGCTTACCATTCCTATAGCGCTTATAGTATCATTCATTTACTTAAAATTTGTAGATAGTTCATTAAATATAGTATCACTATGTTCATTGAGTATAGCCATAGGTATGGTGGTAGATGATGCCATAGTAGTATTAGAGAACATAACCAGGCATATTGACCGCGGTTCATCGCCGCGAGAAGCGGCCATATATGCTACCAATGAGGTGTGGATATCGGTTATAGCTACCACATTGGTTATAGTAGTGGTATTTGTACCGCTCACCACGCTTTCGGGCATGGCCGGCATTATGTTTAAAGAGTTAGGCTGGATAATCACCATAGTGGTATGTACTTCTACCACAGTGGCCATATCGCTTACGCCCATGTTATGCTCCAAACTGTTAAAGCCAAAGAAAAGCCGTATTAACAAAGACGGTATAGTAGTAGTAGCCGGGCAAAAGGAAGGCTGGTACGACCGCAACGTGGTAAAACTGCTGGACAAGGTGGACCGTTTTTATGCCAATGCACTGCGTGCCTGTCTTAATCACAAGGCACTTACCCTTATAGTAGCCACATCCATATTTGCAGTATCACTCATACCGGTATTTTTGGGAGCCATAGGTAGTGACTTTATGCAAAAGAGTGATAACGGACGATTAACGGTTACAGCCGAGCTCCAGCGAGGCACCCGTATAGAAGAAACGCTGAAAACGGCCCGCCAGTTGGAAAAGCGTTTTGCCGAACTGGCACCTGAAATACGCTTAATATCCACCACTGCCGGTTCCAATGATAATGCCGGTATATCGTCACTGTTTACTTCCACTACCAACAATAAAATAAGCATGACCGTGGTATGTAACAAAAAATATGAGCGTAAACGCACCATATTTGAAATAGCCGAAGTGCTAAGAAATGAAATGGCTTTGTATCCTGAAATTATAGACTACACAGCCAATATATCCTCCAATGGAGGTCCCGGTGGCGCCAGCACGGTAGATGTGGAAATATATGGTTACAGTTTTGACCAAACCAACATATTGGCAGAAACCATTAAGCAGAGAGTACGTGACAGCGTACCTGATGCACGTGACATAACCATAAGCCGTGACAAGGACCGCTCGGAACTGAAGATAGTGGTGGACAAAGAAAAGGCAGCCCGCCACGGGCTTACTTCAGCCACCATATCATCATACGTGCGTAATCGTGTAAATGGTATGGCAGCCGGCTACCTGAAAGAAGACGGTGATGAATACGACATAGTGGTAAGATTAAAAGAAGAGAACCGAAACACACTTACCTTAATAGAAAACCTTACCATACCCACCGCTACGGGACTTGTAAAACTGAATGAAATAGCTCATTTGGAAGAATATTGGGCACCTCCTACCATAAATAGGAAAGCCCGTCAGCGTATGGTAGCGGTAAAAGTGTACCCGCAGGATAAATCATTGGGAGAATTGGCTACAGCCATAGAATCAAGCATAAGTGACATAAACATACCATCGGGTATATCAGTACGACTGGCAGGCAGTTATGAAGACCAACAGGAAACATTCAGCAATATAGGCTTGCTATTAGGCCTCATTATTATATTGGTGTACATAGTTATGGCCTCACAGTTTGAATCGTTTACCAAGCCTGCTATTATTATGATGGCCGTACCATATGCTATTACAGGTGTAATATTGGCCTTACTTATTACGCGTACCTCATTGGATATGATAGGTGCCTTAGGTGTAATAATGCTGGTAGGTATAGTGGTGAAAAACGGTATAGTGCTGGTGGACTACATTAACCTTATGCGTGACAGAGGCTACGAACTGAATGAAGCCATAGCCCTTTCGGGAGAGTCCCGTTTGCGGCCTGTATTAATGACCGCCTTCACAACCATATTAGGTATGGTTCCTATGGCCCTAAGCACAGGTGAAGGTTCTGAAATGTGGGTTCCCATGGGTATAGTGGTAATAGGAGGCTTGCTGGTATCTACCATAGTTACCTTAATAGTAGTACCTGTATTATATGCTGTTACCAGCAAACAGGGTGAAAGAGACAAAGTGAAGGAGATACAATCAAAATTCGTATTCATGGACGCACAATTACCCGTCAACAATGCTGAAAACAATAACCAAACAAACAACAACAATAGTAAATAACCCTCCATCAGTAGCCCTACGGCTACTGATGGTTTTACCCAAAGACAAAAAAAGCAAACAAAAAAAAATAAATATATGAAAGCAGTATTCATAGTATTCAATCAAGCTAATACCGAACGTATATATTACATGCTGGACCGCTTAAACATACGAGGTTATACCTATTGGGAAGATGTACAGGGCCGCGGCACCCATGACGGAGAGCCCCGTCAGGGCACCCACACATGGCCTGAAATGAACTCAGCTGTAATTACCGTAGTAAATGACAATCAGGTAAAAGAGTTACTGGAATCGGTACAAAAACTGGATAACAGGAACAAAGAAATAGGCGTAAGAGCATTTGTGTGGAATGTAGAACAAAGTGTATAATCCGCCTTCCTACCCCAATAAAAACCATTAACTCTATCAAAACAACACTTAAGCGTTATTTGAAAAATATTCAAATAACGCTTTTTTTATGCCAAAACCAAGCCACTAAAACAGGTGATACAATAAAAAAAGCGTCCAAAGTATTACGTAAACATCTTGTTTTCAGTAATAAAAAAATTTTCCTTTTTTTAATCATCCTATTATTATTTGTTATACCTTTGCAGTGTACTAATACACTAACACAGTAATACAATAAATAAAAACATTAAAAATCATAAAATAATAAAACATGGTAAGTATTACAGACATTACATTTGCTTATGACAGCAAACACACCCTATTTGAGCACCTGAGTATGGAGCTTACACCGGGAAAGATTTACGGTTTGCTGGGTAAGAATGGTGCCGGAAAAAGCACCTTACTTAAGCTCATGACCGGGCTTAGGTTCGCCAATGCGGGCCGAATAACATTGCAGGGTGAGCCTGTAGAAAAGCGCAGCAGCCATACTATGGCTCAATATTATTTTTTACCGGAGGAAATAGCCTCTTATGACGTATCGGTGCTCAGTTTTGCCAAAATGTATGGTGCATTTTATCCGCTATTCAGCATGGAGGATTTTATGCAATATTTACGCATATTTGAAATAGAAGAAACCGACAAATCACTACAGAAGATATCATTGGGGCAAAAGAAGAAGGTACACATAGCCTTTGCATTGGCCACACACACACCGTTGCTTATATTTGATGAACCCACCAACGGGCTGGACATACCGTCAAAAAGTTGTTTTAGACGGGTTATGGCAGAAGCGGCAGATAGTGAAAGGCTAATTATAATATCCACGCATCAGGTGAGGGATCTTCACAGCCTTATAGACAACACTATTATACTGGACCATGGCCAAATACTACTGAATGAGGATAATGAACGCATAAGCGAGAAATTGGTCTTTCAGGTGGAACACATACAGGACAACATGGAAGGAGTACTTTACAGCGAGCAAGGTATAGAAGGCGTGTTGACAGTACGGGAAAACAGCGAGCACATTGATAGTCAGGTAAATTTAGAATTGCTATTCAATGCTACCATTACCTGCCCCGAAAGAATAAAAAATATATTTAACCAATAAAAAAACGTATTATGAACAGTAAATTTTCATTTCGCAATATAGCATTATTGCACAACACATATTTTAGAACCAATTGGAAACGGGAAATAGGTCGTTTTCTTATACAAATGCTCATTACCCTACTTCTATGTTACCTCTCACAGGAGGCTACCCTGTTTCCTATTTTTATAGCCATATGCTCGGTAATAGCCTATGCATCGGGGTGTTTTCACACCATACATTCCAAAACCAACAGCATACATTATTTGTCATTGCCGGCCTGCACTATAGAAAAATTAGCATCCAAAATAATTCTATCCCACATATATGTACCTATACTGCTCATAGCAGCTACTGCTATGGGGTATTTTATATACTATATATATTCTGATATAAATTTACAATCATATAATAGAGAATTGGCAGGGTGGATATTTGCAGGGTTAACAACAGCTTCTACCTACATGGTAGGCTCACTATACTGTAAAAAACACCCTATTATTACCACCACACTTATATCATGTGGCATAAGCCTGCTTGCATGCATAATAACAATTAATGTAGGCAAACATTTTATAGAAAACAATTTATCGGAATACCTCCTGCCTGTATATTATGGGACATGGCCAATCAATTTATCGGGATTGGCAACATATTATATATGGGGCACCATACATATATTAATAATGTGGGTTACAGCTTACTTTAAACTAAGGGAAACGGAGGCATAATGGAATTCAGGAACGCAACATCTATTTACCTGCAAATAGCAGACACTATATGTGAATACATATTGTCACATAAGTGGAAAGCAGGTGAAAAAATACCATCGGTAAGGGAATTGGCCGTACTCATGGAGGTAAACGCCAATACCATTATGCGAACTTATGATTACCTTGTAAGAGAAAACATTATAAGCAATCGCAGAGGTATAGGATTTTATGTAAACGAGGATGCCATAACGCACATTACGGGGCAGCGCAGGGTTCGTTTCATGGAGCAGGAGTTGCCTATAATATTTAAGAACATGCAATGGCTGGGAATAAGCATGCAGGATATGGAACAATTGTATAACCAATATAACACTCAGGAAAATGAAAAAATACAGCAATAAAATACTCATAGGCTACATTATATTCAGTATCATAGCTATTATAATATGCACGTGGCTGGGAATAAAATCAATAAAAAAAGAAACGAACAAGCCGGCTGACACTACAGACATATATGACACGTCCAATGTACCGGCTGACACGGCTACGGGTAGTGAAGAATTTGCTATTGACACTATGTGTATGGCAGAAGTATAACAAGTAATAACAATATTCATACCACTAATTAATCTAATTATTTTTTCCAAAAAACAAGAGCAGTTCTTCTTATGGCAGGCTCTTGTTTTTTTTATTTTTAAGTGATACTGCGTCGGCTGCAAAAAAATATAGGCTACATATCATAAAAAAATGTTATCTTTGCTATTTGTGCTTATATGCACTAATTATACAATAACTAATAGTATATCAATATTTTGCAATAATATATGTATAGTTTATTTGTCAAAGAGATAAAAGTTTTTCTCCACTCTACCATAGGCTACGTGGTAATGGGCGTATTTTTATGTCTCACGGGCTTATTTTTATGGGTATTTCCCATGTCGTATAATATATTGGACAGGGGATATGCTGATTTAAGTTCACTATTTTCATTGGCGCCCATAGTATTTTTACTATTGGTACCGGCTATTACCATGCGTTCGTTTGCGGAGGAAAAGCGTGTAGGCACCATGGAAATACTGCTCACCATGCCATTGAGTGATTGGCAAATAATATTGGCCAAATACTTTGCCTCACTGGTGCTGGTATTTATATCTATATTTCCCACGCTTATATATGTGTTCACCATATATCTGCTAGGTTATCCGCAAGGCAATGTGGATATGGGAGCTATGTGGGGGTCATATTTAGGATTATTATTTTTAGGAGCAGGCTTTGCCGCCATAGGCATGTTTTGTTCGTTACTTACCGATAGTCAAATAATATCATTCATATTAGCGGTACTGCTATGTTTTGTAGTATGGCTGGGATTTGACTTTATATATTCTTTTAACATATTCGGTCATGTGGGATTAATAATAAAATACTTTGGCATAGAGCATCATTACGCATCTATAAGTCGTGGTGTTATTGACACACGTGACATTATATATTTTATAAGTGTTATAGTTTTGTTTTTAATGCTTTCCCGCTTAAAAATGCAAAGCAGAAAATGGTAAACATACAATAAACGCACACATAACAGACATGAACGCACACAAGCACATAAATATAAAGAAAGACCATTTGGTACAATTTGCCATTATGTTGCTTATTATCATAGCAGTAAACATTATATCGGCATTTGTATTTCACCGCTTTGACCTCACGGCCGAAAAGCGTTTTACCTTATCCCAATCCACCAAGGACATGCTACATCGTTTGGACGATGTAATATATGTAAAGGTATATTTAGACGGCAAAAATTTGCCTGCCGATTTTGCAGAGCTATCGCTCAAAACGCGTGAGTTATTAGACGAAATGCGGGCATATAGTGACAACATAGAATATGAATTCATAGATCCTGCCAGGAACAAGAGTCCGCAAGAGTTGAACGCCATATATGGTGAGTTATATCAAAAGGGGTTACGGCCTCAGGCCATACAATCGATGGAGGCCGATGGTGTAAGCACACACTATGTGGTGCCGGGTGCACTGGTGAACTATCAGGGTATGGATGTACCCGTGCAGCTGGCAGATGCCGATGAAGGGCTTATTACCCGGCGAGAGGACATTATTAAATATTCCATAGAAAAGCTGGAATACAATGTAGGCAATGCCATAAGGCGTATAACGCACCAGCAGCATGCCAAGGTAGCATTTTTGAAAGGGCACGGAGAACTTACCAATTGGGAAGTACTGAAGGCGGCCATGGCCATAGCCCAATTTTATGAAGTGGATTCGGTAGTACTTAACGGCAGAATATCGGATATATTTGAGTTAGACGTAAAAGATACGCTTAGCGGTGATTATAGCATAAAAGGCAATAAATACGACCTGCTCATTATAGCCAAGCCCATACAGGAGTACAGCGAATATGACAAATTTCTGCTGGACCAATATGTGATGCGGGGAGGCCGAATACTATGGTATGTGGACCCTGTAATAGCCGAAATAGACAGCATGTATAACTATCCTGAAATGCCTTGTTTACCCAGAGATTTAAACTTAGACGACATGTTTTTCCGCTATGGGGTACGCTTCAATACTAATTTATTGCAGGATTTGAATGCATTGGCCATACCTGTAAACAATGGCGAAGCTATAGCCGGGCAAAACCAATACAAATTGATACCTTTTTATTATTTTCCCATTATTACCCCTTATGCCAAGCATCCTATAGTGAATAATTTAAGTTTGCTCCGCAGTGAATTTATCAGTTCCATTGACACTGTGGGAGCGGGCAATACCGGTTTACAAAAAACGGTACTGCTTACCACTTCACAAAACACCAAGGTGATAAATACGCCGGCCATTATAAGTTTGGAAGTACTCAAACGCAGAGCTGACATCCGTCAATTCAGCCACCAATACATGCCGGTGAGTGTATTGGTAGAAGGAGAATTTAAATCACTTTATACTGATTTACAAGGTGAGCATGTAAAGGATTTGGATATCATAAATGTATCTAAGCCTACCAAAATGGTATTTGTAGCGGATGGAGACATGATAAAGAATCAGTTTGGGCCTGACAACTTTGTATATCCGCTAGGGTATGACAAGCACACCAACACCGTATTTGCCAACAAGAATTTCCTGCTCAATGCCGTTAACTACCTGTGTGATGATGAAGACATTGCCCAAGTAAGAACCAAAGACTTTAAAATGAGACTATTAAACAAAGATCGCATACTCAAGCAACGTACTTTATGGCAAACACTCAATATGGCATTACCCTTAGTGCTGATAGCCTTGCTTGGCGGCATACTACTCACTACCAGAAAAATAAAATATAGTAATAAATAATTCGAATGAAAAAAGAGAATAGAACATGGATACTGGCTGCCAGTTGTGGTGCCTTAGTAATAATAGCTGTAATATTAATGGTTTCCCGTTCCTCTTCGGGCACTATGGACAAAGCTGTAAAAAGCTTTGCCGTAGCAGATACGGCCGCAATAAACAAAATATTTTTGGCTGATGCAGACCAACACAATGTACTATTGGAAAAAACCGACAAAGGGTGGATGCTGAATGGGAAATACGATGTAATGCCTAATAATATAGAGGACTTGCTCAACTGCATAGCCAATATAAGTGTAAAATCGCCTGTGGCCAAATCGGCCAGAGAAAATATAAACAAGCGTATGGCAACAGGCTCGGTGAAGGTGGAAATATTCTATAGTGATTATCATATTAACATAGGTAAACTGCACTTATGGAAGTGCAATAAAATCAAAAGATATTACATAGGGCAGCAAACCATGGATAACTTAGGCAACTATGCCTTACTCGATGGGGCCAAAATACCCTGCGTAGTATATTTACCGGGGTTTAGAGGCTTTGTACGGCCTAAGTATTCTCCTTTAGAAGACTCTTGGCGTACGCACAATATAGTAAAACTGAAAATGTCAAAAATACAGAAGGTAAGCATTACTGATTATGAAAATGCGGAGGAAAGTTTTACAATAATGAAAGGTAATGGGAGGCATTTTAACCTATTTGCAGCCAACGGCATGCAAATACCCGCTTATGATACGCTCAAATTACTGGACCATTTATCTGACTATAGGAATTTGAACTATGAAATGGAAGATATGGAGTTAAGTGCGGAGGAAAAGGCAGCCGTACTGAGCAATAAATTCAAAGAGGTAAGCATTACCGATATTGAAAAACACACTACCACCATTACCATGTATCGTATCAATACGGTATTAGACACGGCCAACTATGAATACAATATGGATTTTATATCGGCTTACAATAAAGACAAGTTTTATGCGGTTATCAATGGTAACACCAAGGAGATATTTTTATGTCAATTCTTCGTTTTTGACCGCATAGTACAACCGCTCAGCTACTACATGCCGGGCAATGAGAGCAGAGCAATACCTGTTTTTAGAGAGATAACAAATTAATTAACAGCTATATATATTTTTTAAGCATTTTTTACCTTTTATATTGAATTTTTATGTACCTTTGCACTTTGTAATGATGGTACCATGGCCGAGGGGCTAGGCAGAGGTCTGCAAAACCTTTTACGGCGGTTCGAATCCGTCTGGTACCTCCGGGGAATATAAAGTAAGTTATACTTACGACATAGCGCAAGCATGAATATGCTTGCGTTTTTTCATATACGCATACGTAAAAAAACTATATATAAGGTGCCCCATAAGACATATAGTATTTCAAAAAATAAACTATTGGTTAATTACGCCAAACGTAGCGCAGGCGAAGAGTGCGGCTGATTCGGTACGCAGACGCATATTACCCAGAGTAATAGGAGTAAAACCCTGTTCTAAAGCCATATTAAATTCTTTTTCAGAAAAATCGCCTTCCGGTCCTATAAGCACTAAAGCCGGCTCACCGGGGCGCACAGCCTGTTTTAATGGGACTTTAGGGACAGGTGATGCTCCGCAATAGGCTATGAGTTTAGGCACATTTACATATTGATAGGACAGCAGTAAATCCTTAAACGGCACATTTACATCCAGCTGTGGCACATAGGCTCTGAGCGACTGTTTCATAGCGGCTATCATTATCCGTTGCAGGCGGTCGGCCTTCACGCTTACCCGCTCGGAATTATCACACACTATGGCAGATATGCGGCTTACACCTATTTCTACAGCCTTTTCTGCAAACCATTCCAATCTGTCAGTATTTTTGGTGGGGGCCACGGCTATATGCAACTGATAATTCAAAGGCTGATAATGAGATTCCTTGCGCACTACTTCTACCATACAGGCCTTGATATCGTTATTAACTATGCGGGTGCAATACATATTACCGGCTCCGTCAGTAAGATATATTTCATCTCCTATTTTTAGTCGCATTACCTTCAAAGCGTGCTTGCTTTCCGCTTCCGGAAGCACATAGGTACTTCCCATTATATCCGGTGCATAAAACAACAACATTTTTCTTCTTTTTTATACAATGTGCAAAGGTAGCATTTTTTATTTTTTAAGCCTGTAAAAAGCTTTTTTTTGTCAAAAAAAGCCACAACATAAGTGAACGGACTTCATTAGAACAAGCAAAATTAGCGATATCTTATTTATTTACATGTGTATATGCACTGTGTTAATAAATTCTCAATAAAAAAAGCCCAAACACACATAGTGATTACAAAAAATATGTATAACTTTGTCAGACTATTTTTGTGGAGTATGCCGAAAAGCCCGTAAGTGAGTAGGCAAGAACTTAAATATTGTAGTATGAAGAAATTTTTTATGCTATTTTGCGGTTTAATACTATCGCTGCAAATAGCGAATGCTCAGGCCGTGGTTATAGGCAGTGAGAATTTTGACAAAAATACTCACACTTTCACCTCTGCACCCGGTACAGCATGG
>JAZLLK010000070.1:0-3814 GCA_045598105.1 Bacteroidales bacterium | reverse complement strand
TCCTAACCACTTAGGCTCTACTGCATTTGTGACAGATAACAATGCTACAATAACACAGGGCTTTTTGTATGCTCCGTTTGGTGAAGTTACTACAGAATATAATGTAAACTTTGGTTCTTCTGTGATTCCTAAGTACAGTTTTAACGCCAAGGAGTTAGACGAAGAAACCGGCATGTACTACTACGAAGCGAGATATATGGCCCCGCCAACGTTTATTTCACGGGATCCGATGTTTGAGAAATACTTCTGGATGAGCCCGTACGCTTATTGTGTCAATAATCCGGTGAAGTATGTGGACCCCACGGGATGTATGACATGGCAACCGGAAATTACCGAAAGCGGTGAAGTGAGTTATGTGGCAGAAAAAGGCGATAGCAAGGCAAGTTTTCAACGACAATACAATGTTACGAAAGCATGTGCTGATGCTATTTTCAAAAAGGCAGGCGTAAGCAATGTAAAAGAAGGAACACGCATCTCGGGAGAGGCTGTTTCAAAATCCGTTACCAATAATACGGGCAGAAAATACAATGACGTATTGAAGTTGAATTGGAATAATGCCACCGATGCACAAAAGGTTTATCACGTGATGTTTGCCCTGCTTTGCGATAATGTAAGAGGCAATGATGTAACGGATATGAATCAATTTATTCAAGGCTTGCCGGGAAACACAGGTGATGCATCTTGTATGAAAGTTTACGGATTGACACAGATTCCTTTGATAAACGGGGAACGCATGAATGTTACAGCATATAATGCTTCGTTTAGTATGCGATTTTCCAAAATAGGGAATCCTCAACAACCAAAATTTTTCACAAATAAAGATTATGGCGACCAATATAATCATATATTTAATCAACCATCTGAAGGTGCGAAAAATGAAATAGGCAGATTATTAATCGGATTTGAAGCAAGATACCTTGAGAAATATACAAAATCATATTATGAATAAAATTGTAATAATCTGTTGTTTAATTATTTTATTATTCAGTTGTAAACGAATCACAAATAAAAAATCGTTTTCTGAAGAAACATTTGATAATTATATTCTGTTTGATGATTTCTCTATAAAAAATATTATTTCTTCTGAATCATATTTTAGAATGATAAAAAAGTACGGTGAACCAGATAGAACCTATGAACTATTGTTAATAACAGACAAGGATTCTGTTAAAAATAAGGGAAAATACCGTATCCCCATTTTAGTATATCAAAATAATGGTCTAGAATATTTTAAATATAAAGATTCTGTACAATTATATAGTATTAATTTTGAACTGTGTAAAATAAGTAATATTTTTTTTATGATAAACAACTGAATAGAAAAACAACAATACAAAAGTTTTGCAAATACTATAATGTAAGCAATAATTATATAACTGAAGTTGATGCAAATTGGACGCATTATCCAGATACAAATATTGGGTATCAATTATTATGGATAACAGATTCTATAGACAAAGAGTGTATGGAATTTTATTTTGATAGAAATAAAAGATTGAAATATATAAACTTCGGATTTAGAAATGGTGGAATATTACAATAGAGAAAGAAAGTTATCTTTGGAAATCGTTTTACATACAAAGACCGTAGTAAACGGCGAGGCAAAACTGGTGATATGTTGGCTGTTCCGCAGCGAGTTGCAGGAGCTTGTTTCTATATATGGCTATAACGCAGAAACTCCCGCAACAGGCGTCAACGTGCTGATATCCGCCGGCTCTTCCAACGACATCTTCTACTACCACACCAACCACCTCGGTTCAACGGCATTCGTAACCGACCAAAACCGCACCGTGACCCAAGGTTTCCTCTACGCACCCTTTGGCGAAATCACCACCGAGTACAACGCCACCTTCGGCAACAACGTGCTGCCCAAATACACCTTCAACGCCAAAGAGCTCGACGAAGAAACAGGAATGTACTACTATGAAGCCCGCTACTACAAACCGCCGGTGTTCACCAGCAGGGATCCTTTATTTGAGAAATATTTTTGGCATTCTCCATATACCTATTGCGGAAACAATCCCGTAAACAAGGTTGATCCAACGGGGATGGACGAATATGAGTTTGATAAAAACGGAAAAAAAGTAAATATTATTGATAATAAAAATGCTGACATTGTTCGCATCGTTAAAACCGATAGGAAAGGGAATATTAAATATGATAGAGAAGGAATTAAAAAAGTAATCGCGAGTTCTAAAAACTTTGAAGCAGGTACCATTACTGGATGGTCGCAAGATAAAAATGCGACACAAATTGATACAAAAGATAATTCATCCAGAGTTGAAATATTTGAATTTCTTGCAGAAAATACTAGGGTTGAGTGGGAAACTATTAATGGACTTTCCTCAGATGGAAAGGAATTTAATGTTATAGGAACTAATCGTTCAAATAGGAATACAGGTTATTTATTTCCATATGTTGAAGCTGTTTTAAGCGAAGGGGGAACTATTTATGAACACACACATAGTCATCCATCTGGTTCTCTTCCATTTCCGTCGGGATACTCTTATGCTCCATGGATAACTCCTTCTTATGGAGAAGGAGATCACAAGGTTGCTAAAAGATATTCCGAAAAGGTTCAAACGCTGAAAGTCTATGATGTGGATACTCGTTCATATTTTAAATACTGGGCAGGTGATAAACCTGGTTACAAAAAGATAGGGAGATAGAAAAATGAAAAGGACAACAAAATTTTCAACAATTATTATTTTTATGCTTTTATATTCATATAAAGCATTAGGGCAAGATACATTTTCTATTTACGCAGAAAATATAAGAATGCATAGCCCGTTTATTACTTCTTTAGACTCTAATGTGTTATTTTGTGCAACATATACATATTCAAATGAATTGATAAGATACAAACACAAAGAAACTTGTAGTTGTATAAGAACTCGTAGAGATTTGCTTGAATGGGAAATTAATTGTTATTCAGAATTAATGCCTTTTAAGACTGTAAATTATATTATTATTTGGGATAAATTATTTGTCATGAACTATATATTGCCATTGTTCAAGAAGGCAGAATATAGAGAACCCATAGAATATACGTTATCTCATAGTGATGATAGCACATTTACGGCAGAAAAGGTAATTGATTTTGAAAATAAGGTGATAGTCAATGATAAAATGTATTATTATCCCTTAAAAATTAAAAAGGGAATTTGTGTTTTTACTAATACAGAATGGATTAAATCAGTTATACCTTTAAGTTCATGGATTTACAATTCACCTTGTTATAATGTAAAAGAAAGTGAACAGGTTATTTTACTTATACCAATTTTGGAATCCAAGGAATAGTACAGTAATTCCGTAAATTTGTATAGTAGTTATAAAAAATGTGTTATCTTTGCAAAATGAAAAGGATAAAAAATAGTAACATGGTACTAACGCTTAACGGCCAGCCCCAACCCATACAACCCATGGTGCAAAATGCGATGTTTTATCCGAACACGTATCTAAACTTTAACCAAAACGGAGAATATACCAAGCATTACTATAACGGAACAGAAAGGATAGCTAGCCGTTTAGGAGAACAACAAGTTCCTATATCCGTGGAAAACGACCAAGAATTGCTTAATTACCGACATGATACAAAGGAAATTTTACGCAATGCCATAGGACAGCACTTGTATGATGAACCTACGGACATGCAAGAGGGAGATGTATTTCCATTGGAATTTTTGCAAGCAACCGGCGACAACAATGCCGTTTACTACTACCACCCCAACCACTTGTCCTCCACTATGTATGTAACGGACGCACAACAATCTGTAGTACAAAGTTTTCTCTATGCTCCGTATGGGGATATTAT